>JBAOIG010000005.1:0-320614 GCA_037045155.1 Thermomicrobiales bacterium
GTAGGTAGTAGCGGGGGCAGGATTCGAACCTGCGACCTTTGGGTTATGAGCCCAACGAGCTGCCGCTGCTCCACCCCGCGGTGGTGGTGGTGGATGCGTGTGTGTGAGGGTGGGTGTTGGTGATGACGAGTCGGGGGTGGGCGCGACGGCCTCGCCTCCCACGCAGTTGCCCGCGCAGTACTCTCCGGCGCTGCCCGGGGGCACGACCCGGTGCGGGATGGGACGGGGTGGGGCCCGGGCGCTCTGGGCCACGCCCACCCCCGGCTCGTCAGTTGGTGGTGGTATAGATGGCGTGGGTTTGCCGTGGTGGTCGGGAGACGCGCGTGGGCGGTGGTGGTGGTGGAGAGTGGGGTGGGGTGTGTGTGTGGGAGGGGGAAGAAGAACCGCCCTCGACCATGAGGACGGCTTGGCTCCAGTCGGTTACCCGCTGTCCACCGGCCGCCTCTTAACCCGGTCGTCTTCCGGGGGTCTTACTCTGTAATGATGAGAAGGCTCATCTTGGGGTGGGCTTCCCACTTAGATGCTGTCAGCGGTTATCCCTGCCAGACGTAGCTACCCAGCGCTGCCGGATGTCCGACAACTGGCACACCAGCGGTCTGTCCAGCCCGGTCCTCTCGTACTAGGGCCAGCCCCCCGCAACCTTCTATGCGCCCACGGCGGATAGAGACCGAACTGTCTCACGACGTTCTGAACCCAGCTCGCGTACCTCTTTCATGGGCGAACAGCCCAACCCTTGGGACCGCCTCCAGCCCCAGGATGAGACGAGCCGACATCGAGGTGCCAAACGCTGCCGTCGATATGGACTCTTGGGCAACATCAGCCTGTTATCCCCGGGGTAGCTTTTATCCGTTACGCCACGGCCCTTCCACGCGGGACCGTGGGATCACTCTGCCCGACTTTCGTCCCTGCTCGGGTGGTCACCCTCGCAGTCAAGCCCCCTTGCTGCCAGTGCACGCTCCGGCCGATTTCCATCCGGCCTGAGGGGACCATTGGGCGCCTCCGTTACTGTTTAGGAGGCGACCGCCCCAGTCAAACTCCCCGCCAGCCACTGTCCCCGCGCCGGATAACGGCCGCAGGTGAGAGCGCCGACCTGGCCAGAGTGGTATTTCACCGCCGCCTCCCCCGGGACTGGCGTCCCGGGTTCATTGGCTCCCACCTATCCTACACAAGCCAGATCTACGCCCGATGGCAAGCTGGAGTAAAGCTCCACGGGGTCTTTTTGTCCTGCCGCGGGTTGTCCGCATCTTCACGGACAGTTCAATTTCACCGGGTCCCTCGTTGAGACAGCGCCCAGATCGTTATGCCTTTCGTGCGGGTCGGAACTTACCCGACAAGGAATTTCGCTACCTTAGGACCGTTATAGTTACGGCCGCCGTTTACCGGGGCTTCGGTTCAGAGCGTGAACCCCTCCCCTTAACCTTCCGGCACTGGGCAGGCATCAGCCCCTATACGTCCGGTTTCCCGTTCGCAGAGACCTGTGTTTTTGGTAAACAGTCGCCTGGGCCGCTTCACTGCAACCCCCTCCCGCTCCGGTTCGCGAGGAACCATCACGGTACCGGGGCCCACCTTCTCCCGAAGTTACGGTGGTAATTTGCCGAGTTCCTTAACGAGGGGTCTCCCGTCCACCTTGGTCTATTCGACCTGCCCACCTGTGTCGGTTTGCGGTACGGGCACAGATCACCTGGCTAGAGGCTTTTCCTGGCAGTTCAGGCCCAACCCACTTGGCCGGGGTGTCCCCCGACCTCGCCATCGCCTCTCGGTCATCGTCGCGGGGGATTTGCCTCCCGCGGCTCCCTACCGGCTTGGACGGATTGCTCCGCTGGGCCTGCCGCCCTGCGTCCCCCCATCGCTCGTAACGGGGATCTGTGGTACGGGAATATTCACCCGTTGTCCATCGCCTACGCCTTGCGGCCTCGGCTTAGGCCCGACTCACCCGCAGCTGATCAGCATGGCTGCGGAACCCTTGGGCATTCGGTGGGGCGGATTCTCACCGCCCTTGCGCTACTCATACCGGCATTCGCACTCGTCGCCGCTCCAGCCGTGCTCCCGCTCGACCTTCTCTGCTGACGACGACGCTCCCCTACCATACGATGCATTGCTGCATCCTATCCGCGGCTTCGGTGCTGGCCTTGAGCCCCGGTACATTGTCGGCGCCAGCGCACTCGACCAGTGAGCTATTACGCACTCTTTCAAGGGTGGCTGCTTCTAAGCCAACCTCCTGGTTGTCTGTGCACGCTGACAGCCTTGTCCACTTAGGCCAGACTTGGGGACCTTAGCCGGCGGTCCGGGCTGTTTCCCTCTCGACGACGAAACTTAGCTCCCGCCGTCTCACTCCCGATGGATCGGCGCCGGCATTCGGAGTTTGGTTGGGGTCAGTAAGCGGGAAGCCCCATCGCCCATCCAGTGCTCTACCTCCGGCGTCGCCTGACATCGAGGCTGGCCCTAAAGCCATTTCGGGGAGAACCAGCTATCTCCAGGTTCGCTTGGCATTTCACCCCTACCCACAGCTCATCCGCGCCTTTTGCAACAGACGTCGGTGCGGGCCTCCACGCGCTCTTACACGCGCTTCACCCTGGCCATGGGTAGATCACCTGGTTTCGGGTCGACCGCCCGCGACGTGATAGCCGAAGCTATCGCTCGCCCTGTTCGGACTCGGTTTCCCTCTGGCGCCGGGTATCACTCCCTCAACCGCGCCACAGACGGTCACTCGCCGGTTCGTTCTACAAAAAGCACGCCATCAGCCTGCCCGTCCCGTAGGCCGGGCAACAGCCTCTGACAGTATGTCGGCACACGGTTTCAGGATCTATTTCACTCCCCGCGCCGGGGTGCTTTTCACCATTCCCTCACGGTACTGTTCGCTATCGGTCGCCTGCGGTATTTAGCCTTGGAGGGTGGTCCCCCCTGCTTCCGGCGGGATATCACGTGTCCCGCCGTACTCCCGGATTCCTGACCGAGTCCGTCGCTTTTCCCCTACGGGACGCTCGCCCTCTTCGGTGGCCCGTTCCAGTGGCCTTCGGGTAAGCGGCGGATTGATAACTCGGTGCGGGTGCTGCCGCCCCCGCTCCAGGCCCGTCCAACCCCAGACGACCATCGCCGGCAGGCTGTGCCAGCCGTCTGGTTTCGGCTTCTCCCGTTTCGTTCGCCACTACTCCGGGAATACTCTCTTTTCCTCGGGGTACTCAGATGTTTCACTTCCCCCGGTGCCCTTCACCCGGCCTATGTGTTCAGCCGGGGATGACGGAGGTCCACCTCCGCCGGGTTGCCCCATTCGGACATCCTCGGATCATTGCGTGCCCGCCGCTCCCCGAGGCGTATCGTCGCGTGGCCACGTCCTTCATCGGCCGCAGGCGCCAAGGCATCCACCGTGTGCCTTCGACGCGGTTCTTCTTCGTCTCCCGCGTCCCACGTTCTCTCCACCACCAGCACGCGCCTCGCGCGTCTCCCGGCCACCCGGTCGACCACGCCGGCCACCTGCCAGCAGTCCTCACACGATCGACAGCCCGGCTTGGCTGTCGTCGCGCGCATCCTCCACTTGGTAAGGTGCCGGTGGAGCTGCGGGGATTCGAACCCCGGACCTCCGCCGTGCAAAGGCGGCGCTCTCCCAACTAAGCTACAGCCCCGTCTCGACGACTCCACTCGCCGCCCGCCTTCCCTGTCCGGGAACAGCGGTGGGCGTTCGTGGACTCGAACCACGGGCCTCACCCTTATCAGGGGTGTGCTCTAACCAGCTGAGCTAAACGCCCCCAGGCCGTGGCTCCGGCTGAAGCCACGCGCTGGCGCCGTGCCAACTGAGCCGTGATGCCCCCGTGCGAACCAGAAACTTGAAAAGCGGATTCAGTGTCTGCGGTCAGTGTGTGGTCGCCCCTCCCCGTCCGACCCCATCCGCCCAGGCCCTCCCCCCGGTTTGTGCCGGGGCTCGTCAGGCGTGGGATGGTGGATGACGGCGGCGGGTGACTCGCGGTGCGACCGTTGACCTGGAAGGGATCCGTCCTCGATGACTCGAGACCCGGATCCGGCTCCCTAGAAAGGAGGTGATCCAGCCGCAGCTTCCGCTACGGCTACCTTGTTACGACTTCGTCCCAGTCACCAACCCCACCCTCGGCGGCTGCCTCCTTGCGGTTGGCCCACCGACTTCAGGTGTTGCCGGCTTCCATGACGTGACGGGCGGTGTGTACAAGGCCCGGGAACATATTCACCGCGGCAATGCTGATCCGCGGTTACTAGCAACTCCGCCTTCATGAGGGCGAGTTGCAGCCCTCAATCTGAACTGAGACCGGGTTTGGGGGATTGGCTCCGCGTTACCGCTTGGCAGCCCACTGTCCCGGCCATTGTAGCGTGTGTGTCGCCCAGGGCGTAAGGGCCATGCTGACTTGACGTCATCCCCACCTTCCTCCGGTTTGGTCCGGCAGTCTCGCTAGACACACCATGGTAACTAGCGACGAGGGTTGCGCTCGTTGCGGGACTTAACCCAACATCTCACGACACGAGCTGACGACAGCCATGCAGCACCTGTCTCACCGCTCCCGAAGGCACTCCTCCCTTTCAGGAGGATTCGGTGGACGTCAAGCCCTGGTAAGGTGTTGCGCGTTGCGTCGAATTAAACCACACGCTCCGCTGCTTGTGCGGGCCCCCGTCAATTCCTTTGAGTTTTAGCCTTGCGGCCGTACTCCCCAGGCGGGGCACTTACTGCGTTAGCGCCGGCACGGCAGGGGTCAACTCCCGCCACACCTAGTGCCCATCGTTTACTGCGTGGACTACCGGGGTATCTAATCCCGTTCGCTCCCCACGCCTTCGCGCCTCAGCGTCAGGTCAGGTCCAGGCGGCCGCCTTCGCCACTGGTGTTCCTCCGGATCTCTACGCATTTCACCACTACACCCGGAATTCCACCGCCCTCTCCCTGCCTCCAGCCAGTCCATCTCGACGAACCCTCCCCCGTTGAGCGGGGGGCTTTCACCGCCGATGCGACCGGCCGCCTGCGCGCCCTTTACGCCCAGTAATTCCGGACAACGCTCGGCCCCTACGTCTTACCGCGGCTGCTGGCACGTAGTTAGCCGGGCCTTCTTCCGGGGGTACCGTCACTTCCTTCGTCCCCCCGAAAAGCGGTTTACACCCCGAAGGGCGTCCTCCCGCACGCGGCGTTGCTCCGTCAGGCTTTCGCCCATTGCGGAAAATTCCTTGCTGCTGCCTCCCGTAGGAGTCGGGGCCGTGTCTCAGTCCCCGTGTGGCTGGTCGTCCTCTCAGACCAGCGACCGATCACCGCCTTGGTAAGCCATTACCCCACCAACTAGCTAATCGGACGCAGCCCCCTCCAGGCGCGACCCCCGAAAGGGCCTTTCCTCACCTCCGTCCCCAGAGATGAGCGTATGCGGTCTTACACCCCGTTTCCGAGGCCTATCCCCCACACCTGGGCAGGTTAGCTACGCGCTCCTCACCCGTCCGCCACGGTCGACGCCCGAAGGCGCTCCCGTTCGACTTGCATGCATTAGGCACGCCGCCAGCGTTTATCCTGAGCCAGGATCAAACTCTCCATCATGACTCGTCCCGGCTACGCATCACTGCGCCCCGGTGACTCGTGTCCTGCTTCGTGATTCTGTGCCTGACTTCAGCACACAGACCCCACTCCACATTAGTCACTCGCCCGCACGTTGGCATCACGGCTCAGTTGGCAAGGTGCTCTGCCCCGAAAGATCGGGGCCACGCAAGACCTCGTCAAGCGCACCGAGCAGTCTATCTCGCACTCACGAGAGTGTCAAGGGGACTTTCGGCACCCGTACGAAACGCGACCAGCGGCCACGGCGCTCGGGCAGCGCCCACACCGGCCTTGCGACACGCAGTATATCGCGAACGACCGCCCACGTCTACTATTCCTCCCAACTCCACGGTACGATGGATCCTCATGGATCATCGCCCGTTTTGACACGAGGAGGAATCGGACAGTATGCCTCAACGAAAGCCAGTGATTGGCATCACACCATCCCCTATGGAGGATTCCCAGCCGCACGGTTCCTTCGATCGATACGCGATCTCGACGACCTACACGGAGGCGGTGGAAGCGGCCGGCGGGGTGCCGCTCGTTATCCCGCCACAGGCCGGCAACATCGATGAGATTCTCTCGATCGTCGACGGGTTGCTCCTGAGTGGTGGTGGCGATATCGACCCGATACTCTACGGCGACGACACCCTGCATGAGGCCACCTACGGCATCCACCCGGGGCGCGATGCGCTCGAGTTGGCACTCGCCCGAGAGGCGGTCGCCCGCGATATTCCCACGCTCTGTATCTGTCGCGGCGTCCAGGTGTTGAACGTTGCGCTCGGCGGCACGCTCATCCAGGACATCCCCGGCCAATATTCGACGGAGATCGAACACCGGCAACAGGAGCAAGGCATCCGTAAGGAGGAACCGGGGCACACGGTGGCGGTTACTCCCGGGTCGGTCCTTGCACGCACGTATGAGGCAGACACGATCGAGGTCAACTCGTTCCACCACCAGGCGTTGAAGGACATCGCCCCCGGCTTATCGATCGACGCGGTTGCCCCCGACGAGATCGTGGAGTCTGTCTCTGCGTCAGCCGGCCGGTGGATCCTCGGCGTTCAGTGGCATCCGGAGATGATGTTCCGCGAACGCCCCGAACACCTCAAGCCATTTGTGGCGCTTGTTCAACAGGCTCGACTGTCACGCGACAACTCCTGATTTCCTCTGTCAAACAACAACACGAGGGGCGGCTCTGTCGCCGCCCCTCGTGCCCCGGAGTTGATAACTGTGGGGTGTTCCTACGCACTCACGTGCGCCACCATACGCTCGTCGTCGGGAATGCCGATCGGCGGCGCCGTGGCAGCCCGCTGCTGCTGGAATGACTGAGGCATCGCGACATCGAGCGCGTCATCGATCGTGTCAACGAGCACAAACCGCAACTCGTCCCGTAGACCGGCCGGCAGGTCGTCGAGGTCACCCTCGTTGCGACGCGGCAGGATGAACGTCGTGACGCCAGCTCGGTGCGCCGCGAGCGCCTTCTCCTTGATTCCACCAACCGGAAGAATCTGACCACGTAGTGAGACTTCGCCGGTCATAGCGACGTTCTCGTTAGTGGGAATACCGGTCAGGAGCGAGACGAGCGCCACCGTCAGCGCAACACCAGCCGATGGTCCATCCTTCGGTGTCGCGCCGGCCGGAACGTGGATATGGATATCCAGATCCTTGAACCGCCCAGAGTCGATGCCAAGGTCTCGTGCTCGCGACCGGACGAACGACATGGCTGCCTGCGCGGACTCCCGCATTACATCCCCAAGTTGGCCAGTAATCGTCATGTTGCCGCGGCCATCCATCGAGGTCGTCTCGATGAACATGATGTCCCCGCCAACCGCCGACACGCCAACACCGATGGCAACTCCGGGCTGCGCCGTGCGCGTCTCGAGCTCTTCGTAGAAAAATCGAGGGCGGCCCAGGTATTCCCGCACAAGCTCGGGAGTTATCGCCGCCGGAACAGACTCGTCTGCGGCCAGGCGCGTCGCGACCTTCCGGTAGACTGTCCCGATCTCACGCTCCAGATTTCGAACTCCGCTCTCACGAGTGTAGCCCTGGATCACACTGAGAACCGCGGCATCGTCCCAGGCCGGCGCTGACTCACCGAGCGCGTTCGCGGTGCGCTGACGCGGCACCAGGAAGCGCTGGCCGATGTTCAGCTTCTCCTCGTCCGTGTACCCGGTGAGGTGAATGATCTCCATCCGATCGCGCAGAGGCCCGGGGATCGGGTCGAGCAGATTCGCAGTCGTGATGAACATCACGTTGCTGAGATCGAATGGGACGTCGAGATAGTGATCTCTGAATGTGTCGTTCTGCTCGGGGTCCAGAACTTCCAGCAAGGCAGACGACGGATCGCCACGCCAGTCAGCGCCGAGCTTGTCCACCTCGTCAAGGACAAAGACGGGATCGTTCGTGCCGGCCCGTCGGATCGCCTGGACAATTCGTCCCGGCATGGCGCCGATATACGTCCGTCGATGTCCTCGAATTTCGGCTTCGTCGCGCACGCCGCCCAGCGACATTCGCGTGAACTTTCGCCCGAGCGCATCGGCAATCGATTGCGCAAGTGAGGTCTTGCCAACACCCGGAGGACCAACGAAGCACAGAATCGGCTCTCTCGCGTCGATTGGCTCGCCGCCAGCGGCGTGATCGCGTCGCAGCTTGCGAACGGCCAGATACTCCAGGATACGGTCTTTGACCTTTTCCATGTCGTAGTGATCGCGATTCAGAATCTCGCGCGTCTTCTGGATATCGATGTCAGTCTCAGTCGAGATATTCCAGGGTAGCGAGACCAGCCAGTCCAGATAGGTCTTGATCACGCCATACTCGGCTGAGGCTGGCTGAAGCTTCGATAGCCGATCCAGCTCGCGATCAGCCTCGCGGCGCGCCTCTTCGGGCATGCCGGCCTTCTCGATCTGCTCGCGCAACTGCTGAACTTCGGCCTCCTGGCCGTCGCCCTCGCCCAGCTCGCGCTGAATCGCCTTGAGCTGTTCGCGAAGGTAGTAATCCCGCTGCGACTTCTGGACCTCTTCCTGAACGTCCCCCTGGATCTTCTTGCCGAGCTCGAGAAGTTCAAGCTCCTTTGCCATGTATCGACTCAGATGTGTCAGCTTGTCGCGAACCGAGTCGTACTCCAGAAGGATCTGGCGCTCGTCCGGATCCATGCGCAGATTGGTCGCGATGAGATACACCAGCTGGAGTGGCTCATCGACATTGAGGGCGGTCGTAACGAGCTCGTCCGGCAGGTTCGACACGAGGCTGACGAGGCGCTGGAACAGCTCAACTGTCGAGCGCATCAGTGCCTGTGTCTCGATGTCGTCCGTGTCGTGCTCGGGCAGGTCTTCGATAATCGCCGTCAGATACGGCTCTTCATCGACCCAGTTCACAATCCGTACGCGCTTGACCCCCTGAACGGCCAGACGCACTGTGCCGTCCGGCACTCGCATCATCTGGTGGATCGTCGCCAGGGTGCCGATCATCCGCGTCTCGCCAGGGCCTGCTGCATCCTGTTCGGCGTTATTTTGCAGAACAAGGACAACCGTCCGGTCACCCGATGCGACGGCATCGATCAACCGTAGCGAGCGGGGTTGTGCGGCAGCCAACGGGACGACCGTCATCGGAAACACAACGGTCCCGCGCAGCGGCAGTACCGGCAGCGCCGATTGTTCGCCGATCGGGTCGGAAGGCTGGGAATTCGGCTCATCCGAAGAGGCGGGCTGCGGCTCGGCGTCCGCAGCAACAGCCTCATCGTAGCGCTTCTGCTCGTCAGTCACGCTAGTCTCCTTTGTATCCAATGGGTTGGTTCCATTCACCTCGTCGCGCCGCCTACTCGTTCGTTTCCAGATCGAGAGTGGTGGCCTTCACGGGGATTTTCGTCGCTGCTGCGCGGGGTAATCGAATCGTCAGGATGCCAGCATCGTAATCCGCGCGAATGGCGTCGTGATCGACCGCGAAGGGAACGAAGATATCGGCCGCAAACGGTCCATAGGCAATGCCCATCGCATGGATTCTCCGCCGCTCCTCACAATGGAGTGGCGCGCGTTCACCGCGAATCGCCAGAACCTGGTCGTCAATCGATACCTCTACCTGCACATTCGCGATGCCGCCGATCTCCGCCAGAACGACGAGCTCGACGTCAGTTTCGTATACCTCGACCGGAGGCCGCCATGCTGCCAGCATGCCAGGCGTCAACCTGACACCAACCGGCCGGCTCCCCAGCATCGTCTGGAAGGTATCTTCCATCTCATACTGAATGCGCTGGATATTTCGGCCGCCACGATTGCGCATCACATACATCACCAGGATCCTTCGGCTCGCTCGGTAGCACACAAATCAACCTGACCTGAGAGTCGCAATACGCAGACCTCGAGCGTCACGATGACAGGGTTAGTCTAGCACGTACGTGGAAAGTTGACAAGGTTCGACTCAAGTATCGAGAGCCGGCGAGGATCGTTTCAGCGATACAGGATAACGATTGTCACGACTCCCCAGGCAACGATGCAGCCTAGAAGCGGGAAGTCGCTCAGGAGCGTCTGCTCTGGTGATCCCCCTGCGTCGCGTCGATGGACGAGGAACAGGTAGCGAAAGAGAGCGTAGAGAACGAACGGAATCGTCAGCATCATCGAGTGATCGTCCGGAAGCGACTCTGCAACGAACGTGTAGAGCGAGTACGCCATCACGGTTGCCGCCGCGGAAATGAGGATGAAGTGATCGAGCAGCTCAGCTGAGTACTCATCGAGGTTGCGCCGGTGGGATCCGGCCGCCATATCGAGCAAGAGCAGCTCGTGCCGTCGTTTGCCGAACCCGACGAAGAGCGCGAGCAGGATTGTGCAGACGTAAAGCCAGGGACTGATCGGCACACCAATCACGACTGCTCCCCCGGCGGCGCGCAGGACGAATCCCGCCGCGATCGAGAAGACGTCGAGGATCACGACGTGCTTGAGGAACAGACTATAGGCGACCATTAGCGCCACGTAGGCGAACACGACAAGGCCGAATGCAGGATGCAGAGCGATCGCCAACGGCAGCGCGACCGCCAACAACAGCGTCGCGGTTCCCAACGCGAGCTGTGGTGAAACCGCGCCTGACGCTATCGGCCGATTACGCTTTGCTGGGTGGAGCCGATCGGACTCGGCATCCTTGAGATCGTTGATCACGTAGATCGCGCTGCTTGCCATGCAGAACGCCACGAAAGCGCCGATCACAACGAGAAACTGCCCAGGTTGTGCCAACTTGTGATCGAAAACGATCGCAGCGAACACAACCACGTTCTTCGTCCACTGCCGCGGGCGAAGCAATTGCGCGAGCGCCAGCAGCGGCAGCCGAGCCGGCGTCAGCACGGGTTGGTGGTCGTGATGATCTACTTCGGCGCGAGCGCTCCCACGTGATACTCGTTGCTGGGGCTCCAGAGCATCCATCCGTTCCCACCGAAGTCGTTGGCTGCCTTGATCTGCGCGGCCACCTCGGCATCACCATAGTCGATACCTTCACCATACGAGAAGTCCTGAAGCCACGGGCGCAGCTTGTAGGCCGCATCAGGCACTTTCGCGGCGCCGTTGGTGAGACTACTGTAAATCACCTCGTACGGATGGTTGTTCGGAATATCAAGACCGAGATCACCGGGATAGAAATGCGAGGGATAGATCATCGGGCAGACGATATCGACGAGAGGCGCGATCGCCGCGAAGTTCTGGCCAATCCCGCCATCTCCATCGTCCCACATCGTCAGGCCGAAAATATCGACTGCCAGCAGCGAGCCCGTTGGCTTCATCGCGGACTGCATCTGGCCAAGGAAACCAGTAATCGCTTCCAGCCGCGTTTCGTTCGCGTACTGGTCCCCGTAGTCCGCATTCTCCAGCAGGCCATCGGACGGGAACCGGATATAGTCAAGCTGAACTTCGTCGAAGCCAAGCTTCGCCGCCTCAACCGCCAGGTCAATGTTGTATTGCCAGACCTCGCGCTGATGTGCGTTGACCCAGGCGAGGCCATTCCACGTCGTCCACAGCCCGCCGGTTGTCGAATCGTGGATTGCCAGGTCGGAGCGGGCGTTGGCGAGCAGGGGATCCTCGAAGCAGACAATCCGGGCGATCGAGTATATCCCGCGATCCTTCATCTCCTTGAGCCGCTTCTGGACATCCAGCTTGGGATCCTTCGCTCCGATTGTTGCGGCCATCGGAACGTTCGTGTTGTAGAAGACATGTCCCGTCGAATCCTTGAGGTCGAGGACGATCGCGTTGATCTCGGTCGTCTCCGCAATCTGCAGCTTCTCGGCCCAGAGCTCGTCACTTGCGCCAATCTGCGCGCTAACGTAAATCGCCTTGATACGGTTATCAACGAGCTTGGCGTCGAACCTCAGGGACTTATCGAGCTCGCCCGTGGCGTCCTTGAATCCCGTCCGCCGGACTATGATCGTCCCCTTCTCGGGCACCCCCGGCAGCCGATAGGCTCCGTCTGCGGCGGTCGTCGCTGTTGCTTCACCCACACTGACCACTGCCCCGGCAACCGGTGTTCCATTCTCGTCCGTGATGACTCCTGTCAGGACATCCGGGCGAATCTGAAAGTTCAGCCTCGCATCTTTGCCAATTCGCTCCGTCGCAAC
Organism: Thermomicrobiales bacterium; assembly: GCA_037045155.1. Lineage (NCBI taxonomy): Bacteria > Pseudomonadati > Thermomicrobiota > Thermomicrobia > Thermomicrobiales > Thermomicrobiales bacterium. The sequence continues at coordinate 12,117 of JBAOIG010000005.1, forward strand.
CGTTACCCCCTCCATCTGGACAGAGAGCGTGTCTCCATCATCAACATCGGCAAGCAGGTAACGTCCGTCCTTGTCCGTGTTCACTGAGACGGTCTGCCCGTTTTTGCGAGTGAGAAGAACGACTGCCCCCTCGATCGGGTCTCCTGATTGCGAATTGGTTACCGTGCCGGCGATTGTCGTAGGGCGAAGCAGCACCTCGACGCTGCCCTGGCCCGGCAGGATCGCGACCTCGGTGCCTGCGTAGTTCTGGTGCGTTACAGTAACCGTGCCGCTGATCCCGTTGCCCATCGCGAACTTGCCGTTCGCGTCGGTCACTACGGTGCCATTCGCCGTTGAAATGGATGCGCCAGCAACTGGCTTCCCGGTGTAGGCGTCTTTCACAACGCCCGACAGTCCGCTCGGGTCGCCGGCACGGAACATGAAGGTAATCAGAAATCCCAGCAGCGGCAGCACCAACAGCAGACTATATCGCCAACTGATACTGGGCCAGGGCCGCTGACGCTGCCTGTTCGGTGGTCGTTCGGGTGTCAACCAGATCCTCCCATTGAAGGTTTGTCGCGAGCGCGCCCGCCATTGCGCCGGGGTGCGGCCGCTCTGATTCTGTTGCCACGACGAGCGCAGCAGGCGAATCGAGCGCCAGCAAACAGAGTCTGTCGCGGCGCGCATCATTCGGGGAAGTGTACATCCCGCCCACATTAGAATGAGAACGCGCGTATCCGCGCATGGTTATGCGGTTGCTCAGACGGGTGGGCTTCGTATAATCCTCATCGTGTGGGGGACGCCGCGTAATTCGACGGGACGTGGGGGGGAATGACAGGGCTGGTCGATCGACGAGACGTGGATACCGCGAAACCTCAATTCGAGTTTGAAGACGTAGTGCAGTCGTTGCGCGACGATATGGCACTTGTCGAAGCTCGCGTGCGCCTCGCGGCACAGGTCGAATACCCTGGCCTGGGCCGGCTATTGCAGGCTATTGTCGAATCGGGTGGTAAGCGGCTTCGCCCGTTGCTTCTACTGCTCGCGGCCAGGCCGTTCGACTATCGCATTGAACCTCTCATACCCGCCGCGGCCGGCATCGAGCTGCTGCACACTGCCTCGTTGGTCCATGACGACACGATCGACACATCGCAACTGCGACGTGGACAGCCAACGTTGAACTCCGTCTTCGACACCGGAACGGTCATTCTGATCGGCGACTACCTGTTCGCCCAGTCCGCCATTCTCGCTGCCGAAACGATGAATCCCCGGGTAGTTGCGGTGTTTGCGTCATCACTGGCCGACATTTGCGACGGGCAACTGCGCGAGGCATTCACCGCCCACCGACTCGACCAGTCACCCGAGGAGTACTCACACCGCATCTACGGTAAGACCGCGTCGCTGTTTGCCGGCGCTGCCGAGATGGGCGCCATCCTCGGCGGCGCCAACGCAGAGGAGACCGGCGCGCTACGCGGTTTCGGCGGGGACATCGGCATGGCATTCCAGATCATCGACGATGTGCTGGATTTGCGCTCGACGGAAGCCGTCACCGGTAAGCCCGCAAACCTCGATCTCCGGCAAGGCACGGTGACTCTCCCGACGATGCTCTATCTTGCCCAGATTGACGGAACCGAGGAGGCAGATACTCTCCGTCGCGTCGTCGGCGGTGACGGTGTCGCGGACGAGGAATACTCCCGGCTGGCAATCCGGATCGAGGAATCTGGATCGATCGATGCTGCGATCAACACCGCCCGCGATCACGTTGCAAACGGGTTGGCCCGTCTCGCATTCATCGAGGATCCGTCGCTGTTCGGGCAGTTCCAGGCCTTCGCCAACCTGGCGCTCGAACGAACTCAGTAGCCCCCCTACATCGCGACGAGACTTGTTTCGAAGAGCCGGCCCGAAAGGCGCGTCCAGGCGTCGACCTCACCACTAGCATGTGCCACCTCGATCGCCAGCTCGTGCGGCTGATCGGGAGTGATCAGAATCGTCGCCAGCCGGAAGCGATGTCGTCGCTCGATCGTGTCCTCCAGATACCGGATCTCGTGACCGTGACGCGGCGTCAGGCCACTCAGGACGAGGAGATCGGACGTTGCCATACGCGCGAGCGTCTGACGAGACACGCTGGCGGCGATCCGGTACTCGTCGCCGGGAATGGCTGACGATCCATCGACGCTGTCACTGAGGTTACCGTGGAGCTCGTTCTGGATGAGATACGCCGTCAGAGCGAAGTCACGCCACGGCAGGAAGTAATGGCTGAATGGGGTACTCGCGGTCTGAACATGGTCGAGCAAGAATCGATTGATCCGTCCCGCGCGCGAGCCGGACGCGTTGAAGATCACCCAGCCCTGGCCCTGGCGTAACCGGAGGTCGAGCTCGTCAAAATACCGCGTGAGACGCTGCAACAGGTCGATGTCCTGCAGCGGAGGTTGTTCTGGTACGACGGTCGAGTGATCCATAGTCCACACACCCGTCCTGGGCAGACGTATCGTCCCGATTGATTCGCTACCACAACGTACGCTTCGCTCGATACTGTACGTTCTCGAGCTCTACGTCAAGCAGGCGGTGGGAATTCGCCGGAGATCCGTGCGAACAGGCTTCTGAAGGCGACGTTGTCGACTGTTCGGCAGACTGACGCGCGCGAATCGCCCGGAGAGCACTCCGCCAGACGCGTCCGGCCACGGCCCGGCTCGGTCGTCTCCACCACAACAAGACCGTCTGACATGCCAACGAGCGACGGATCCTCCGCGACCGCAACTGCCAGCGGGTCATGAAGATTCGCCGCCGGCCGGCCAAGGTCGACCAGCATACGGCGAGTCATCTCGCGAACAAGCACCGCGCCGGGCGCCGTGGCGCCGTCGAGGGAATCCCAGTCATGACGCGTCATTGTTGTTTGTTGTGTCACATCAAGGCCCACCCAGGTAGCTCGGAACCCGGCGTCCGCCACACGCTGCGCGGCATCTGGATCGACGTAAATGTTGAACTCGGCGTAGCGGGTCATGTTTCCCGGCTTGAAGAACGCGCCGCCCATGATCACAAGGCGATCCACCCAGTCGACCAACCGGGGCTCGAGCGACAATGCCACCGCGAGGTTCGTGAGCGGTCCGACGAAGACAAACGTAATGTCGCCTCGATGCTCACGAGCAAGCCTCACGATCGCTTCGGGCGCCGTGACATCCGACAACGGGGCCAGCGCCACGTCGGGCTGCCAGTCTCCGAGACCCGCCTCGCCATGGTGTTCGCGGGCGTCGTGGAGTTCGCGGAAGAGCGGCCGATCCATACCGGCGTGGATCGGGACGTCCAGACCGAGCCAGCCGGCGACAGCTCGTGTGTTTCTGGTGGTGGCATCGACTGGCACATTGCCAGCCACGGTCGTGATTGCGACCAGCTCATGGCGGTCAAGGCGCGATGCCAACCCGATCGCCATCGCATCGTCAACACCCGTATCAACATCCAGCAGCATGGGCTTGCGCGATGTCGTCACGATTGCTCCTCCATCTTCGCTGCTGCGTCGAGCCACGCATGCACAGGCGGAGTCTCAGTGAGTTGCGACTCCGTGACGATATCGACAAAGGCTGGACCTCCAGAGTCCAGCGCCTCCCGGAATGTTCTTTCGACGTCAGCAGGGTCGGTAACCTGCCAGGCGCGAAGGCCGAAACCGCGTGCGATCGCAGTGTAGTCGACGGGGTTGAAGTCGACCGAGAAGTAGCGGCGATCGTGGTAGAGGTGCTGCAATTCCTTGATCCAGCCGAACGCCCCGTTGTTGAAGTGAACCAGAGTGATGGGCAGGTTCAGCCGGGAAATCGTCTCCAGTTCCCCGACGGACATGCCGAACGAGCCATCCCCCATCAGCCCGATCGTCCTTGCGCTCGGCCGAGCATAGTGCGCGCCGACAACTCCGGGAAGCGAATATCCGAGCCCCCCATGTGCGCGCGGGATCACTGTCCAGCGCCCCGGGTTCGGCAATACGTACTGCGCGCCGATGTACGGTGTCGGGGTGCCAGGATCGGCGACGATGACGGTCTCCGCCGGCAGGAGTCGCTTTAATGTTGCGATCACGCGTTGCGGCTTGATCGGCTGAGATTCCGAACGAGCCTCCTCGGCGACACGATCGAAATAGTCGCGTCGTGCGGCATCGATGCCGTCCAACCAGAGCACACGCTCCGCGTCGGCGGGAGTGACACCGAGCGCATCGACAAGATCCTCGAGCGCCGCGCGCGCATCGCCGATAACCGGCGCAACGGTGCGATAATTGTTGCCAAGCTGCCACGGATCGACATCGATGTGAACAACCTTCAGCGCGGCATCTCGTCGGGGCAGGGTCCAGTTCAGCGTCGTGGTCGAGTCGGTTCGAGTGCCGACGAGGATGACGACATCCGCTTCAGCGAGAATCGAGTTTGCGTACGGACGAGCGCCGTTTCCCCCCACGATTCCAAGCGACAGCCGATTCGTCTCGGCGATGCTGCCCTTCCCGTTGATCGATGTCCCAACAGGAATCGACCCTGCTTCGGCCAGCGCGGTCAGCGCATCCCACGCCTGCGAGATGAGGACGCCTCCACCAGCCACGATAACAGGTCGTGTTGCGTTTCGAATCACGTCGGCCGCCCGCTCGATCTCGGATGAATCCGGTCGCGGTCGGCTTGCCGGCGCTGCGCCGAACTGTGGCACCCCGTAAACGTGTGCTTCGTCGACCGGCGCCTTGAGAACGTCTGCGGGCATGGAAATCGACACTGCGCCTGGCCGGCCGGTCGTCGCAAGCCGCAACGCGCGACGAACGACATCCGGCGCGGTGTTTGCGGTAGTCATTCGCGCAGCCCACTTGGTGATCGGTTGAAACAGCGCGCGCTGGTCGAGCTCGGTAAGAACTCCTCGCCCTTCCTCTCGAATCGGAGTATCAGAGGTCAGCACCAGAAGCGGCAAGAACGAGCCATGTGCCTCGGCCACGCCCGGCACGATATACGTCGCCCCACCGCCACTTGGCCCTTCGCAGACGCCGACCTTGCCCGAAACCCGCGCGTAGGCATCCGCCATGAACGAGGCCGACCGCTCGTCTCTCGTCAGAATGTGCTGGATGCGACCTTCGTTGCGATACAGGGCGTCGTAGAAGTCCATTCCGGTGTCGCCAGGAAGGCCAAAGATGTGCTCAATGCCACTCTGGACGAGGATCTCAACGATGGCGTCGCTGACATTCACCAGCAATATGTCCTTTCGCTCAGGGTAGCGCTGCGGCGATACTATACGAGCGCCTCAGTCCGGCGTCCAGTCAGCAGGCGCCACGATGCCAATGAAGAGATCATTGACGTTCGTCCCACTCGGACCAGTTTCGAACGCGGCGCCACGTCCCCGCAACCATGGATATGTGTCGTTGCCGGCCAGTGCCGCCTCTGCCGCCCGACGATCGTGCAACGTCGTCCCATCGACGATGCCACCAGCGCCCCCGCTCGTTCCGTCGTCACCATCGGTCGCCAGGCAACCGACGACGCAATCCTCGATACCAGCGATCGCGATTGCGGCGGCAACAGCGGCTTCACAATTCCGCCCGCCAATCCCGCCGCCACGCAGGGTCACGACCGTCTCTCCGCCTGCCAGGATGCAACAGGGCGTCGTCAGAGTCCCCCAGCCCCTCGCCACGTCGGCAACAATTCCGCCGAACAGTCGCCCCGCCTGCCGGGCCTCAATGTCCACGCTGGAAGTCAGCACATGCGCGGCAAGACCCATCTGACGCGCCGCGTCGGCCGACGCGGCGAGAGCCGCGTTGATGTCCGCAATGATCAGCGTCATCAGCGGCGGCGCCAGATCCGTCCTGGCTTCTGTCGGCAGCGTGATGTCCAGCGAGTATCGACGGATAACTTCGCCGGCAACCTCGTGTCCGTCCGGCATCACGGTCGGTCCGCTGGCGATGACCTGAAGCGGATTGCCAAGCACGTCCGAGATGATCAGATTGACCACCCGTCGGCCGTTCAGCAGGGCAAGCAGCCCTCCGCCCTTGATACGACTGAGACGCGCCCGAACCGCGTTCATCTCGCCGATCGATGCTCCGCTCCGAAGCAGTGTCGCGGTGATGTCGCGCAGTTGCTCGAGTGTCACTCCGGGTCTCAGCGCATCGACGAGCGCCGATCCGCCTCCCGAGATCAGACAAAGCACCAACGCGCCATCGGGAATCATCCGGACGAAATCGATCAGGCGTTCGCCCGCCTCAAGTGACCGCGCATCTGGCACCGGATGTGAGCCGACCAGGATCTCCGAGCGCAGCTGGATGTCCACCGGGACAGACTTCGTCACGACCAGACCGCCCGCGAAACGATCCCCCGCTATCGTCTCGACCGACGCCATCATCTGGCAGCCGGCCTTACCGATCGCGATCGCCCAGACGCCGTAGTCACCGATGTCGAGTGTCTGATCTCCGGCCGTCAACGCGTGACCTGTTTCTCGCGACAAGACACGGCTCACCGCCACGCCGGCCTCGACCTGGTCGATTGCTGCCCGATAGATTGCCTCGATGGTCTCGCGGCGTGACGCGGCCATCACGCGCGCTCTCGCTCCAGATCGTCCAGAACTGCCCGCAGATCCGCCGGAAGCGGCGCTTCAACGTCGATTGGCTGTCCGCCCGGCAGTGCGAAGCGCAAGCGCCGGGCATGGAGGAATTGACGCTTCAGCCTCAGATCTGGCGCGCGACCGCCATACAGGATGTCGCCGGCGACCGGATGCTTGATAAACGCACAATGGACGCGGATCTGATGTGTGCGTCCTGTCTCGATGTTGACATCGAGCAACGTGTAGCCGGGATATCGGGAGATGACGCCGAAGTGAGAAACGGAAGGTCGACCCTCGCGAACGACCGCCATCCGCTTCCGGTTGTTGGGGTCGCGCCCGATCGGCGCGTCGATCGTCGCCTCCTCCTCAGCGATGGTCCCAACCACCAGGGCCGTGTACTCCTTCACGACGTCTCGCTGCTGCCACTGACGGAGCAACGACAACCGTGCCCGCTCCGTCTTGGCGACAACGATAAGCCCGGATGTGTCCTTGTCGAGACGGTGGACGATCCCGGGGCGTTCGGCGCCGGGAGTGATGCTCTCGGGCCGTAGCCACTTCAGGACATTCACCAACGTGCCATGCTCATGCCCAGGCGCTGGATGAACCACGAGTCCGGCTGGCTTGTCGAACACCATCACGTCAATATCCTCGAACACGATCGGGATAGGAATCACTGCCGGCGTGATTTCTGTCGGTTCCTCCGGCCCAGGGGCGCGCACCTCGACACGGTCGCCCACCGCGACCTTGTAGCTCGCCCGGACGGGTTCTCCGTTGACCAGAACGTTCCCAGCCTCAATGAGCCGCTGGACAAATGACCGGCTGGTGTCCGGCATTCGATCGGTCACGAATCGATCGATTCGCTCCGAGGCGGACTCTGGCGGCACGTCAATTCGCACGACAAACACAGACGCATCGTTCATCGTTTGTCGGGCAATTCGTTCAGATCGGCGACAGACCGGACAACATCAGCTACACCCCCGTCGGGCACATGACGGCCCGGGTCGCGAAACAGCAAACAATAGACCAACAGCACAACACCGATCGTGATCCCTGTGTCGGCCAGATTGAACGTCGGGAATCGGGGGAAGTCGATCCAGTCGATCACATAGCCAAAGCGGAATCGATCGGATATGTTCCCGATCGCGCCGCCTACCTGGAGTCCCAACGCCACCGCCAGGAGGGCATCCTTTGCTGCCGCGCGGGCGTAGTAGACGCCGAGGATGGCCACGGCCACGACCGCTAGCACCTTGAGAACGTCGGAGCTGCCCTGAAACAAACCAAACGCCGAGCCGGTATTGCGGACATAGACGAACCGCAGAACACCGGGAATCACCGTAACGACATCGAGATCACCGCCAGGGCCAAGCCGATCCAGAACGATCCTCTTGGAAAGCAGGTCCGCGATAAGCACGATCGCTGCCGCTGCTCCCGCAAACGCGGCAGTGCGGGCGATGCTCGGTGACGCGACTTGAGACGCGGGCTGCTTGATGGAACACTCCTTGGCGCGAGCCCGGCCACGGGCCGGCGGACGATCGATCGAGAAAACCACCCGGAGGATACTGTTGCGCTCGGAGTCTACCACCCACCGTTCACAGGCCCCTGTCCGGCTGATCGTTGCCGGGGGCGGATCCGGAGGCCACATCTCGCCAGCGATTGCCGTCATTCGCGAGCTTCAACGCCGCCGGCCAGTCGACATCCTCTGGGTTGGGTCCGGCAATGAATTCGAGCGCACAGCCGCCTCGTCGGCGCACGCGTCGTATGCCGCGATCAAGACCGGCAAGTTGCGCCGATATGTCTCCCTGGAGACGCCGATCGATGCGGTTCGCATTCCCATCGGGGCCGTTCAGGCGTGGCGTATCCTCGGTCGATGGAAGCCGGACATCGTGCTATCCACGGGTGGTTTCGTCAGTGTGCCGACTGTCGTCGCCGCCCGCGCCCGCCGAGTCCCGATATTGACCCACGAGCAGACAGCGCATATCGGGCTGGCTACCCGGATCAACGCGCGCTTTGCCGACGTCGTCGCCCTGTCCTTCGAGCGGTCTCGCTCGCTTGTCAGCGCGCCACGAGGTCGTGTTGTCGTGACTGGCAACCCGATCCGGCCGGCCGTGCTGGGAGGAAGTCGTGACGCTGCGCTGCGACGTTTCGAATTGCCCGGCGCGTTGCCGCTTGTTTACATTACCGGCGGCGCGCAGGGGGCTAGCGCCATTAATCAGATTGTTGCGGACGCGCTGGATGCGCTGCTGGGATATGTCGAATCGATTCATCAGTGTGGCCCTGCGACGGTTCACGATGACATCGACCTTCTTCGCGACCGTGCCTCCCGCCTCCCGTCGCAGTTGCGCGAGCGCTACCGTGTCGTTGAGACCGTGGGTGACGAGATCGGCGATGTCTACGCGGCAGCGAGTCTTGTCGTCGGTCGAGCGGGAGCGGGAACGGTGAACGAGCTCAGCGCGCTTGGCATCCCCGCCATACTCGTTCCACTCCCCGGCGCCGAAGAGCAGCGGCAGAACGCGCTCCAGCTTGCCGACATCGGCGCGGCAGTCGTCATCGACCAGGACGACCTCACACCGACACGGCTGACCAACGAGATCCGCCTGCTCGTCGAGAACCCCGCGCGTCTGCGCGAGATGGCTGACGCGGCACGCGGGCAGCCGCAGGGTAATGCCGCAACGCGAATCGCCGACGAGCTGGAGCGGCTCATTGGTGACCGTTCTGGCTAGCGGACGACTGCTCTGTCGATCGCCTCGTCGAGCGTCGCGGCGCGGATAAGATCCAGGCCGGCAGGTGGCCGCACGAGGCCGCGGCCCACGGTCGCTGGAATGAGCGCCTTGCTGAACCCCAGCTTTGACGCCTCCTGCAACCGCCGCTCGAGTTGGCCGACAGACCGGAGCTCACCTGCCAGCCCCACCTCTCCGATTGTCACCAGGCGTGGATCGACGCGCGTCTCGCGATAGCTCGATGCGATCGCGAGGGCTACTCCCAGGTCTGCCGCCGGCTCGCCCAGCCTCATGCCCCCAACGACGTTGACAAACACATCCTGGTCGGCCAGAGCCAGCCCGACGCGTCGGGACAGAACGGCAACAAGCATCTGCATTCGACTCAGATCGATCCCGTTGGCCGTGCGACGGGCGTTGCCGAACGAGCTTGCGCTCGTCAGACCCTGCACTTCGACCAGAATCGGCCGCGTGCCTTCCATCGTCACGACCACGGTCGATCCCGCCGCGTTTCCCGGTCGCTCTTCGAGAAACGCCTCACTGGGGTTGCGGACCTCACGCATCCCCTGCTCGACCATCTCGAACACCCCGACCTCATCAGTCGGGCCAAAGCGATTCTTAACCGCCCGCAGGATGCGGTACTGGTGAAAACGGTCGCCTTCGAGGTAGAGCACTGCGTCGACCATGTGCTCGAGCACGCGCGGCCCGGCAATCGACCCTTCCTTGGTCACATGGCCAACGAGAAAGACCGCTACGTCGCGCGGCTTGGCGTAGCTCACCAGACGGGAGGCGCACTCTCGAACCTGACTGACGCTGCCGGCCGCAGAGCTGATCTCTGGTGTGAAGACGGTCTGGATTGAGTCGATGATGACAACAACCGGGCCGAGCTGCTCCGCCGCGCCGATGATGTCGTCGATGTTCGTCTCGGAGAGGACATAGAGATGATCGATGCCAATGCCGACGCGCTCGGCGCGAAGCTTCACCTGTTGCGCCGACTCCTCGGCGGTCACGTAGAGTACCGATTCTCCGCTGGCCGACAGTTCAGCCGCTGCTTGCAGGAGTAATGTCGACTTCCCGATCCCGGGGTCCCCACCAACCAACACGAGTGAGCCGGGCACAACCCCGCCTCCGAGGACGCGGGAAAACTCTTCGGTCGGCAATGGCCGGCGTTTCAGATTCGCGCTCGGCACGGAAGACAACGGCTGCGGCTGTGCGGCTGACGGCGGTCGCGCTGCGCTGCCTGGCCCTGTCGTTGCTGGTCGGGCCTCCATCGTCTCGACCAGCGAACCCCATGCCCCACAGTCGGGACAACGACCGTAGTAGCTCGCGCTCTCCCGTCCACACTGCTGGCAGATGTACTTCGTTCGTGGCCTGGCCAATGCTCACAGCCCTCGCACGAGCAAGCACGGAGGTTCATTCACCCCCGTGCTGCGCGATCCACGATATTCTTCGGCCCTTGCGTCAGACAGCCGCTAACGCGGGAGCAGGCTCGATCTTCAGCAGCTCATCTTCGACGTCCACCACGATCGTAATTCCGGGCTTGTATCGACCGTCAAGAAGACCTTCCGCGAGAGGATCTTCGATCAGATTCTGAATGATGCGCCGGAGCGGGCGTGCGCCATACTGTCGATCGTAGCCACGATCGCCAAGGAAGTCCTGTGCGCCGGTGGTGACATCCAGCGTGATCGACTGCTCGGCCAGCTGAGTCTTGATCCGTTTCAGCTCCAGCTCAACGATCTCGCGGATCTGCTCGGTCGAGAGCGCATGGAAGACGATGACGCCGTCGATGCGGTTCAAGAATTCAGGGCGGAACGTGCGCTTCAGTTGATCTGTAACACGCTCTCGCATGCGGTCGTAGTCCTGCTGCGCCTTCTTGGCCCCGTCGGCCGACGTCGCGAACCCGAACTGCTTGTCGGTCGTGATCTGCTCGGCGCCGATGTTGGATGTCATGATGATAATCGTGTTGCGAAAGTCCACTCGACGGCCCTTGGCATCCGCCAGGTTACCGTCCTCGAGGATCTGCAAGAGCATATTGAAGGCATCGGGGTGCGCCTTCTCGATCTCGTCAAGCAGGATCACCGAGTAGCTCTTCCGCCGGACCGACTCGGTCAGCTGTCCGCCTTCTTCATAGCCGACATAGCCCGGAGGCGCTCCGACGAGCCGCGAGACAGTGTGCCGCTCCATGAACTCACTCATATCGATCTTGATGAGCGCGTCGTCAGAGCCGAACATGAACTCGGCAAGTGCGCGAGCCAACAGTGACTTGCCGACGCCCGTGGGGCCGAGGAAGATGAACGACCCGATCGGGCGACGAGGATCCTTCAGGCCGGCCCGCGCTCTCCGCACGGCCTTCGCCATCATGGAAATTGCCTCGTCCTGGCCGATAATTCGCTCATGCAGGGCGGCTTCCATGTGCAGGAGCCGCTCGGACTCCTCAGCCGCCAACCGCGTCAGCGGTATGCCGGTCCACATCGAAACGACTTGTGCGATGTCCTCCTCGGTCACCTCGGGACTATCGCTGCCCTGCTCCTCTTTCCAGTCCTTCTCCAGCTCGGCGATACGCATCCGCAACTTGCGTTCACGGTCGCGCAATTCTGCCGCGAGCTCGAACTCCTGCCCTGAGACCGCGGCGTCAAGCTCACGCTGGAGGCTTTCCATGCCGCGCATCGCTTCCTTCAGGCTCGGTGGAGAGGCAGAACGATACATCCGCACTCGTGACGAGGCTTCGTCGATCAGATCGATCGCCTTGTCGGGCATGAACCGGTCTGTGACGTAGCGAGCGGCCAGCTGGGCGGCCGACTCCAGCGCGGCGTCTGTGATCTTGAGCTTGTGGTGTTCTTCGTATCGTTCGCGGATCCCGTGCAGGATCGCAACGGTCTCCTCGGTCGTCGGTTCTGGCACCTGGATCGGCTGAAACCGGCGTTCGAGTGCCGCGTCACGCTCGATGTACTTGCGATATTCGTCGAGTGTCGTCGCGCCGATCGTTTGTACCTCGCCCCGAGACAGCGCGGGCTTGAGGATGTTCGCGGCATCAACCGCGCCCTCGGCAGCGCCAGCGCCAACGAGCGTGTGCAGCTCATCGATGAAGAGAATCGCGCCGGTCTCCTTGACTTCGCCGACGATCTTCTTCAGGCGCTCCTCGAACTCGCCACGATATTTCGTTCCAGCGACGAGCGCGCCGATATCGAGCGCGACCACACGCTTGTTCTGAAGCGGTTCGGGGACGTCGCCGCTAATGATCCGCTGGGCCAGGCCCTCAACAATTGCGGTCTTGCCAACGCCCGGCTCACCAATGAGCGCGGGATTGTTCTTCGTCCGGCGCGAGAGGATCTGCATCACGCGCTCGATCTCATTCTGGCGCCCGATGATCGGATCCAGCTTCGATTGGCGCGCGGCCTCGGTCAGGTCGAAGCCCAGGGCGTCAAGATAGGGCGTCTTCGTCGTCTGCTTGGTCTGCTGATACCCGGCATTCTGGCTGACGACTTGCATCACCTGGGCACGCACCTTCTCCAGGTTGACGCCGAGACTTTCGAGCACGCCGGCGGCGATGCCCTCGCCTTCGCGGACGAGACCGAGGAGCAGATGCTCGGTGCCGATGTAGTGATGGTTCAGTCTGCGGGCCTCATCGACGGCAAGCTCAATGACCTTCTTCGCGCGAGGCGTGAGGCCGATCTCGCCCATAATGACGGTCTCGCCACGGCCGATGATGAACTCGACCGCCGACCGTACCTTTGGCAACTGGACACCCATGTTGCTTAGGACACGCGCGGCGACACCGTCACCCTCGCGGACCAGGCCAAGCAGGAGATGCTCAGTGCCGATGTAATTGTGGTTAAAGCGCTGGGCCTCCTCCTGTGCCAACGTCAGGACCTTGCGCGCGCGCTCTGTGAACTTCTCGAATTTGTCTGCCATGTGATTGTCTCCGACGATCGGGCGCGATCGGCGCGCCGAATTCCGACGCTCGTCGCGGCAACGCTCGCACTAGCGTAGTTACCTGCAACGAGCCTACTGCTGGACACCGGACGATGCAAGTCCCCGGCCAGCGAGCCGGGGTAGGGTAGCCCGGCAGTAAGTCAGATGCGACCGGCCCAGATTGGGCCGGCCGCGTCTTGAAGTGAGGTACATGTTCTGGCGAATCGGGAGCTGAGGGACGCCTAGCTCGACGAATCTCCGGGCTCGCCATCGGTGGCGGTGGAATCGCCGCCTTCATCGTTCGATGCGGATTCATCCGCCGCGGCCGCCTCGGCAAATGCCTGCGACAGCGCCAACCCTGCCGCGGTCTGCGGCTCTTCGTCATCCTCCAGCACAACCGCTGCAGCCAGCGGAGCCGAGGATTCCTCAGTTTCCTCAACTTCGGGAGACGGCTCCCGTTCGATACGCTGTGCGGGCACGCCATCCTCATCTGGCTCGACCTCGAGTGCCAGAAGCTGATGCTTGAGCTCGACAGCCTCAGCGCCGAGCGCCTCTTCGACTTCTTCGTCGGTGGCCTCAAGCGCGCGTCGGAGACTCAGGCCCATCCTGCGTCGCTGCGGATCGATTCGGATGATCCGCACGAGGAGGTCCTGACCCTCATGAACGAGCTGACGTGGGTGGCTGATCCGGAGATCGGAGAGTTCCGACACGTGGACCAGGCCCTCAATGCCGTCTTCGATCCGCGCGAACGCTCCGAAGTTGGCAAGCTGCGTGACCGTGCCGATCACAAGCTGGTTGACTTCATACTTGGCCGCGACCCGGCTCCATGGCTCAGCCTGGGTTCGCTTGATCGACAGAGCGATCTTCTTCTCGTCGGCGTTGATGCCGAGCACGAAGACGTCGATCTCCTGCCCGATGTGCAACACCTCGCTCGGGTGGCGCACGCGGCTCCAGGACAGTTCCGACAGGTGAACGAGTCCGTCCGCGCCCCCGACATCGACGAAAGCGCCGAAGTCGCAAATGCTGGACACTCGTCCGCGCCGGACTTCGCCCTCGCGGAGATCCTGGATCAGCTTCTCCTTCATCACATCACGCCGCTCCTGGAGCGCTTGCCGCTCTGACAGGATCAGCCGGTTGCGATGTCGGTTGATCTCGATGATCTTAAGCTGCAGCTTCGAGCCGATGAGGCGAGCCATATCGGCCTGCTTCTGCGCATCGTCGCCACCGCGAATCTCGGTGACCTGCGAGGCAGGCACGAAGCCGCGCACGCCGTCGAGGTTCACCAGCAGACCGCCCTTGTTGTAGTTCACGACCTCGGCGTCGATAACGTCGCCGGCCTCGAACTGCTCCTGGAGAATCCGCCAGCTCTTCTCCTGGCGAGCGCGATCGATCGATACGACCGCGTGACCCTCCTGGTTTTCGGGCTGCACTACGAACACGAGGACGCTGCCGCCTACTACGAGTGCGCTGCGCTCGTCATCGCCCAACGTCGAAGACTCGCGAGACGGGATCACTCCCTCGGACTTCGATCCGATATCGACGAGGATTTCCTCGCGATCGAGGTGCATGATGGTGCCTTCGAGCACGTCGCCATACTTCAACGTATGGTAATCATGCGTCGGATCCGCCAGGAGCTGTTCCATCAACGCGCGTCCGGCGTCGTCGATGCTGCTTTCCGGGTCAAGATCCACGGTCCCCTGCATGATGGGGGTGGATCCTTCGTTTTCGGTACGTTCCATATACCATCCCTGCGCGTAAGATTTGCCAACAGTCGGCAGGCCGAAAGACGGCCCGACGCCGTCAGCGAAGCGCACCCTAGTATAGTGCCTGAGACGCCATGCATGCAACGGGAAAGCGGAAAAATCAGGGGACAATCCACTTAGAAAGATGCGCAGGCGCGAGCCGCTCGCTCCTTGCCGCTCGCTCAGACCTGAATCAGCCGAGCCTGCACCTCATCCCGCACATCGAGCGTGCCCCAGGTCGCCGCCGGCGCCCACCGTGGCTGCGTTGGCGAGCCCGGATTGATCATCCAGAGTCCATCAACGAGCTCGATGACCGGTCGGTGGCTATGGCCATACACGACCCAATCGACGATCCCGCGCATCCGATCGACCGCGCGTACTCGGGCGGTCATCCGCGTTATGCCACTTGGGTCGTGGCCGTGGACCAGACCGATCGTGTGGGGCCCACACCGAAACAGCCGCTCCAACGGCAGCGTCGCCATCAGGCCGGAACCGTCATCGTCGCTGTTCCCTTGAACCGCGTATACCGGCGCCAACGTCGTCAGATACTCAAGCACCCACGGCCGGCTGATATCTCCCGCATGGAAGATCAGGTCACACCGAGCGAGTCCATCAATGAGCGAATCCGGCAACGATCGCGAGCGAAGCAGATGTGTATCCGCGATCAACCCGATTTGAGCTGGAAACGGGAGCATTTCAAACGCGGGCAAGCAGCCCGGCCTGCTCGAAGATCCGCTGAATCTCAAAACGCTCTGCGTCTGTCGCCGGTAGCAGCGGTGGACGCGGATCGCCGGTCTCCAACCCCACGAGAGCCATGGCAGCCTTCAGGCCTGCAATGCCAAAACGGGTCGTCACGGCGGCGTTCGGCGCAAGCAGGTTGAACTGCGCCCGGCGCGCGGCCTCGTGGTTCCCGGCCTCGAATAGCTCACGCAACTCAACGCAAGCTGCCGGCACGACGTCGGCCAACGCGAGGATGCCGCCCTTCGCGCCCAGGCAGAGCGCCGGGTACAGAAAGTTCGCGGACCCGGCCAGCACGGCAAACTCATCGTCGGCGCCAGCAACCATCTCAGCAAACTTCACCGCATTGCCAGCGCTATCCTTGACGCCGACGATGTTTGGATGCGCAGAGAGCATCGACACCGTCGACGCGGGAAGATCCACGCCGGTGTAGGCGGTCATGATGTAGACGACAATCGGGATTGGCGAGGCATCGGCGACTGCGTAATAGTGTCGCTTGTAGGCCTCCGCGTCGTACCGCGGCCGGTAGTAGTGCGGTGTGACGACAAGCGCAAAGTCCGCGCCGAGCTCAGCCGCAGAACGAGTCAGACGGATCGTCGCTCTTGTCGATTCGACGCCAGTGCCGGCCAGCACGAGCTTCCGACCACCGATCGTCCTCGTCGCTGTGTCGATCAGGCGTAGCTTCTCGTCCTCGTCCAGCAGCGCAGACTCGCCATTCGACCCCATGACAACAATGCCATCGAGCGGGCTGTTTGCGTACCACTCGACATTCTTCGCGTAGTTGTCGAGATCAAGCTCGCCATCTGCGCCATAGAGCGCCGCGATTGGCGCGAGAACACCACCGAGTGGCCGAGTTGCCATGTTCCTGTCCCTCCAGATAGCGGCACGTCGCTCCGCGATCAGCCCATTTAACCTGACTCCGAGGATACCCCGTCATCTGCCGGACGAGTAGCCGCAAGTGATTCGAGCGCGATGATCCCGCCGGCAACGATCCAGAACAGCGCGACCGTGTGAGAGAACTGGGGATTGAAAAAGTAGTGATCGACGAATGCCACCGCCAGCAGGGCCAGAAACGCGGCTTCCAGGCCCAGCAGAACATCTACGTCCGGCCCTCTGCGTCCGACAACGCCCCGCAACCCGCGCCATGCAACGACCGCCACAATGATGAGAAACACACTGAGCCCAATCACCCCGATTCGTTCGCCGATCAAGAGATAGACGCTGGAAACGCCCGTCTGCTGGTTGACCGATGGCGCGTCGCCGAACCCGACTCCAATCCATGGATGCCTGCGAATGATGTCCCAGGCGTTCTGATACTCCCGCAGGCGCAACTTGGTCGCGGGATCCTGGACGGTGAATCCCTGCCACAGTCGATTGACAAAGCCGCCCCCGAACCCAAGTGTAATCACCGCCGCAGCCATGAGCCCGAGTGGCGCGATCAACCAGCGGCGTCGAAACAACAGGACAAACCCGACACCAAACGCCGCTCCGACCCAGGCGCCCCGCGAGTAAGTCAGCAGAAGCGCCGCGCCGGTCAGCGCCGTCACGCTGCCGGCCAACCAGCCCGGAATCGCGCGACTTGGCGTGAGCGTCTGAGTCATCGCCAGCAAAAAGCCAACCATCATCATCCCGCCGAACGCATTCGGATCGACGCTCGTGCCGGTCGCCCGCATCGCGCGAGCCGGATTGTCCTCGATGTAACGGACGATATCCGCCGCCGGATACCCATACGGCACGAGGCGGCCGAGGATGCGGAGCGTCACGAATGGCCCACCTGCGTAGAGAATCAGGGCGATCCCTGCTGCAATGCCCGACCCAACGATCAGCAGCACGACGAGCAGCCGACCGTCGCTCGGCGAGCGGATCAACTGGCGGACCAGATAGAACGTGGCAATCGCGAGGACAAAACGGCCGAAGTCGTGGACGGTCTGGGTCGTGTAGTTTCGACCAAGCCCAAGCAAGAACGCGAGCACAGTAATCCCGACCAGAAGCGCCACCAGCGCCTCGGGCCATCCAATTGCGAGGCTCACCCGGCGATCCAACGCTGCGATAGCGACGCTGGCAACAAGGAAATACGCCAGCGCAAGCTCAAGGAGCGTCGGCGTGATCGGACCGCCGATCGGGACGACGGCAAACGGCACGACGTAGATGACGACAAGCACGCCGGCCAGCCCGACCCAGATACTGCGGAGCATAACCAGCGCAACTGCCGGCAGGATTGCGAAGATCGCGGCGAACGGCAGGCCGGCAACCACAACCATTCCGCCGGCCAGCGCCCCGACGGCAACCGCGAGCATCGCCAACGCTGTCGTGGGCAGTGGCTCGCGCCGGCCAATCGGCTCCCGGCTCAGATCCATCGGCGCATCCGGAACACCAGGATCATTCCCACGATGATCGCCAACATCAGCGCGGAGATGATGACAAGCGCGTATGGGGAATGCTCGTATGGCAACGGCACATTCATCCCGAAGATGCTTGTGATCAGCGTCAGGGGGAGGATGATCACTGAGATGACCGTGAGCGCCTTGATGACTTCGTTCAGGCGATGCGAAGCGAGCGAATCGAACGTGTCACTCAGCCCGTCCAGCACTTCTTTCAGGTCATCGAGCGAGTCCCAGATCTTCGCCAGATGGTCGGCGACATCGCCGAAGTAGACATCGGCCTCAATATCGCTGCGAACCACGGGCAGGCCCCGATGCTCGAGCTGCGAGATTATGGCCAGTTGCGGCTTCATGATCCGTCGGAGCGCGATCAGATCGCGTCGAACTACGGAGATCTCCTGCACCGTCCGCAGACCGGAGCTATTGAAGATTGCGTCTTCGATGGTTTCGATCCGCTCGGACAAGCGATTCACGATCGGGAAGCAGTAGTCCACCAGCCGATCGATGACGTAGTAGAGCAGATGCAATGGCGACTGGCTCATCATCGCCTCGCGGGCATCTTCAGACTTGGCTGCCTGATCGAACATTCCGCCCAGCGGGCGAAGCACGCCATCGTGCGCAGTGATCACATAGTCGCGCCCGACGAAGAAATCCACCTCCGATGCTGTGGTCACCCGCGTCTCTTTGTTATGCACGGGAAAATGCATCACCAGAAAGGCGTAGTCATCGTCGATATCGATCTTCGGGCGCTGGGTGCGACTTATCACATCATCGAGAAGTAGCTCGTGAAACCCGAACTCGTTCCGCAGGTACTCGATCTCCTGCGGTCCCGGCTTTCGAATATCGATCCAGCGAAGTCCATCGTGAACGACGACCTGAAGGCGCGAGGCGCCCCCTGTGGCATCGGCCTTCCGGGCGCGACTGTTTCCCGGCCGAACAAGACGGCCGGCGCTGGCGATCGGCAATGGTTTACGCTTGTGCGTCGGCAACTCGAGTTCCCGTCACCGCAGGCTCATCCAGCGCGGGCGATCCACCCTCGCGGCGTAAGGATACGAAGAACGACGCCAGCCCGAGCAATCCGGGCGCGGCGCCGTTCTCAATCGCTTCCAGGCGTTACGATGGGATAAGGATGACCTTACGTTGGGGCGCCGCGAGGAACTCGCAGCCATCGGCTGTCACGATGATGTCCTCCTCCTGGCTGACCACCCCATAGCCAGGCACAAGACAGCCGATCTCGAGGGTGTAGACCTCGTCCACTTCGAGCTTCCCGTATGGACGCTGGCCGTACCGCTCCCAGCGCGGCCCGAGCACCGTGCCGCCATCGTGGCAGGCACGTCCCATCTGGTGGCCAAGCGCGTATTGCCACTCTTCCAGGCCCGCTTCCGCGAAGATTCTCCGGGCGACATCATCGACTTCCCAGCCCATGACGCCAGGTCGAACAAATGCGGCGGCATCCTGAATGCAACGGTCAACGATCGCGAAGTAGCGCTTCACATCGTCTGGCGCCTCGGTTTCGCCCGGCTTCAGGAAGTAGAAGGTCCGCTGCAGGTCCGAGCAGTACTCATCCTCTCGGACACCGAAGTCGATACTGAGAAGTTGGCCCGCGCGTGTCTCGACATCCGTCGGCCCGACGTGGCCGCGTGGCGAGTCCGGGCCGGCCGTAACGCCTGGGCAGTAGTTCCAGTCCCACGACGAGCCGATTCGACGTTCGTCGAGTTGCCCGTGCATGTACTCGCTGATCTGACGCTCGGTCAGCCCGGGTCGTAGCCAGGCCTCCAACGCCTCCCAGATCCGCTCCGTGGTCCGGACGGCGGTCCGAATCCGCTCTAGTTCCGCCGGTGACTTGCGAGCTCGCACCTTCGTCGGGATTTCACCCGACGACTGAACCTTCGCCCAGTGGGGAGTGTCACGAAGCATCTCCTCGAGCAGGAGATACATCCCATGCGTGACCCCGTCGGACATATAGTTATCGATCGAGTAATTCAGAGCGATCATGTTCGGCTGGAGCTCATCAAACGCCCTGATCAGCTCGCCCGAGATCCCTTCGACATATCCGACGACGTTGTCCCAAGCGCCGGTCTGACGAATGTTCTCCACATCCCCGACCGCGACGATCGCGCGGTGGTCGCCAGTTCGCGAGATGAGAAACGCCGACTCCCAGGTAACGCTGGTGCCGACAACCAGCGGCATGCTCGGATCACCGAGAACATCGCTTTCGCGAGCGACGATCATCCACAGATCGACGCCCTCCTCTTCGAGCACCTCGACCGCTTGTGCCAGCTTCTCCCGAACGATCGAATTATCTGTCATTGCCCTCCCCGCCCCGCTTCACGCCCCGCTATCGGCGCATCTTCACGACCTTGAACGCCTCCGCCATGGGAAGCTCAGCCTGCCGGCCAACGTCCTCTGCCCGTTCGCGCATCCGTTGCGCGAGTGTCTCTCCGGCGCCCACCTGACTCACGTGCGCCCGCAGCGCATGAATCTTCGCATCGAAGGTCTGGCTGATGTCGATGAACCGGTCCGGCGCCTCAGACCCATACAGCCACAACTCGACAACCTTATGCGGTTCGAGCCCATCCTGCAGGTGCTGCGGGAAATACAGCGGATCCCGGGCGGTGGGGTAAACAGAGTCCACCGCAGTGATCCCGACCGCTCGATGATCCGGGTGCAGCGCATACGGGCGAAACGGATCGTGAGTAATCAACACATCCGGACGGTGTGTTCGAATCTGCCGGACGATCTTTTCGCGGAAGCTGATGTCCGGCGTCAGCTCTCCATCTCCGAGGCGGAGAAACACCGTCTCCGCCACGCCGAGCCGCCTGCTGGCTTCGAGCTGTTCGCCCTCTCGGAGCGCAGCGAGCTCTGGTGACGAGATGTCTCGCCGCGCGGTGCCCTTGTCACCAGAGGTACACAGGACAACGACGACGTGTTTGCCCTCGCCGGTGAACTTCGCGACTGATCCTGCGCACGAGAATTCGGCGTCATCAGGATGAGCGACGACAACCATGACACGTTGGAAGTCCTCCGCGACGGGTTCTGTGTCACCCTGAGAAGCCGCAGTTACGCTACTGGACATGGACCGTTCCCACCCTCCCGTGGTTGAGCCGATTGACCGGGTGCCGAGCTAGACACAAGCAACCACTATCCGATAGACCGTTGGGGTCGTCAAGAGCCGTGAGACAGTCGGCATCGATACGCGAACCAGACAGCGCAACGGCCGGCGCGCCGCAGCAGCAGCGTACTGATCGCCGACTGCATGTCAGTTGAGATACCTGCCCGGAAGGCTCGTTATGCTGTGGTCTTCCGCTCGCGTCACGGTTCCTCGCGCATCGTAATGATGGCGGCCAGGACCCCGGCAATCGTCCCACCCAGCCACATGATGGCGCCGCCAAGCTGCTGGTCCGCCAGCGGCGAGCGGCCACCGAACGACGCGGCAGCGTAATGCGGATAGAAGGCGTGGCCAGAAAAGGTTAGCACCGCGGCCAGCAACCCGGACGCGAGCATGCTGATCGTCAGATACAGCACGCGCTGCCCGTTCGCTTTCAGATACCCGAGGCTCATGTTGTCATCGACGAGTGGTCGCCAGAAGAGAACGAACGCCCCGATGAAGAGCATGTGCTCGACCGCGTGAATCCTTCCATTGGACAATTGAGCGTTGTAGATCGCAGGCACATGCCAGAACCAGAGCGCGCCCGACGACAGTATGAGGGCCGGCGCTGGCC
Organism: Thermomicrobiales bacterium; assembly: GCA_037045155.1. Lineage (NCBI taxonomy): Bacteria > Pseudomonadati > Thermomicrobiota > Thermomicrobia > Thermomicrobiales > Thermomicrobiales bacterium. The sequence continues at coordinate 33,836 of JBAOIG010000005.1, forward strand.
GGGCCAGCGCGTTCAGCCCACTGACAATTCGAGACGATGACCAGGCTCGAAACAGAAGCGGCCATGCGATCGCGATCAGCGGCGCCGCAACGTTCATCAAGATCATATGCTGCAGCATGTGGGACGAGAACGAACGATCGACAGCTGTATCGACGGGCGGCGAATTCATGACCAGAACGACGGCGATTCCGCCGATCAGAGCAATCCACTCGCGTGGCCGCGTGTCGCGGCGCGCGATACGCGCCGCGACCTGCACCTCCGGATCGGTCCTCGTCATCATGGCGCTTGTCGGGTCTCCGCCGAGCTGATCGCCTGCCAGGCCCGCCCGATCCCACGAGACATGTCGGCCATCAGCCAGAGGAGGCTGATTCCGATCAGCACGACAAATGGGACCGCTATCTCCGCGTAGATCTTCCACCCGGAGAGATAGACCGCGTAGCGACGGGGCACGCTATCCGCGCCCGCGAAGAAGAACATGAGCACGAACCCGACGCCGCCGACACCGTAGAGCCAGGCAGCGATCTTCGAGCTCGCCCATTCGTGGACGTCGCCCAGGTCGCCGATCAGATAATAGAGATACGCCCAGACGAAGCTGGTGACTCCGAGCAGATAGTACGTATGGAAGTGCCCCGGCACCCAGAGTGTGTTGTGCATGACGTTATTCGCCGGAATCGCAGCATCGATCACCGCCGCTATTCCGCCGAGTACCCACCCCCAGAAGCCTGTCACGATCAAGATCGACGGCACAGACCAACGCATCCCGCTGCGATAGATATGCGACAGGCTACCGATGATCGTGATCAGGAGCACCTCAGGCACGATCGACCAGGAGGCGACCTGTCCGAGAATCTGCAGACCGATCGGCTGCGAAAAGTCCTGGTAGAGATGGTGGGAGATCGGAGTCATCACAAGCACAATCGTCAGGTTCCAGGCAAGCACGATGAGCTTCGACGTGTGCCCACCACGTCCGGTGAAGATCGGGATAAGCGCATACACCACCCCGACTGCGAGATAGATCGTCAAGTTGGCAACCGCATGGCCGAAGAACATCAGGAAGTTCTTTGAGTAGAGCTTATTGATAGGCGCGATCCAGCCTGCCGCATCTGCAAGCAGAGGCAACACAACAGCAGCCCCGACGAGCCCGGTGATCATCCCGACGATCGAGACCGCCATCGCAGCCAGCTCGACCGGTTGCGGCACGCGCAGGTCAGCGGCGGCAGGGCCGCGCGAAAACAGGTATCGCCAGCCGAGTGCCGTTCCGATGCCACCGTACTTGCGCCGGAGCGTGAGGAACACATGGAGACAGTAGATAGCGAATCCGAGCCCGATGCACAACGCGCCGATGTACATCATCGCGCCCGCCCACACGTCCCAGGTTCTCCCGCTGAACGGGAGTGGGTCGAGCACCGTCCATGCGCCGGCGAAACGGCCGATCAGCACCGCATAGAGCAGGAAGGCAACGCTCAGTGAATAGACGAAGTAGGCTGCCCACAACCAGCGAACACTCAGCTTCACCGATCGGCTCAGAGCGGCGGCCATCGCGCCCATCGCGGCCTGCAACATCCCGGCAACCATCCCAGTGCCGTGAATGGTCATGATCCGATAGAACCAGTCGGGTGAGAGGACATACCATCCTGCATGGTGCAGACGCATCAGCAACCCAAGCAGACCCATGAAGAGGAATATGACGAAACCGCTCAGCATATATATCAGGGCAACCCGGAGTACTGCTCGGTCCGTCTGGCTGTACGCCGGGGATTCAAGCGGACGTGCATTCACAGCGCCTGGCTCCTTCGTGTCTTCGATCGCGGCTAGACGATGGTGAGCACGGCGACCATGATCTGGTGCCATATGCCACAGTACTCCAGGCAGCGAACCGTGTACGTGCCGGGCTTGTCGAACTCGAAGATGAGCTTGTTCGTGTAACCCGGCATCACTTGCGCCTGCGTCAGCAACACGCCGTCCGGACTGTAGATCGCGAAGTTGTGATTGACATCAACCGTCGTGAGCTCAAACTCGATCCGGGTGTTGGCAGGGAGCTGTTTCTCACCGATATCCCAGGCCCACTGGACGGCAGAGACCTTGACGGTCATCTCGGGCTGGCCGAGGGTTCGCCCGCGGACACTAGGGTATGGCATCCAGTACATGGAAACCGCCAGACCGACCAGCAACACCACGCCGATCGGGAAGACGAGACGTTTCCGCAGCATTGCGGTCTTCGCATTGATCGCTGGCTCCGGCGCGACCCGCCCAACGCTGAAGACGATCGCTAACCAGATGGCGGTCCAGATCGCGCCGAGAATAAGGAACAAGTACAGAAGATTCTGTTGAAGCATCTCACGCTCTTCTCGTCGAAGATGGCAATCGGTGAATCCAGCAGGCATTCACACGGTCGTCAGGGAGGCGGTCCCGATCGCGACGGGTCCGGGCGGGCTATGGCAGTCGGAAGACGGGCGGCCGGCCGACGCACGACAGTGATCTCCGCATGCAACAGGGCCGCGTGGCCGCGGAAATCCATCTGGCCAATAGCCCCGGGAACAACCGACCCTGGCCCGGCCGGGTTACCGCACCCCATAACGCGCGGGCGCACCCAAATTCGCTCGACTGATTCGTCGCGCACTTGCGAAGCCCCCCTGCCGATCTCGTATCGCCAGAACCCCCAGAGGCTCTATATCGTGTCGCGAGACTCATTGTCAGTGACTTTTGTCTCCCTGTCTAGCGGACGCAAGACAAGCGTGACCGGGTCACCACCACCGGTATCGCGCGCAACTTGGTATCCGACCGATCGTGTTGCCGGCTGTGAACCGCTCAAGGCGCATTGGACCAGCCGTGACGAGCGGTCCTCCCTCGCGTCAGGCAGCCTCCTGGATCGGGTGACGCTACGGCAGGATTCCCACGATTCGTCCGTTACAATTGGGCCGATGAAAACACGAAGCTGCACGCCGCCGCCACGATCGTTACGCATCCTGATGATCGCGCCCACGTCGTTCTTCGCTGACTACGGTTGTCACGTCCGCATCCTGGAGGAAATCACCGCCCTGCAGCGCATGGGCCATCGCGTCCGACTGTGCACGTACCACAACGGTCGCAACCTTCCCGGGATTGATATCCGTCGATCAGTGGACGTGCCCTGGCTCAAGCGGGCCGAGGTGGGTAGCTCACGACACAAGGCCTATCTTGATCTTGCCCTGTTCGCCGAGACACTGCGTCAACTGGTGGCATTCCGCCCCGATGTTATTCATAGTCACCTCCACGAAGGAGCGCTGATCGGTGGCGTCCTTGGCCGGCTCGCGCGCCGGCCAGTGGTGTTCGACTATCAAGGGTCGCTAACTGAAGAGATGCTCGATCACGGATTCATTCGCAAGCATGGCCTGCGCGAACGCTTCTTTCGACGGATCGAACGGCGGATCGATCGGATCGCGGACTCGGTTGTCCCGAGCGGTGTCGCGGCGAGGCGCTATCTCGAATGCAGCGGACTCGATCCGTCTCGAATTCGTGACATACCCGATGCCGTTGACCTTGCTCGATTCGATCCGATGGCAGCCAGCGCTGGCGGGCGCGCGATCCGTGAGCGACTCGGAATCCCTCCCGGCGCGCGCGTTGTTGTCTACCTCGGGTTGCTCGCAGAGTACCAGGGTACCTCGTTGCTGATCGACGCCGCCGCCAGCTATCTTCCACGCCATCCCGATGTCTACTTCATCGTCGCCGGGTATCCGGGGGCGGAGATCTACGCACATCGTGCGAAGGAGCGGGGCATCGCCGATCGCGTCATCTTCCCCGGGAAGATTCTCTATGAGGACGCTCCAGCACTCCTTGCCGCGGGAGATATCGCCATTGCGCCGAAGCTCTCAACGACCGAAAGCAACGGCAAGATCTTCAACTACATGGCGATGGAATTGCCGACCGTCGCGACGGACACGCCAACCAACCGCGCGATCCTGGGCGGGCTTGGTCACTTGTTCCAGCCGGGCGACATAGACGGGCTCATCGCGGCACTCGATGCGGCGTTTGCCGACGGCAGCGAGGCCCGCGCCGAACTCCGCGAGCGGATCCGCGCGGAGTTCGACTGGAGCCAACGTGTCGATGACCTTCTAGCGGTGTATCAGTCGCTCATTTCCGGCCAGCGGGCGCCGGAAGCCTGTGAGGCCGCGCCGTCGTCACCGTCTGCCCGCTAGCCCCGGCCGGCCAGCCGATCCAGCAGGTAGTCTTCCAGTGCGCCGTCAGCAACCTCGGCCTGTTCACCACTGAACATATCGCGAACAACGACAACACCCCGCCCGATCTCGTCGGGCCCGATGACGATCGCAAACGGAACCTTGCGGCGGCTGGCATAGCGAAGCTGCCGGCCAAGATCGTGACTTTCCTCCATCGAAACCTCGGTCGGAATGCCCGCCGCCCGCAACCGTGACGCAATCGACAGCGACTCGGCAGTGCTTCCCTCGTCAAACAGCGTCACGAAGACACTCGATATCGTCGGCGGAATGGCCAGAAGCCCAAGCTCTACGACAACATCAACGATACGGTCAAGCCCGAGCGACATGCCGGTTGCCGGGATGTCGCGTCCCGAGAACATCCCGACGAGTCCGTCGTAACGGCCGGCTCCTCCGAGCGACCCGATCTTCGGCTCCTCAACGGTCGTCTCGAACACCGGCCCGGTGTAGTACTCCAGGCCCCGCGCCAACGCGAGATCGAGCACGTAGTTCTCTGGTGGCGCGCCAAGAGCAGCCAGAAACTCGAAAAGATCCTCCAGGTCGGAGATCGCCTCCCTGGCCAGCTCGATCCCTGAGAGCCGCTCAGAGACCATTGAGAGCACCGCATCGGGTGAGCCTGATGTTGAGACCAGGTCCACGATCCGACGCGCGATGCCGCGATCTACGCCGGTCGCCTCCAGCTCCCCGATCACTCCGTCGTCACCGATCTTGGCTAGCTTGTCAATTGCCCGATAGACGCCGGGCGCCTGCGACGCCGACACCCCGGCGTAGAGCGCGAAGCTCTCGAGAAGCTTGCGGTGGTTGATGTGAACCACGAAATTCGGCATCTGGACGCCACGTAGCGCCTCGATCACGATCGAGACGACATCGGCATCTGCCATCATCGAGCTCGTGCCGACGATATCGGCGTCGCACTGCCAGAACTCGCGGTAACGGCCCTTCTGCGGTCGATCCGCCCGCCAGACCGGGCCGATGTGATATCGCTTGAACGGAAACACGAGCTCGTTTCGATGCACCGCGACAAACCGCGCAAGCGGGACGGTCAGATCGTAACGTAGGCCGATTTCGCGCCCACCGTGATCCTCAAAGTGATAAATGAGCCGCTCGTCTTCGCCATACTTGCCAGCGAGACTCTCGTAATACTCCAGTGCCGGCGTATCGATCGGCTCGAATCCATGCAGCTCGAAGACGCCACGAAGCACACCGATGATGTGCTGGCGCAGCAGCATCCGCTCGGGCAGAAAATCGCGCATGCCCTTCAGGACTTGTGCCGACCGCTGCGGACGGCGACGTTCGCCGCCTTCCTGCGACAGGACTGGATCGTTCATCAGTCACTCCAGGATCATTCGCCGCCAACCCCAGCTGCTGGCATCGCACGATGATAGCAAAGCATCCGCGTCGGGTCGGCCGGCCGCTACTTACCGATCTCGAAAACGATATGAGCCAACTCTGGCACGATCAGCCGATCCATTGCCAGCGCGACTGCATTCGACGAGCCGGGCGTCGAGACGACCAGCGTGCCGTGCATTACGCCGGCCGTTGCTCGCGAGAGCATCGCGGCAGCGCCAATTTCGTCGAACGACAGCATCCGGAAGATCTCTCCGAACCCCGGAAGTGTCTTCTCAAGACGACGAGAGATCACGTCGAAGGTCGTGTCGCGACTGGCAATCCCGGTTCCCCCGTTGAACAACACCGCCTGGCACTCCGGATCCATTGAGTAGCGATCCAGCAACGCCTCGATTTCCGCAGGCTCATCGCGGACGATGTGGTAGCCGACGATCCGATGCCCTCCAGATTCGAGATGAACGCGCATGATCTGGCCACTCCGGTCGGTCTCAGCGGTTCGCGTGTCGCTCACCGTGACAACGACGCAGCGGACGCTCCCCGGTGCATTCCTTCGATGCTCGGTCACCGACTCACTCACCGAAACCCTCCTTCGAAGCGTCGCCACCAGACGGCAACGATCGTTAGTCCAACGTGAGATTCTGATGATGATCGAGCGACGCAACCGAGCCGTTCGGTCGCAGGGTGATCGCCACGAGGTCGACGCGCCAGATCATCTCGGCCACGTCCGGTTGTCGTTCGCGATACTGCTCGGCTGTGCGCATCAGCGTCGCCAGCTTCCGGGCGTCGACTGACTCGGCGGCGCTCCCGTATCGCAGACCGGTGCGGACACGAACCTCGACGAATACCAGCTCGTCGCCATCGACCGCAACGATATCGAGCTCGCCCCCTCGGTAGCGCACGTTGCGCCCGATCACTCGATAACCCTGGCGACTCAGCCAACCCGCGACGTACTCCTCGCCCGCCGCGCCGGACTCAGTTCGCGACGACATCGGCCAGGGATTCCGCAACCGGAGCGAAGGAGGTGCGATGATGCGGGGTCGGGCCGTAGGTAGCGAGCGCCAGCCGGTGCGCCGCGGTTCCATACCCTTTATGTCGCTGGAACTGGTACACGGGCCACTCTTCGGCCATCTCCGTCATGATCTGATCCCGATGCGTCTTAGCGATGATCGAAGCCAGCGCGATCGACAGCGACACACTATCGCCGTGGACGATCGCGTCGTGCGTACAGTTCAGACCCGGCACCTCGAATGCGTCGACGAGGACATGGTCGACGCCGGGGCGAACCGTGCTCGCCGCCTCCCGCAAAGCGAGCTTGTTCGCCCGCCCGACGCCGACCTGGTCAATGATCTCGACCGACACTTCCGAAATTGCCATCGGGATGCCCAACCCCTGCACCACTTCGACGACTCGCGAGCGTTGAGCGGCGCTTAGCTGCTTCGAGTCGCGGACGACCGCGCCGGCGCGGTTGAGCGCGCGCGTCAGTTGAGCGCGCGCCGACGGTTCCGCCGGGACGACGACCGCTGCCGCGACGAGTGGGCCGGCCCACGCGCCACGCCCGACCTCATCGACACCGGCGACGACCAGTTTGCCGGCCCGCCAGGCGCGACGCTCCCACACCAATGCTGGAATGGGACGGCGGCTAGGCGGCATTGTCATCCTCGCATCGCCGGCTAGGTCGATAGCGACGGATTTCGCGATGTCGACAACATCGGGGGTCACCTACTCTGGCACTCGACGCACGTCCGTAGATCCCGGCGTCGATGACTGGCGCCGTCACTCCCCTCGGGTTCCGTGGCGCAGACCACCACGTCGAGAGAATCCTGTCGCTCGATAGGATCTCCCGTCCCTGATCGGCCACCGCAGTCCTCCACGTGAAGCGTCGGCGTGTTCACGACAGTTGCCATCATCTTCGCATGTGTTGGTGCGGACGCACAAAAAGAAGACGGCGACCCAGTTCGTGGGTCGCCGTTCAGTCGCTGGGTTATATCGGGGATCAGGCGTCGCGCTTCACCGGATTGCGCAGCGACGATCCTACCGGGCGGCGTCGCTCGCGAATACGCGCGGCCTTGCCGCTTCGATCGCGGAGATAGTAGAGCTTGGCCCGCCGAACGCGACCACGACGCAAGACCTCGACACGCTCTACGCGAGGAGAATGAATCAGGAACGTTCGCTCAACTCCGATGCCATGTGACGCGATGCGACGAATAGTGAAGTTTTCGTTGATACCACCACTACGTCGCCGGATCACAACACCCTCGAACGCCTGCAGGCGCTCGCGCGTGCCTTCGACCACCTTGACGTGCGCCCTGACCGTGTCACCTGGGCCGAAATCCGGCACGTCGGCGCGCATGAAACCTTCTTCAATCTTTCGAATCGTGTCGACCATATCGTCCCACCCTGTCCGTCGTTCACTGTGCCGCCGGCAGGCCCCGGCAGTGCCAGGGAGCCACGGGCTGTCCGGTGTTATCCGCAAGGATCGATGGCGGCATGCGAAAATCCCGCGCGCCGCGGCAACCTGCGCAGTATAGCAGCGTTACGTGTTGCTGGGCAACTGCGCTGTCAAACGTCGATCGCCGATTGCCTCCAGCACTTCGGACGCGACTTCGTAGCGATGGAACGACGGCATGATGTACACGCCATGAACCTCGTCGCGTGCCTCCAGTATGAGCTCCTGGCTTATCCGGACCCCTTCTCGCCGGCCGTCGCTGCCGGCCAGACGCATCCGTTCACGGATCGCCTCGGTCGGCCGAATTCCCGGCACTTCGTTATAGAGAAACTCGGTGTGCCGATGGCTCTGGAGCGGCATGACACCCAGCATCACCGGCGTCGCCAATGCTCCGTGGCGCTCCTCATAGAGCCGGACGAATGCTCGCCACGTCTCCAGCTCATAGACCGGCTGCGTCATGATCATGTCGGCGCCCGCTGCCACCTTACGAGCCACTCGGTCAGTCTCATGTGCCAGGTCGTCGCGAGTTGGATCGGCGGCGACAAGCACAGTAAAGCTCGCCTGCTTCCCAATCGATGCCCCTGCCGCGTCTGTTCCGGCGTTCATCGACTGCAGGACTCGCGCAAGGCCGACTGAGTCGAGGTCATACACTGCCGTCGCGTTCGGGTAATCCCCAAGGCTGGGTGGGTCGCCAGTCAGCGCCAGGATATTGCGCACGCCGAGCGCGTGTGCGCCGAGGAGGTCGGACTGGAGCCCCATCAGGTTCCGATCGCGGGTCGTAAAGTGCAGGATCGTCTCGACACCGATCTCCGTCTGGATCAGAAAGCACAACGCGAGCGCGCTCATGCGAATCCGCGCCATCGGCGAATCAGCCACATTCACGGCGTCGACTCCGGCTGCCTTCAGCATTCGGGCGCCGTCAATCATCTTCTGCGGATTCAGCCCACGCGGCGGATCGAGCTCAACCGAGACGAGGAACTGCTTACCGATCTTCCTCGCGAACTCCGTCGGCGCCTCTGGTGGCAACAGCTCAATCGATCGCGCCGGTGTCGGGCGTCGGAGTGTCTGGATGCCTTCTCCGCGCAAGCGCTGATCGATCGCCTCGCGCATCGCCTTCGTATGCTCCGGCGTCGTCCCGCAGCAGCCGCCCAGTACCGCCAGCCCGAGATCGAGCGACTCGACCGCGAACGCGGCAAAGTAGTCGGGCGAAGACGGGTAGACAAAGCGGTCGTCGATCTGCATCGGCCACCCCGCGTTCGGCATCCCCGACAGACGCACCTCCCGGTCGAGCGATCGAAGCTCGCCGAGGACGTCCAGCACCCGTCGCGGACCGACGCTGCAATTCGCGCCGACCACATCGACTGCCAGCTCATGCAGATACTGGAGCACCTCGGCGGGCGTACTCCCACCGAGCGTTCTCCCGTCATCAGAATATGTCATAGAGGCAATGATTGGCAGGTCTGACACGTCACGCGCCGCCAGGACCGCTTCCGTCATTTCGGCCAACGAACCCATCGTCTCGATGACCAGCAGATCAACACCGCCCTCGAGCAGGGCGCCAATCTGCTCGCGAAACGCCGCGCGAACCTGCTCGGGGCGATAGAGCCCGAACGGAACCTGCGCCATGCCTGTCGGACCGACCGAGCCACCGATTAAAACCGGCACGCCAGAAACCTCACGCGCCTCGATCGCCAGTCGGGCTCCTCGATAGTTAATATCGCGCACCCGGTCGTCGAGCCGATGTTCCCCGAGCCGGAACGCATTCGCGCCGAACGTGTTCGTCTCGATCATGTCAGCGCCCGCGGCGATGTAGTCGCGGTGAATCTGGACGATCGCGTCGCGGGAGGACAGGTTCAGCTCGTCGAAACAGGTGTCGAAAGACACGCCACCGGCGTGGATCTGCGTCCCCATCGCTCCATCGCACAAAATGGGGCCAGCGTGCAGTCGTTCAATGAACGGATTCGCCATTCGGAGTATCCTTCCGGGACGCTGGTCATGCGCAGGGACGAGCCAGGTCGCGATTGTAGCATCGAGAACCGACCACAGCCGGCCAGGTTCCGTGTCCTTCTGATTGCGTGGCCGCACAACCTCCGCCGTGCACATTCGTTATACGGTGCGGAGGGTATACGGTGGAGAGGGTCCTGATGGCATCCGAAGAGGATGTATGGGTAAGCCAGGCTAAAGCCGGGGATCAGGCGGCGTTCGAGGCAATCGTCCAGCGGTACGAGCGCCCGATCTATAGTTTCGTCTATCGCATGATGGGCGACGCCGACGATGCCCGCGACCTCACCCAGGACTGCTTCATCCGCGCCTATCGGAGCCTGGATAAGACAAGCCACGATCTGAACATCTCTGCCTGGCTCCATCGCATTGCTTCCAACGCCTGCCTCGATGTTCTTCGCCGCCGCCAGCGTATCCGCTGGTTGCCCTGGGACACCACCAGACACGAACCGTTACTTGGCGACTCGGAGAGCGACAGCCCCGAGCGCCACGCAGTCGCAAAAGAAACGTCTAGTCTGGTTCAGGAGACACTCTCGCGGATGTCGCCTCGCAACCGGGCAGCGTTGATCATGCGTGAGTACGAGGGCATGTCGTGCGACGAGATCGGCGATGTCCTCGGGCTCAGTCGATCGGCGGTCAAGTCGGTTCTCTTCCGCGGGCGTGAAGAGTTTCGCAAGCTCTATCCCGACACCGAGGGCGAGGCGCGGTCATGACCGACTGTGCTAGCTTCCGCGAGTCGCTCTCGCACTTCATCGACGGCTCTCTGGATCGCGATGATGCGGTGCGCGTTCGCGCACACCTGTCGCATTGCCAGCAGTGCCGCGCAACACTGGAGGAGTACCGCCGCAACGGGGCATTGGTCCGTGCGCTTCCACCAGTGATGCCACCAGTCGAGCTACGGGATTCGATCTACGCGCAGACGATCGACGTGCGGCAACGCCGTCTCTATCTGATCACGAACCGCGTCGGTTACTCGCTAGCCGCCATCGCAGCCGTCGTCGCGGTCTTCCTCGTCGCTGGATACCTGCTCCTCGGGGGTTACCAGCGCGGCCTCGCCCCGTCAGTGACAGCCTCGCGACCGCATAACAACGAGCCGTGGCCAATCACCAGCCCCATCGAAATTACATTCAACAAAGACATGGATCGTTCATCGGTCGGCGCTGCGCTCGGGATTCAGCCCGGTGGAGAAAGCGAGCGTCTGACGCAATCCTGGGATGGCAATACGCTCACGATCGGCCTCAATCAGCCACTCAAGCCAGGATCAACATACATCGTGAAGATCACTGACGCCGCGCGTGACAAATGGGGCAATCATCTGAGCCAGACGTTCACCCTCACGTTCGAGACGACGTCGAATCTTGAGGCGTACCGGACGCCGACTGCGGTCACAGGGTCCACGCCATCAGCGACCGCAGCAGTCACGGCAACGCCGGTTCCTCCAACCGCCACGAACCTGGCGGTCGCGCCGACGACGCCGACGTCCGCTCCGGCTGCGCCGACCAGCGCTGCGCCGGGTCTGCCAGCTCAGCCCGCACAACCAACGCGGGTTGCGCCGACTGCCACGTCTGGCGCCTTCGAGCCCGAGCAGCCCACGCCCATCTCGCCGACACATACACCAGTGCCGCCGCAGCCAACCGCGACGGCCACAACCGTGTCGCCGACAGCGACGCCAACAACGCCCCCTACTGCCACCCCGCCCGCGACGCCGACCAGCGTGGCCCCTTCCGTGACGCCAACTGTCGCGACGATTCCGGTCACCGGCGCGATTGGCAACGTCTACTGGGGCAACGACTCGGTCCAGCAGCAGCTCGGGCAGCCGATTGCGGTGTCCTATTCGACGGATGGCCGTCAGCAGGATTTCCAGCGTGGGACGATGCTGTACAGGGCAGACAGTGGCGTCGTGTACATCTTGATCAACAATCAGCTCATCTGGAGCTCACGGTCGGCAACCGCTACCTCTGGCGCGCCGATCCCCGGCCCCGCCGACGGACTGTGGGAACCAGGCGGCATCTTCGGCTCGGTCTGGCGCAACGACGCCACGGTCAGTGGTGATCTGGGATTCGCCCTGTCGGAGCAACCAGTGACGTTCTCGGCGACAGTGCAGTCGTTCGAGCACGGGTTGATGTTCGTCAGCCAATCGTCCGTCTACATCTTCTACGACAACGGCGGGTGGGAATTCTGGCCCGCGGGCTCTGGCTGATCGTCGGCTGAACCGCTGAGTCCCCCAGGGCGCCTCAGGCTACAGAAGCAGCAGCACCGCGATGATGTTGTACAGAGCGTGGGTGATGATTGCCGGGACCGTTCCAAGGTGCTTGCGCGCCAGTCCGAAGATGATCCCTGACGCAAACGCTCCGACGGTAATGAGGCTCGGGCCATATTGCTGGTGCAGCAACGCGAAGATCAGCGCGGTGAACACGATGCCGTAGCGCGGCTGGATCGCGCCGCGGAACAGCGTTTCCTCGCCGATTCCGGCCGCCAGCCCGAGCGCAAGCGCGCCAGGAACTGACTGGATTCTGGACGTCATCTGCTCCATGTTCCGGGTGATCTGCTCGTGCAAGCCAGGCTGGAGCACCTGCACGAGATACGACGACAGCGCCGAGACCGCGAAGGTCACCACCACCAGGCCGAGAGCGATCATCACCTGCCGGCCCGTCGGGCGCGAGAATCCAAGCCGCGCGATTGCCTCTTCACGACTGCGATAGAAACCGACGCCGACTACGACGAAGGCCAGCGCAACCTCTGTCGCCGCCGTAACGGCCAGGGCGAAATAGCTGATTGCGCCGGCGGAATTCGATCCGAAGAGCGAGAACGCGGAAACAACGCCAAGCGCGCCCAGCGTATACAGGCCGATCGTTGCGGGCCAGGACTCAGGATCGAACGGGATTACCCGAGCAGTAAGTCTTCGAAGAGATGGCACGAGCGTCAGCGCGGCGATGACACCGATGATGATCGCCATGTATGAGCTTGACTCGGGGGAGTTCCCCTCGCGCCAATCCCGGAAGATCGACCCGAGCCCGAATAGAAACAAGAAGAAGCCGAACGCGCCGAACACGATGTACAGACCCATCGTCAACGCCCGGTTGCCGGCCGCTCGGTGAACCCACAGGCTGTAAAACGCGCCGACGCCAACCAGCAATAGCGCGGACGCTATCGCCGACACCGCATCAGTAACTCCCACATTCACGTAAACGCACTCCGATCTACACCACCTAAAGCCGCAGAAGTATAGCCATCGCTTTGTCGCCTGTGATTTGGTCGCGGGGGCAAGCGGGAGCAAGCGCAGTCGCGGCATGCGTATACTCGACGAAACGCTGGAAGGAGCTTCACAAGGTGGCGGCACGACGGGGCGGACTCGGACGCGGGCTGGAATCGTTGATTCCCGGAATCGGGGCCGACGATGCTGCTGGCGGCTCGCTATTGATCGACGTTGGCGCTCTGGAGCCCAACCCCCACCAACCTCGAGTCAGGTGGGATGCGGAGCAGCTCGAAGCGCTTGCTGGCTCGATACGCGAGCATGGCATCATCCAGCCAATCGTCGTCACTCGCGCGACCGGAGATGTCCCATACCAGATCATTGCAGGAGAGCGGCGTTGGCGCGCAGCGCAGCTGGCCGGCCTGCGCTCGGTCCCGGTGCTCGTCCGCGAGGCTACACCGGCCCAACTCCTTGAGCTTGCGCTGGTCGAGAATGTTCAACGAGCGGACCTGAACCCGATCGAGGAAGCGCTCGCGTATCGCCAGCTATCGACCGAGTTCGGACTGACGCAGACGGTGATCGCCGATCGCGTCGGCAAGAGCCGGCCCGCAATTGCGAACGCAATCCGGCTGCTGTCGGCCCCCGAGTCGATCCGGGAAGCGGTTGCAAACAACACCATCACCGCCGGACACGCCAAGGCAATGCTGGCGATTGACGACGTCGCCACACAGGAGCACCTTCTCCGGCAGGTTATCAACGCCGGCCTGAACGTGCGGGAAACCGAGCGGCTGGTCCAACGCGCAACCGAAGCGTCACGCCGGACCCGTGTCCACGTCGATCGGCCGGCCGACCCCGCCGTCAGGGCCGTCGAGTTACGCCTACAACACGCACTCGGGACGCGGGTCGAGCTCGTCCGCCGGGGCGAGGCCGGCAAGATAACGATCGACTTCCACTCCGACGAAGAGCTCAACGCGATTCTGGAACGTATCGCCGGGATCGAAGACGAGATCTAGCGGCGTCGTTCTCAGCCTGCCGCGCGCACCTGCGCACTGATGTACTCAACCACCTCAGCGATCGGAAGCCGAATCTGCTCCATGCTGTCACGCTCGCGGATGGTCACTGCCTTGTCATCCAGTGTGTCGAAGTCGACCGTGACGCAGAATGGCGTTCCGATTTCGTCTTGCCGGCGATACCGCCGCCCGATGCTCTGCGTCTCGTCATATTCGGTCGAGAATCGCTGGCGAAGCTCGTGATACAACGGCTCAGCAACCGCCGCCAGCTCCGGCTTCTTGGACAGCGGCAGCACGGCTACCGTATATGGGGCAAGCGACGGATGAAACCGCATGACAACTCGCGTCGCCGCCTCTCCCTTGGCGTCCGGAGTCTCCTCGACGGTGTATGCGTCGCACATCACCATCAGCATCGTCCGGTCGACACCAAACGTCGGCTCGATAACGTGTGGCAGATACCGTTCATTGCGGGCCTGGTCGAAATACGTCAGGTCCTCGCCCGAGTGTTCCTGATGCCGACCGAGGTCGAAATCCGTCCGATAAGCGAGACCGGATAGCTCCTTCCAGCCAATCGGGAACAGATACTCATAGTCCATCGTCCGCCTGGAGTAGTGCGAGAGCTCCTCGGCATGATGCTCGCGGCGTCGCAGCCGGGCCGAATCAATTCCGAGCGAAAGGAACCATGCGCCCTGAGCAGTAGCCCATTCCTCGAAAGAACCCTGCCAGTCGTCCGGCCGGATGAAATACTCGATCTCCATCTGTTCGAACTCGAGCAGCCGGAAGATGAAATTTCCTGGTGTGATCTCGTTCCGAAACGCCTTGCCGATCTGCGCCATGCCGAATGGCACCTTCATGCGGCTGGACTGCAGCACATTCTTGTATTGAATGAAGATATTCTGCGCCGTCTCAGGTCGTAGATAGGTAGTCGTCGCAGTCTCATCGACTGGGCCGATCAATGTCCGGAACATCATGTTGAATGCGCGAACTGGCGTCCAGTTCTGATTCCCGCAGGTAGGGCATCGAATCCCCAGCTCCTGGATCATGCGGCTCAGGTCATCGAACGTCTTGCCCTCGACCGGTGAGCCCGTCGCGTCTTCCACCAGTGCGTCCGCACGAAATCGACTGCGACAAACGCGGCAGTCGGTCAGTGGATCGTTGAATTCGGCAACATGTCCGCTTGCTTCCCAGACTCGGGGGTTCAGCAGGATACCACCGTCAATGCCGACCATATCCGACCGCGCACGGACGAACGTCTGCCACCACGAGCGCTTGATGTTGTTTCGCAGCTCGACGCCGAGCGGCCCATAATCAAATGTGTTGGCAAGGCCACCGTAGATGTCGCTCCCGGGAAACACAAACCCGCGCCGCTTCGCGAGCGATGCTAATTCCTCGAGCGTCACGTTCGGTCTGGTCGGTTCGTTCACGGACTGACTGACCCCTTCATCATTCAACAGAAACGGGCGAGACCGATGTCTCACCCGCTGATCGGCGATCGGCTCCTCGCGTTCGGTCTGACGCTAAGCAGTCTCCGCCAGATTGCCATCGCCCACGCCCGCGACACGACCGGGCGCGCCGTTACCGTTCGACCCGGCAGCAAGATCAGAGGCAACCTGATGGTAGACCTGTGTCGTCGAGATGCTGACATGCCCGAGCACACGCTGAATGTCACCGAGCTCCCGACCCTTCGTGAGCTCGTGAGCGGCGAAGGAATGTCGGAGAGTATGTGGCGTTATGTCATTAATCCCGGCTCGGTGCGCGTATTGCTTGAGAATCAGCCAGAAGCCCTGGCGGGTCAGGCGAGTGCCACGGTGGTTCAGAAAAAGCGCCATCTCCTCCGGATTACGACAGATGGCCGGCCGGCCGGTATCGAGATATTCGGCGACTGCTCTGGCTGCGGTAGCCGGCACTTCAATGACCCGCTGGCGATTCTGCTTTCCGGTGCAACGCACCGTGCGACCATCGAGGTTCAGGTCTTCGACATCCAGACTCACAAGCTCCGACACGCGCATGCCGCTCGAATACAACAGCTGGAGCATGGCGCGGTCGCGGATCGATTCCGGAGTGCAGACCTTCGCCGGCTCGTCGAGCAGCACCTGGACCTCGTGTTCGGGAAGCGCTCGGGGAGCGTACTTCTCGACGCGCGGCGCGCTTAGCTGTTCGGACGGATCGGCGCGCAGGTCACCATTACGCGTCATGAACCCGAAGAACGACTTGACAGCAGCCGTCTTCCGGGCGACGGTCGAGGTTGCGTACTCACGTTCACGAAGATCGAGGACGTAGGATGTAAGATGCGACGGTTCCACCTCGGGCCACGATTCGAGCGCGTGGCGATCCTGCAGGTAGCGGACGAACTGGCCGAGATCGTTCCGATATGCCGAGACGGTGTTGGCCGAAAACTCGTTCTCAATTTCCAGTGCGCCGAGGAAGTTCTCGATGTTATCGCGCATGCCTGATTCCTCTCGGGTATTCACCCAACGTGCGAAGTCGCAACAGGAGAGCGTCGCTCCTTCGCCATCGGCGGGTGGTCTAGGCGAGAAGGCTTTCGATCGGTTCTGCGTTCATGCCGAATGCCTCTGCGACCGCCGGATACGTGACGTGACCCCGATAGACGTTGACTCCCTTGGCCAGAGCCGCGTCCTGGCGAATCGCATCGAGCCCGTGATCGGCGAGCCGAAGACCGTATGGCAACGTTGCGTTCGACAACGCCAGGGTACTGGTGCGCGGCACGGCGCCCGGCATGTTCGTCACGCAGTAGTGAACCACACCGTCAACGACGAAGGTCGGGTCGCTATGGCTGGTGGGGCTGGCTGTCGCAATGCACCCACCCTGATCGATCGCAACATCGACGACGACTGCCCCATCGCTCATCGAGCTGATCATCTGACTCGTCACGAGCTTGGGCGCCTTCGCGCCCGGGATCAGGACAGCGCCGATCACCAGGTCGGCTCGGGAGATCGCCTCCGCAAGCGTCGCACTACTGGACGCGAGCAGATTGATCCGGCCATGAAGGACATCATCGAGGTAGCGAAGGCGGTCGAGGGAAATATCAAGGATCGTCACATTCGCGCCCATCCCGAGCGCGACCTGCGCGGCATTGGTGCCAACGACGCCACCGCCGACGATGACGACCTCAGCCGGCCGGACACCCGGCACCCCGCCCATCAGAACGCCACGTCCGCCGTTGACCTTCTCAAGGTAATACGCGCCAATGTGGACGGCCATCCGGCCGGCAACTTCGCTCATCGGCGTCAGCAACGGCAACGATCGATTTGGAAGCTCGACTGTCTCGTATGCGATCCCGACGACTCCGCGATCGATCAGAACGCGAGTGAGCTCGGGCTCGGCGGCGAGATGCAAGTAGGTGTAGAGCACCTGATCTTCACGCATGAGGTCATACTCGGGGTGAATCGGCTCTTTCACTTTGACGATCATGTCGGCGCGGGCGAAGACATCGGCATGAGTGTCAGCGAGATCGGCGCCAGCGGCCACATACTCCGCGTCGCTGAAGCCACTTCCTACGCCGGCCGTCGATTCAACAAGCACCTGATGTCCGTGAGCAACATACTCACGAACGCCCGCCGGGGTAGTGGAGACGCGGTTTTCGTTGTCCTTAATCTCCTTGGGGATTCCAACAATCATGCAGATCGACCCCTTCCCCTACCGATTGCGAATCGGTCTCTCGCCGCTCGGTGACTCCCGTCAACCGACCTCGGCCCGCCTCAAATCGCCGTGGTCCACAACCGCGTGATTCTAACATAACGCTTCGCCGATTCTGGCGCTCCGATTGCACCCTCCGTAACCCGGCGTATTGCGTTGGGTTGTCCAGAACGGTACGATTTTTGCGAAACCGTCACCGATCGGTTGTCGGCGGCGTCGGTTCCTCGACCTCGTAGAGAGTTAGCTGTGACCTTTCTGAACGCCCTTTGGATCGTTCCGATTCTCGGTATTCTGATCTTCATCCACGAGCTCGGGCATTTTGTGATGGCGCGACGCGCGGGTGTGCGCGTCGAGGAATTCGGGTTTGGCCTGCCTCCCCGAATCTGGGGCGTCAAGCGGGGCGACACGATTTACTCCATCAACCTGCTGCCGGTCGGTGGATTCGTCCGCGTGCTGGGCGAAGACGGCAAGTCGAACGCGCACGACAGCATGCAATCAAAGACCGCTGGGCAGCGCGCCCGCTTTCTGGCGGCAGGCTCTGCAATGAATCTGGTCGCAGCTGTCGTTCTGATCGCGGTGCTCATCGGCGTCCAGGGACGAAGCAGCGACAACGTCTATGTTGTGAACGTCAACCCGGGCTCGCCAGCGGCTGACGCCGGCTGGCAGAGCGGTGACCGGTTCCTGCAGATCAATGGCGCAACCATCACCAGTAGCGACGAAGTGTCGCGGTTGACGACGAGAAACGCCGGCCGTGCGACAACAGTCACGCTCGACCGAGCGGGTGAGGTCATCACCACGACCATCACGCCTCGGGAGAACCCGCCGGCCGGCCAGGGCCGTACCGGCATCACGCTCAGCTCCGCGCCCAATGCGACGATCCATGTCAATACGGTTCCGAGCGATAGTCTCGCCGCGCAGGCAGGCTTTCACGCGGGCGATATTATCCAGAGCGTCGATGGCCAGCCCGTGCCCGATTATCTCGCCTACGCGCTTGCTCTTCGCAACCGTGCCGGCGGGGATGCCCAGATCCAGGTACAGCGCGATGGCGCACCGGTCACGCTGACCGCCGCTATTCCCACGGACCTGCCGGTGGATCGCGAGCCCCTTGGCGCAGACCTCACCCAGCAGTTGCACTTCGAGCGCGTCTCTCCAATCAACATCCCGCTCGAAACCGTCCGCACGTTTGGCTCGACAATGCGGCAGATGGGTTCCGGTCTCATGAGCCTCGTCCGTGGCTCCACATCGCTCGGCGATGTGGCCGGGCCAATCGGCATGGGTCAGCTCACGTCTGAGATCATCAGTCGGAGCGCGATGCCGCTCTGGGTTACGCTGACCAACTTGACGATCATCCTGTCACTCAATCTTGCCTTGCTGAATCTCCTCCCGTTGCCGGCGCTAGACGGTGGGCGGCTCCTCTTCGTCCTGATTGAGGTGCTGCGCGGCGGAAAGCGTGTCCCGCCAGAGAAGGAGGGTGTCGTGCACTTCGTCGGGCTGATGCTCCTTCTGACGGCGATGTTTCTGATCGCGTTCGTCGATATCAACCGCATCATCAGTGGCAGCTCGTTTCTTGAGTAGAATCGCGTTACCGGAGCGTCCGTCGTCACGGTCCGTGCGGCGGCTCGCGACAGCTCCGAACGCAAACCGTCCAGGAGGTAGTCCGTGACAGTCCTCGCTCCCCGTCGTCTCACTCGCCCGGTTCAGGTCGGCAACGTCCGGATTGGCGGTGGCGCGCCTGTCGTTGTCCAATCGATGGCGACTGCTGATACCCGTGACCCGCAAGCGACACTACGCCAGATCAACGAGCTTGCGGAGGCGGGATGTGAGATCGTTCGCCTCGCGGTCCCGGACCGTAAGGCCGCGGCGGCCCTGCCTGACATCGTGCCGTATTCTCCGGTGCCGCTGATCGCCGACATTCACTTCGAGCACACCCTTGCGCTCAAGGCGCTGGACGCCGGAATCCACGGCCTCCGCCTGAATCCCGGCAATATCCGCAAGCACGATGATGTTGTCGAGGTTGTCGAGAAGGCCAAGGAACGCCGGGTTCCCATTCGGATTGGCGTGAACTTCGGGTCGGTGCCGCCGATGACCGAGGAGTTCGTCGACGAGATGGCGGCGCAAAACGCCACTCAGGCCGAACTCCGCGCCGAGCACATGGTCCGCACGGCGTTGGGTCACATCCGCATCCTCGAGGAGCTCGACTACCACGAAATCAAGATATCGCTGAAAGCATTCGAAGTGCCGGTCATGCTCGAAGCCTACCGGCGAATGGCCCCTCGTGTCCCATATCCATTCCATCTCGGCGTCACCGAAGCTGGCACGCCGCGCGCCGGTAGCGTTCGATCCGCGGTAGGCATCGGTACATTGCTCGCGATGGGGATTGGCGACACGATCCGTGTCTCGCTGACGACCGACCCGACCGAGGAAGTCTTCGTCGCGTACGAGATCCTCAAAAGCCTTGAGCTGCGTCAGCACGGCGCGACGATGATCGCCTGCCCGACCTGCGGGCGGGTCGAGGTCGATCTCTTCAAGCTTGCCAATGAGGTAGACGAGTACATCGCGCAGATCAAGGAGCCGATCCGCGTAGCCGTCATGGGCTGCGTCGTCAACGGACCCGGTGAGGCGCGTGACGCCGACGTCGGAGTTGCCGCCGGCCGCGGCAAGGGAGTCATCTTCCGCAAGGGCAAGATCGTCAAGACGGTCAAGGAAGACGAGATCGTCGATGCGTTGAAGGGCGAGATTCAGGCGATTCTTGCCGAACGCGAGGCGGCAGTGACTTCCTGACCCTCCGATGTCGAACTACTGACGCACACGAGGGGCCGCGTCTCTTGTGCCGTCTGGAACCGAGATTCGGAACGTAGCGCCGGAACCGGGCTTGCTCTCAACGGCAATCTTGCCGCCATGAGCCAGGGCGACGTGCTTGACGATCGCAAGGCCAAGCCCAGTGCCCGGCTCCGATCGCGACCGATCGGACTTGAAGAATCGTTCCCAGATTCGGTCGATATCCGCTTCCGCTATTCCCTCGCCATCGTCCGCGACAGTAAACGTCGTCTCAGCGGCCGCCTGCGTGACTCCCACCTCAATCCGGCCTCCCTCGGGCGTGTGGTCGATGGCGTTTGTCACCAGGTTGATCAACGCATGCTGGAGGCGTTTGCCGTCGGCGCGGATCGGCGCGAGAGCGTCCGCCGGCGCGACAGTCAGGTTGATCCCGGCCTGTCCAGCGCGAGGACGCAGCCGGCTGATTGCGACGTCGACCAGCTCGGCAGGATCAACCGTCTCGTAACGCAGGCTCTCCGAACCCCTCTCAAGTTGGCTGATATCCAGAAGATCGTCGACCATCGCGGTCATCGAATCGATCTCTTCATCGATCGCCGCGATAACTTGTCGAACTTCCGCATTGTCTGGCTGCAGATCGAGAATTGTGCCGGCCATGACTTTGATCGCACCGAGTGGCGGCTGCAGCTCGTGCGAGACGCTCGCAACGAACTCCCGTCGAATATCCTGCAGCCGATGAAGCTCCGTGATATCTCTCAGCACAACGAGCGCCTCGCGGGGGAACTGGTTGATCCGGACAACGATCGCATTCATCACCCGCGAATCCCCGAGTAACGCGATCGTGCGCTGTCCGTCCTCGCCTGTCTCCAGCGCGTGTCTGACCAGATCGTCGAGCTGGTGATCCCGAACCACCCGGATGAACGAGCGGCCGGCCGGATTTCGGCCGCCGAAGATCTTCGCAGCAGCGAGATTCCCGTATGTCACAACCCCGTGCGCATCGACCTGGATTACTGCGTCGCGCATTCGATCGAGCACGTTACTCAGATGACGAACTCGCTCGGATTCCTCAGCCCAGCGCGCGCTTGCGGATGAGACGAACGCCTCCGCGTGATGCAACGCCTCGTCGATCTCGTCGCCATTGTCACGTGGCCAGGAGACAACCTGTCCAGCGCGACCGGGAGCAAACTGCCGCGAAGCGATCAGCTGGAGTTGGGCAAGCCGCGCCAGCGCTCGCTGCGCAAACACCGCCGCGAGCACCACACCCGCCACAAATCCGAGAAGCGTAAAGGCCCAGTAACCGGTGAGCGCTTCGAGCGCGCCGCCAATCGCGACGATTGCCACCGGGGCAAAGAACTGATAGATCAACGATCGCACTAGAGATCCCCTCGATCCGGCACACAGAGCCCGCACGGGCATCAACGTCACCAGCTGATTGTGGTGAATCGACGCTGGCCGCCATTCGCTGCCGCCCAGGCCGTCCCGCGACTCGCTCGCCGCTGCATTGTATCCGCGCGCCTGTCGCGGCGGATCGGGCTATCCTATACGTCAGGCCGAAAGCCACGGTCCGTGCCGCCATACTGAGGGTCGGAATGATCATGCGACAAGGGATTGCAGCGCTTGGGCTGTGCTCGTGGGATCAGTTTATCGTCACCGAAACGTACCCGGGTCCCGGTGAGTATGCAATCGTGCGCCAGCAATTCGAGCAATCAGGCGGCACAACTGGCAACGCCTGTGCTGCGATGGCGCGGCTGGGCGTTCCGGTCATGTTCGTCACCGCTGTCGGAGACGACCCACACGGCGCTGCGCTTCTCGGCGATCTGCGCCACGAGGGCTGCGATGTGTCGCGTGCGATCATCCGCACCGACGAGTCGTCCGATACCGGTATCATCGTCGTCTCGGGATCTCCCGCCCATCGGGATCGCACAATCTTCTGGATTCAGGGCGCCAAACCGCAGCACGGCGACCACCTGCCGGTCGATGAGATGCTCGACCATCCGTGGGTACTACTGGATATCAACGACGCTCGCCTGCGGAGCTTCTTCCTCGATCTACCCGCCCACCAGAGCCCGCGTACGAAGCTGTTCGGCACGATGACGTATCTCGTCGAGATGAATCCTGCCGACGGTTGGCATCATGCGCTGCGTCACGATGTCATCGCTGGCAACGTCCGTGAGCTGCTGACTCTGACCGGTGAGCCAACGCTTGACGCCGCCTTTGCGCGCGCTCGACGCGATCTCGTCGCTAATGCATGCAACAGGATGTTCGTCTCACACGGCGCCAATGGTGCATACCTGATTCAACCAGCCGGTATCGAGCACCTCGGGGCCTTTCCGGTTGATGTCGTCGATACGACGGGGGCCGGCGACGCGTTCGCGGCGGGCTGCCTCTGGGGCCTGCTCGACCGTGCGCCCAACGCCGAGATCATGCGCAGAGCCAACGCGCTCGGCGCGCTTGCCTGTCGCGGCCTCGGGGCTCGCTCGGCACTCCCGACACGCGACGAGGCGTTGGCATTCATTGCTGCCAACGGCCAGTCCCAATGACGGAGGCCCTATCTCGGGCCGAGCTTCGCGAGATGGCGCGTGAGAGCGGGCTCGACATTCTCGGCGTTACCGGCCCGGAGCCGTTTTCCGATGCCGAACACTACATCGTCGACCATATCGAACGCGGACACACACGCGGCATGGATTGGTTCACCGTCGCGCGCGCGAGAGAATCGTGCGATCCCCACACCCTGCACGATACAGTCCAGTCGATTGTCTCCGTCGGTATCCCCTTCTGGACAGGTCTATCGAAGCCGCCCGACGACGGGATCCTGCGCGGCCGGATCGCTCGCTACGCCTGGGGGCGTGACTACCACAAGACTCTCAAGCGCCGGATGACGGCGCTGGTAGCAACGATTGAGAAGATCGTTGGCCGGCCGGTGGAAGCCCGAACGCTGAGCGACACAGCTCGGATTGTCGATCGCGCTGTCGCCGCGCGAGCTGGAACGGGATGGGTCGGCAAGAATTCGATGATCATCGTGCCTCGTCATGGCTCCTGGGTCATGCTCGGTGAGATCATGCTCGACATCCACATCACTCCCGACCTCCCGCTTGCCCAGGACTGTGGGCGCTGTCGGATCTGTCTCGATCGCTGCCCGACCGGCGCGATCGTCGAGCCATATCGCATCGACGCTCCACGCTGCGTCTCCTACCTGACCATTGAGGAACGCGGCCCGATCCCGTTCCAGCTTCGTCCCCTCCTCGGCAACCGGGTCTTCGGCTGCGACACCTGCCAGGATGTCTGCCCGTACACATCTGCCGCACGGCCTGCGCACGATCCGGATTTCGAGCCTGTGACGATCGAAAATGCCTTCCCGTCGCTTGAGCGACTTGCGACGATGACCAGCGCCGACTTCTACGCAACGTATAGCGGCACCGCCGTTATCCGCGCCAAACGATCCGGGATGGCCCGCAATGCCGCGATCGCGCTCGGCAACAGCGACGATCCGCGCGCCGAACCGATCCTGATCCAGATGCTCCGCTGTCACGATGAACCACTAGCGCGCGGGCATGCGGCCTGGGCGCTCGCCCATCTCACCGGGGACGAGAGTCATCGCCCATTGACGCTAGCGCTGCAATCCGAACCCGATCCGTCTGTCTGCGTGGAGATCCGCCAGGCGCTCGACGCCTGAATCAACTGGAGGGCTCAGATGCTGTTCCTGGTCGATATCGGCAACACGAATGTCAAGCTTGGCGTTGTCCGGGAGGGAGAGCTCGTCGCGCACTGGCGTGTAGCGACGAACCGGACGAGCATGCCCGATGAGTGGTGGGTCGTCGTCACGACACTGGCCGGCGCCGACGGGATTCGACTGGATCAGATCGAAGGAGCAGTCATCAGCAGCAGCGTGCCCTCGGTCACACCGTGGATCACGACGATGGTCCGCGAACGAGTCGGCATCGAGCCGATCGTCGTCGGCTCGCAGACGAACCTCGGGATCACGATCGATATCGACAACCCGCACGAGGTCGGTCCGGACCGCCTTGTCGATGTCGCTGCTGCCTATGCGATGTTCGGCGGCCCGACCCTCGTCCTCGATTTCGGCTCTGCCACCACGCTAAATGTTGTCACCCGCGATGGTCGCTTCATCGGTGGCGCGATCGCGCCCGATATTCGGGCCGCCCACGATGCGCTGGTGTCCAAAGCGGCGCGGCTGAGCAGCGTCGAGCTGGAGTTCCCGGCGCGCGTCATCGGCCACAACACAATCACAGCAATGCAGTCCGGAATCATGTTCGGCTACGCCGGCCTCGTCGAGGGACTGATCGACCGGATCGACGCCGAGCTTGGAGAACGGACAACCGTTATCTCCACCGGCGGATTCGGCGGCGTCTTCCTGGAACACTGCTCCCGCATCAGCCAGTATGTGCCAGAGCTAACACTCGAAGGACTGAAGCTGATCTGGAACCGATCGCAGAAGACATCACCCCCAGGCTGAGGTCAGGAATCCCAGATCGACGTCAGGACCGAACCGACGAGCGGACGACTCCAGAAGCTCCAACGTATCAACGACGTCATTGAGATCGAGTGTCTCAACCGGTGAGTGCGAGTACCGCCGGGCGATGTTCACGACTCCCGTCGGAATGCCATCCCGCACGAGATGGACGGCCGACGCGTCGCTCGTCCCGCCATAGAACAAGGCCTCCTGGAGTGTGATTCCCGCGGCATCTGCCGCCTCACGCAGGAAATCGCGCATGCCGGGGTTGATCAGATGCCCGGCCGCTCCGCCGACGCTTGCCAATCCGAGAACCGGCCCGCCGCCGATTCGCATCCGCAGGTCCCGGTGAAAATCGACATCGGGCGTGCCACCCGATGGCACGGTATCGACGACGATCGCGGCAGCAGGATTCAGCCGATGTGCCGCCATGCGCGCCCCACGTAGACCAACCTCCTCCTGCACCGTCACAACGCAGTACAGCGTGCAGCCGAGCGATGTACCCTGTAATCGTTCCGCCAGAGTCACTAGCAACGCGCACGACACGCGGTTGTCGAGCGCCTTGCCACTGACACGGTCCGGGTTAGCGAGCCATTCCATCGGCTCGTCATACGCCACCGCGTCCCCGACGCGAATACCGAGATTCTCAACCTCAGCGACAGTATCGAAGCCCATGTCTACATAGAGTTCGCGAAACGATGGCGCCCGCCCACGTTCATCAGCTGTCTGAATGTGGCCGGCCTTCACCCCGATAACGCCGCGGTGGCCGCGTACCCGAACATGCCGGCCAATCGCCAGCGTCTCGATAAGGCCGCCGACACGCTCGATTCGCAGCATCCCGCTCGGCTCGATCGACTTCACCAGCGCGCCGATCTCGTCAGAGTGCGCGGAAATCATGAGTGTCGGTCCGCTGCCCTCGGCATTGATCCGAGCATAGAGATTCCCGAAGGAGTCTATCGTCACGTCTTCGGCAAATGGCATGAACAACTTGCGCAACTCCGACACGACCGCCTGCTCGTGGCCGGCGACCCCATCGAGGCCCGCGAGCTCCGCAAGCAGCCTGCCGATCGACTCCTTCAGCATCTGTCGCTCTTCGCTGGTCTCCATTGTGTGCCCCTTCCCGATCATCCGGCCCCGCCTCGGTATAATACCCCTGCACCCGATACGCACGGTTGCCGGCGGTCCCCGGAGATACCGGGGCGACCACAACAGATCCAGGCGCGAGCCTCCGTCGCGGCCCCTGGTCAGCATCAACAGGGGTGGTCTCCGGACGCGGCGGTCTCCACAGGGCTTGCGGCTACGTTCGGGAGGTGGATTGTGATGACGTACCCCGTCGAACGCATCAGAAACATCGGTCTCTTCTCACATGGTGGCGCTGGTAAGACGTCAATGGTCGAAGCCATGCTGTACTCCAGCAAAACCATCAATCGGCTTGGCCGAATCGAAGAGGGCAACACCGTTTCCGACTGGGATCCCGACGAGATCAAGCGCGCAATCTCTATCGGGGACAGCATCGCCCCGCTGGAGTGGAACGACTGCAAGATCAACCTGCTTGACGCGCCCGGCTACGCGGACTTCCTTGGCGAAGTCAAAGCAGCTATGCGAGTGGTCGACACCGCCCTCGTGCTTCTGGATGCCTCGGCCGGCGTTGAGGTCGGCACCGAGTATGCCTGGCGCTTCGCCCGAGAGCGGAACCTGCCCTGCATTGTCGCGATCAACAAGATGGATCGAGAGAATGCCGACTTCGGGGCCGCCCTGCAGTCGGCACAATCACTCCTGGGGAATAACGTCGTTCCACTCTCTATCCCGATCGGCAGCCAATCAACCTTCCGAGGCATCGTCGATCTCCTGCACATGCGCGCGGAGCTGTTCGCCGACGACAAGAGCGGCGCGACAACCGAAGGTGAAATCCCGGCCGATATGCTCGACGCGGTCGAGACCTACCGGCTCGCGCTGGTCGAAAAGATCGCAGAAAACGACGAAGAGCTGATGCTCCGATACCTCGAGGACGACGAGCTGACTCCAGACGAGCTTGCCGCTGCGCTGCGCGCATCGGTGCGCCGTGGGGAGATCGTTCCTGTCCTTGCTTCTGCCGCGACTGCCAACAGAGGCATCAACAGCATCCTCGACGCAATCGTCGATTTCGCCAGCCCGCCGGGGCCAACGACCGCCCGAATCGCCAACGGCGACGAGGTCTCGCTCGCCGCCTCTGTTGGCGAACCGGCGGCAGCGTTGGTCTGGAAGACCATGGCCGATCCATTCGTCGGCCGGCTGACGTACTTCCGTGTCTACGCTGGCACGCTCAAGTCCGACTCGCATCTCTGGAACACCACCCGTAATCGCGACGAGCGTATCGGCCAGCTGTATCTCATCCGCGGCAAGGAACAGATTGCCGTCCCGGAAGTTGGGGCGGGCGATATCGGCGCGGTGGCGAAGCTGGCTGAGACCAGCACCGGTGACTCGCTGTGTGATGCGTCGCGGAAGGTGGTTCTGGCGGGCATCCAGTTTCCCGCGCCCCTGTTCACGGCGGCCGTGTCACCACGGTCGAAGTCGGACCTCGACAAGATGGGGTCATCGCTCCAGCGACTGGTCGAGGAAGATCCGACCCTGAAGCTCGGACGAGACCCCCAGACTGGAGAGACACTGGTCAGTGGCCTGGGCGAGAGTCACGTCCAGATCGCGCTGGAGCGCATGGCGCGCAAGTTCGGCGTGAACGTCGAAATCGGGTTGCCGACCGTCCCCTATCGGGAGACAATCCAGCGCGCGGTCACCCACATTGAATACAAGCACAAGAAGCAAACCGGCGGTCACGGGCAGTATGGGCACGTCTTCATCGACATGGCGCCGAGCGAGGGTGACTTCGAGTTCGACGAGACGATCTTTGGTGGGTCTGTCCCCCGACAATACATCCCCGCCGTCGAGAAGGGCATTCGAGAAGCGCTCGGTGAAGGCATTCTCGCAGGGTTCCCGGTCGTCAACATCAAGGTAACGCTTACCGATGGCTCGTACCACGCGGTCGACTCCTCCGAGATGGCGTTCAAGCTCGCCGCCTCGCAGGCATTCAAGAAGGCAGCGCAGTCGGCGAATCCTGTCATCCTCGAGCCGGTCATGAAGCTCGAGGTTACCGTGCCCGAGGGGTACACCGGAGATGTCATGAGCGACCTGACGACCAAGCGCGGTCATGTCACCGGCATGAACCCCGGCGATGATGGCACGACCACGATCGTCGCGGATATCCCGGCTGCCGAGATTCAGCGATATGCGACCGATCTGCGATCGATTACCCAGGGCCGCGGAACGTTCCGGGTTACCTTCGATCACTATCAACAGGTCCCAGCGCACCTCACGTCGTCAATCGTCGCTGCCCACAAGACTCGACACGACGGGTAGGATCGGGTTATCCAACGCAGAAAGACCGCCCGCGGGCCGGCCTGTTCGTTCGAACAGGCCGGCCCGCCCACGAAAGGCACACGATGACCGCCGGTTCGCGTAGCCCCGCCAGTAATCAGCGGCAGTTGCTCGACGCCAACATCACACTCGTATTCGACGGTGGATCTCTTGGCAATCCCGGAAAGGGATATGGCTCGTTTATCGTCCAGGGACTCATCGAGACGCCTCAACCCGTCAGGCTGGAATTCTCCGGCCGGCGAACCAACAACGAAGCCGAGTACATGACATTGATCGAAGGGTTGCGGCAGATTGCCGCTCGCGCCGAGGCCGACGGGCATCGGTTGAATGCCATAATGATTCGCGTCTATAGCGACTCGAAGCTCGTGGTCGAGCAGGTGTCTGGCCGCTGGAAGGTGAAGAGCGAGGGGTTGAGACCTCTTCATGCCGAGACGCGCTTGCTCCTTAGCCGCTTTGGGTCATGGGAGCTGTCGTGGCATCCGCGCGCCGAATCAGTTCGCCGCCTCGGTCACTGACGCATGATCGATTCTCCCACCACACCCGAGACCGAGCTGCGGATGTTGCCCCTTGTTCTCGAGACTTGCGACGGCGAGTCGATCACGATCCGCGGTGGTCCGGCGCTGATTCTGGTCTATCGTGGTCACTGGTGAGCTCACTGCCGGAGACAGCTCGGCGAGCTGTCCACTGTTGCCGACACACTCCGTCTATTTCGGGCGCGCATCATCGCGATCAGCGCGGATAGCGAGGCAGGCTGTCGATCGATGGCAGAGATGACTCGTCCCCCGATCGAGCTCTTTCGCGATCCCGAAGCTCGCTGGATCCGCGCAATCAGTCGGTACGACCCAGGCGAACATGAGCACCTCGCGGCGCTGCCTGCGATGTTCGCCATCGACGAGGGCGGACAGGTTCGCTATCGTTACCTCAGCCGAAACGCGGGCGATCGTCCCTCGACGGCGTTGCTGCTCCTCGCGGCCGAGTCAATTTCTGGCATACCTAGTGGATCGGATCGATCTTGAACCATCCCAACGGTCATGTACGACAGCGCGTCGCATCACTCTCGCTGACGATTGCGCTCGGATACATCCCGGTAGTCATGCTGACCTCGTCACTAGCATTTCGCCGGTCGAAGCCGAAGCCCACTCACGACGACGCGTTCGCCGATCTGTTCGGCGTGCTAGCCACCCTCTACCAGGCCGCAGCGCAGATGAAGACGGAATGGCAGAACAACTGGGTTGCGCGTGCCGCCGATAAATTGCCACTCCGCTACGGCTTCGGAAGCGCGATCGCCGAAAGCGGCGGCCATGACGTCCGATTTGCCACACGGCTCCTGCAACGCAATCGCTGGAAGGCACGGATCGATCCGCTCTTTTCCGCGACCGATATCACGAGGCTCGCGGACTTTGAATCGGTGGCCGGCTCGATCTCAGAACAACTGGCGCTGCTTGTGAGCACGCACCGGAATCGGCTTCGTGACGACGAGATTGACTGGATTGTCGCGGCAATCGAACAATTCGACGGGGCCACCCGGCACCGTCGAAAGGCTGCAGCGGTCGGTCACCTTACACCCCATGACATCGCCGCGGCAGTCTATCAACCGATCTACATCGCAATCCAGTTGAGCAATCGATTAGCCGAACGACTGTTCCGCGAGTGGGAAGCCGAACAGTAACCCGGCCCGCCGGCGCGCGCCCCGGTGTGTTGTGACCTTCGCCTGCGCCATGCTATGATTCCCCGCGCGGGCGGTTAGCTCAGCTGGTTAGAGCGCTACGTTGACATCGTAGAGGTCACTGGTTCGAGTCCAGTACCGCCCACCACATCCCAGGCAGGCAACGACCGGGACGAGTACCGGGACGGAGGCCACCAGAGACGCGGGATCACTGTCTGCAAGTCCCGCATGGCCGATGACCGCGAAAACCACCCGTGAGCCGGGCACCGAACCTCTGGTTGGTAGGCTGCCCCGACTGCCCTCGTTATCGGGCAACCCGAGCGACGCACTGCGTCGGAAGCAGGGTGGAACCACGCCAGACGCCTACAGCGCCTGCCGTCCCTTATGGATGGCAGGCGTTTTGTGTTGTCCCGCCGAAGGGACTGCGACGATCGACGAGACGCTTATCAGCGGGGGTTGCCTGGCAGCCCATGGAGTCAGAAAGGGACGATACACAATGTCCGATCACGCATCCGTATCAACCGACATTCAGACGGCAGTCGACAACCCCGAAGAGCTGGATCTCGCCAGGATGAGGCATTCCGCAGCTCATGTCCTCGCCGAGGCAATGCTCGAGATCTTCCCGGGCGCCGGTCTCGCGATCGGGCCGGCAATCGAAAATGGCTTCTACTACGACTTCGAGCTCCCGCGTTCGCTCACGCCAGAAGACCTCGACGACATCGAAAAACGCATGCGAAAGCATATCTCCGCACCCGAACGATTCCAGCGCGCGGAGCTCAGCCGAGCAGACGCGCTCGCAGCTTTCGCCGGCCAACCCTACAAGCTGGAGCTCATCCACGACCTGCCTGAGAATGAGGTCATCTCGACGTACACCAATGGCTCATTCGTCGATCTCTGTCGCGGGCCTCATGTTGAGGACACCGGCAAGATCGGCGCGTTCAAGCTGATGAGCATCGCGGGCGCATACTGGCGGGGCGACGAAAAGCGACCGATGCTGCAACGCGTGTACGGCACCGCATGGAAAACGCAGGAGGACCTCGATGCCTATCTGCACCAGCTCGAGGAAGCTCGCCGGCGAGACCATCGCAAACTGGGGCGCGAGCTCGGCCTGTTCACCATCTCAGATGAAATCGGAGCCGGGATTCCGATCTTCTTCCCGAAGGGCGAGATACTCCGATATCTCATGGAGGGCTACGTCCGGGACGTTCAGACGCGTTACGGGTATGACCACGTCTGGACGGGCCACATCGTCAAGGAGGAGCTCTACCGCCGCTCTGGCCATCTGGAGCACTACTCCGATGTCATGTTCCCACCGATGGACGACGAGGGAACGGTCTATCGGCTGAAGCCGATGAACTGCCCGTCACACATGACATTGTTCAATCAGCAGCTTCACTCATATCGCGAGCTCCCCCTACGATACGCCGAGTTCGCCACACTCTACCGTTATGAAAAGTCCGGCGAGCTGAGTGGGCTGACGCGTGTCCGATCGCTCACGCAGGACGATTGCCATATCTTCTGTACGCCGGATCAGATCGGCGTCGAGTTCGGTCGAGCGCTCGATCTGATCTCCGAAATTCTTGCAACCTACGGAATGACGGACTATCGCATCCGATTATCTCTGCGTGGTGAAGAAGGCAAGTACGTCGCCGACGACGACAAGTGGCAACAGGCCGAAGACGCGCTACGGGCCGCGCTGGATGCCAAGGAGGTCGCCTACGACCCGGTCGAAGGCGAGGCCGCGTTCTATGGCCCGAAGGCGGACTTCATGGCCAAGGATGCGCTCGGGCGGGAGTGGCAACTGTCGACGATCCAGGTCGACTTCATTCAACCCGAGCGGCTCGGCTGCAAGTACATCGGCGAAGACGGGCACGAGCACACGCCGGTCGTCATTCACCGTGCGGTGACCGGATCGACCGAGCGCTTCCTCGGCGTGATGATTGAGCACTTCGCCGGCGCGTTTCCCGTGTGGCTCGCGCCGGTCCAGGCAATCATCATTCCGATCGCCGACCGACATCAGACATATGCCGAGAGTGTTGCCCAGCGACTACGAATGCGCGGGTTCCGCGTCGAGGTGGATCTCGGCAGCGATCGCATGCAGAACAAGATCCGTGTTGCGCAGCAGCAAAAGATCCCGTTCATGCTGGTTGTCGGTGACAAAGAAGCTGAGGCAGATGCGGTTGCCGTCCGTTTGCGCTCTGGAGAAAATCTCGGCGCAACGCCAGTCGAACAATTCATCAACCTTCTCGGCGGACTCGTCGATAGCAAGTCACTGTCGCTCGTCGAGTAGCCATTGATTCCTCGTATCCTCCGGGTGCTGGCGGCAGTCCGCCAGCGCCCGAGCGACCGGTGGCTAGCGCACGGATGAAGGGCACGGGATGTTACCAGAGGATCGTCGTGAGCGGATGCGTCGCTACCGGCTGTGGCTGGTTGTCGGCAGTCTCCTGCTTGTCACCTGGACTCTCTGGACTGCCCGTGAGGCGCTCTTCCCGTTTATCATCGGGCTGACAGTCGCCTACCTGCTCCAACCCCTCGTCAACCGCGTTCAACGCATGATTCCACCACGCGGCGTTCTGGTTCGGATCCGACGCACTCTCGCGGTGATCGTCGTGTACGGTGTTGCGCTCGGCGTCCTCGGTCTTAGCCTCTACGTGTTCGGAACCCGGATCGCACACGAGACGATTGACCTCGTAGAGAACATGCCCGGCTATGTTGACATGGCGCGTGATGAGTTCCAGTCCTGGAACGACTGGTATCTGGAGACAATCCCGGCAAGTGTTCGCCTGAAAATCGAGGAGAACCTCGACGAGGCCGGCCGCGTGGCTTCGTCAGCGATCCAGGCGACCCTCCTCGCGACGGTCGGCACCGTCCAGAGGGCAGTCGGACTGATCGCTGGGCTGGCTCTCCTGCCACTCTGGATCTTCTATCTGCTCAAGGACCAGGGTAAGGCGTTCGACTTCTTTTACCGGCTCTGGCCACGTCCGCTGCAGCGCGATGTTCGCAATATCGTCGGCATCGTCGACGGCGTCCTCGGGTCATACATTCGCGCCCAACTGTTCCTCGGGGTCGTTGTCGGAGTCGTGACGCTGATCGGGCTGGTCGTCCTTGATATTAAGTACGCCGCGCCACTCGCGATCCTTGCCGGGATCTTCGAGATGGTTCCGATCCTCGGACCCTGGCTATCGTTCATCGCAGCCGCGATCGTCGTGCTCGCAACCGACCCTGGGAAGATCTGGATCGTCGCGATCCTCTTCCTGTTGATCCAGCAAGTCGAGAATACGTTTCTGGTGCCCAAGATCCAGGGCGATGCTGTCGATATAAACCCGGCAGTCATCATGGTGCTCCTGGTCGTCGGCGGCGCGCTGATGGGCGTCATCGGTGTCGTCGCAGTCGTGCCTCTTGCTGCGATCGCGAGAGACGTTTTCATCTACGTCTATAACCGGCTGACGGAGGAAGCTCACAGCAGCGACGCACTCCCCCCTCACGGCCATATTCCCGAATAGCCTCCAGTTCGGAGGCTACCGTCGGATATCCGACTCATCCGCGGCGAAGATCGACGCGAGCTCGGCAATGAATCGCTCGTCGTCATCGATCTCCATCTGGTAGGCGGCATCATCCGCGCCGAGGGGGCTTGCGGGGAGCGAGAAGCGCACCCAGCCCTCGGCAGCCGCCACACACACGAACTCGGTCACCCGGATTTCAAATTTCGCGTAGGTGACTGGCGGCGCGAGAATCTTGTAGTACCGCTCGCCCATCCCGTTCGCGGTCCAGATTTGACGGATCATCTGACGGTGACGCGCTGCGATTCCCGACGTGCTCAGCTCCTGCGCGAGAAAGCCGCGCACGAACGCTGACATCCAGCCCAGCTCACGCATCTCATCGGAGCAGATCGGACAGAGCCCGCCCGGAGCATCCGGATAGTCAAATGAACGTTTGCATCGGTAACACCACAGGAATGTGCGCTTTGCCATGGTCTATGCTAAACCGCCTCGAATGCTGGATACTTGCCAGCGGCCACTGTCTCGTTTCGGCTGATTCGATTGAGGCCAACGCGTCAGCGGGATGACCCGGCAAGGCCCCGCATCAGTTGATCCATCGCCAAGGATACAGGAGACTAATGCTCGCACTACATAACGCCTTGTACACGACGCTATTGATGCTGACGGGCGGGCTCACGGTGTGGGCCTTTTTTCTGCTAATCACTGGACGTCCGATCGACGGAGCCTATCGGTCGACATATGTGCTGATGATCGGCGCTGCGATCGGCCAGGGCATCGTTGGGATCGTGATGCTCCTGGAGGGTCTCCGACCTGGACAGAGCTTTCACTTCCTCTACGGCATCAGTCTGGTTGTGTTCACCGGATTCGGCTACGCCTGGGCAACGCGGGGGGACGCCAGACGGGAGACCGTCACATTGGCTGTTGCCGCGCTCGCCGCGTTCGGGCTGATCCTTCGAGCGGCCGCGACCGCCCACTAAGTGAGCGGTCGCGTCTCTCAGGGCTTCATTGCGACAGGCGCCAGCCGAAGTCTATTCCTCGTCGGATTTCCGGTCAGCCCAGCGCTGGACGACATGTGTCAGCCAGATGCCGACGATCATCAGTGGGAAGACGAGCAACAGCTCCATCTGCTCGGTTGCGCGAAATAGCATCGGTCGCCCTCTCTTCGCCTGTGTGACGGCGCTACTGCAGCGTCTTAATGAAGGCGATGACCGCGTTGATTTCGTCATCGCTCAACTGGAACGGCGGCATGACCGGCGCGAAGCCCTTCACGATCTTGGCTCCGGGCTGAAGAATCGATTCCTTGATGTACGCGTCGTCGGCTGTCACCGTCGACCCGTCCTCGAGCGTCACCTCGTGACCGTAAAGTCCCTTCCAGGACGGTCCGGTCTTCGGCGTGCCGTCGATTGAGTGGCACGCGGCGCACTTCTCCTGATAGATCTGCTGGCCCTGCTGGGCGAGCGGGTCCGAGATAGGCGACGCTGCCGATGTGGGCACCGGCGGCGGTGTCGGAGCAACGCCACCATGTTGCGACAGGACATATGCGTCGACCTTGGCCCAGTCACCGCTGTGGATCAGGTTCAGCACATCAGTAACCTGCTGCTCGGACAGCGGGCCACCGTCTGCCTGTCCCCAGGCGGGCATGATCGTCGGGCCGCCGCGCTCCAGAGTCTTGCGCAACACTGGCTCGCGCTGATCCCAGGCGGTTCCGGCTTCCTGGTTCAACGCGACATTCAGCGGGACACCTCGGCGTCCCTGTGCGCTGCCGTCCGGTCCGTGACATTCAACGCAGAACTGCGAGAAGATCGCCATGCCCCGGTCGACCGACTCGGTGAGCTTTTCTTCCTCAGCTGAGCTCCGCCGGTGTGGTTCGTTGAAGAGGTAGATTATGACCAGCGACGCAATGACGACCAATCCGATCGCAACAAATGCCGCTTGACGTTGAGACGATCCCACTCGCGTTAGTCTCTCTCTACCTTCATCACCAGCGAACCGGTGATCCGAACGCCGACGATCCCAGCGATGCGACCGCTATCCAGGAAGCTTGGTCGCCTCATTCGGATGGAACTCCTGTCGCTCGATAACGTGATCGGGATTCGTATCTACAACGAGATTCGATCCCTCGATTGTGATCGGAAACAGATCCATTGCACGCGGGGCTGGCCCGGCGATCCGGTTGCCATGTCGATCGTAGACCGACCCGTGGCACGGGCAGTGGAAGTCGCCTTCTCCGGCATTCCACGGCACTGTGCAGCCCAGGTGGACGCACTTCCAGTACAGTGCCAGAACGCCGTCGTCATTGTTGATGATGTAGAACTTGCCGTCGCGATTCACCAGCGGATCGGCGCCAACAGCAGGCACCGCCGAAATCGGCACATTGATCGGCTTGCCAAACGCCCCGGTCTTGTTCGGCCAGAAGAACACAACAAAGCCGCCGGCCAACTCAAGCAAAACAATCCCGACGCTGCCCAATACCGTATTCCGCAAGAACGAGCGACGAGTCACACGCCGTGTCCCGACACCTTCATGCAGTCGGCTCAGCAGTGCCGCGATCCCTGAAATGACCGGCGCCAAGACCAGTCCTGTGATCGTCCGCAACAGCGCTACCATCCGAAGTTCCTCACTCCTTGACGCGCCCTGGGTCGGCGCGTGCATCCACTCGCGCCGACTAGTGATGTGCCGCGTGCTGCAGATCCACCCACGGCCAGTACAGCTGCAGCGCCATGCCGTAGCCTCGGAAGAACGTCCCCATGATCGTCAGGAAGAAGTAGGTCGCTACGAAACCGGTAAACAACCCGATGATCAACTCTCGTCGTGTTGGTCGGTAGATTCTCTGGAGCAGCACGACCAGAATCAGTGAGAACGCGATCATGACGATAACCGGGATCACCTTCTCATAGATGATCTCTGGCACCTTGCCCTGCAGCGACTTGGTGACGCCGATGTAGGCGTCGAACATGATCAGGCCGAACTCGACGACGACAGTGAAGATCGCGGAAAACCAGACGATCTTCTTGCCTTTGTCTGACGTAAACAGCACGCCGACCCCGAGTGGCGATCGATCGACGAACGGAATCGCTGCGATCAGCACGAGCGCAGCAGTTGGCACGATCACGCCGGCCAACGCCGGGTGCATGTGCAGCAGGAGCTCCTGCAGGTTCAGGAAGTACCACGGCGCTTTCGCCGGATTCGGCGTAACCGTCGCGTTCGCCTGCTCAACGAGCGGCGGGTTGAACATGAACGAGAGTCCGAGGAGCAGGACGAGGAAGATAACCGCGCTCAGCGCCTCGACAACCACCAGCGAGGGCCAGACCATGACCTCGTCTTCCGCGAGATCGGTCGGCCGCGCCGCGGTCCGCCCTCTTACAAGCTCAAGCAGTCGCTGGCGTTTCTCTTCGCTGATGCTCGGCGCCTCTACAGCGCCGGATCGTGCAACTTCAGCCACTGGTGCTACCCCTTCTTCGCCCCATCAGTCGATCTGAGTCACGACCAGGTCTACATCGGACCCGAGATGCCGCCGTCCTTGCGAATACGCCAGAAGTGCACGGCCATCATCACTGCTGCAACGAGCGGCAGGAAGATCACGTGGAGCGTGTAGAACCGAATCAGTGTGCTCTGGCCAATCTCCAGGTCACCAACGAGCAGGAACTGCACTTTGGGACCAATGAGCGGCGCGGCCTTCGCCATGTTCGTGCCGACCGTGATTGCCCAGTACGCGAGCTGATCCCATGGAAGAAGATATCCGGTGAACGACAGGAGAAAGGTCAGGAAGAGGAGGACGACCCCAACGACCCAGTTGAACTCCCGCGGCGGCTTATACGAACCGGTGTAGAAGACACGGCACATATGCAGGAAGACGGCGATCACCATGCCGTGCGCGGCGTAGCGATGCAAGTTGCGCATGAGCTGCCCGAAGGTGACCGAGGCTTCAATGTCCTGCATGTTCTGCCACGCCTGGTTGGTCGATGGGACGTAATAGAACATCAGCAACACGCCGGTCATGACCAGGATCAGGAACATGAAGAACGAAAGGCCACCGAGGCAGAACGTGTAGGTGACCTTCGTCGCGTAGCGTTTGATCTTCACGGGATGAAGATGCAGGAAGACGTTCGAAGCGATGATCAACGCCTGGTTGCGCTGAGTATCGGGATATCCGTGTCGCACGATCGAGCGCCAGAGTGCGCTGCTTGTCACACGATCGGCGATCGTCTGCTCTCGTCGCATCGTTCCCCTCGTCTCAGCCCGCGAGTCCGCGGCGCCAACCCATCGACCCCGTACATCCGACCGCGACGCCCGATCGACCAACCGACCAGGATCGCTGTTCGTGCCTGCGACGTGACATGTTACCCGATCTTCAGGCCAGGCTCAGAATGATGAGCGACACCAGCGATGTTTGGCCTGTGGAACGAGTAACGCGCACCCCCATCGGTCGGGACGCTACCCGACGATCTGTGGGGAAATCTGTGGCGCAGTATAGCATAGGCCAATCGCTGCGCCAGACGTTCAACCGACAACCTTCGCGCCGTCGTTGTCGACTGCACGCGCCCTGCGCATGCATCCGCGTATCTGCCCGACGCTCTAGTGATGACTTCCTTCGTTGTGCGCGGATCTGGTCCGCAGTTGCGGGAATAGAATCACCTCGCGAATCGACTGCTGATCTGTGAGGAGCATCGCCAACCGATCAACACCGATCCCGAATCCGCCTGTTGGCGGCATGCCGTACATCAGAGATCGCACATAGTCCTCGTCGATCGGCATCGCCTCTTCGTCGCCCTGTGCCCGGTCCTGCGCCTGCTCAAGGAACCGCGCCATCTGGTCCATCGGGTCGTTGAGCTCTGAATACGCGTTGCAGAGCTCAATCCCACCGATGAACACCTGGAAACGCTCCACGATTCGCTCCGACTCAGGCGACTGCTTGGCGAGCGGAGAGAGTTCCACCGGGTAGTCGATCAGAAACGTCGGCTGGATCAGATGGGGCCGGACGAACGTCTTCATGAGCTCATCGACGATCCGGGGCCAGACTGTCGTCGGCTCGACATCAGCGCCGCGCTCCCGTGCGAGCTCATACAGCGTCTGCTGATCGCGCACCTCGGTGAAGTCGATACCGGTCGCCTCGAAAATCGCGTCCGCCATTCGCAGCCTGCGCCATGGTGGCGCGAGGTCTATCTCGTGGCCATCGTAGGTGATCTGGGTCGTGCCACGAACCTCCTGCGCAACACCCGAGACCATGCGCTCGGTCAGGTCCATCACGTCGCGATAGTCAGCGTAGGCCATGTAGAACTCGAGTTGCGTGAACTCCGGGTTATGTCGTGTATCGACGCCTTCATTCCGGAAGTCCTTGCAGATCTCATAGACCCGCTCGAAGCCGCCGACGATCAATCGCTTCAAATAGAGCTCATCGGCAATACGGAGGTAAAGTGTCTGGTCGAGCGCGTTGTGGTAGGTCGTAAACGGCCGCGCGTGGGCGCCACCGTAGATCGGCTGCAGTGTCGGGGTCTCGACTTCGAGGAACCCCTCGCCATCGAGAAACCGGCGGAGCGCGGTGATCATTCTCGCGCGGGTGACGAAGATGCTCCGCACGCCCGGGTTTGAGAACAGATCTGCGGATCGCTGGCGATAGCGAAGCTCAGTGTCTGTCAATCCATGCCACTTTTCGGGTGGCGGTGTGACAGCCTTGGAGAGCATCGTCCACGACGCCGCTTCGACAGTCACTTCGCCGGCCCTGGTGCGGAACAGATGACCCGCGACCTCAATGAAGTCACCGAGGTCCACCATGTGGATGAACCGATCGTAGTTCTCCACGCCGACGATATTCGCGCGAAGATACACCTGTAAACGCCCGTGGCCATCTTCAATGTGGGCGAACGTCGCCTTGCCCATCTGGCGAAACGACATGACCCGGCCGACCACAGCGACTTGCTCCGGGTCACGTCCATCTGGCCAGCCACCCTCGCCCGATTCGTACCTCACGAGCACGTCACTGGCCGTGTGGGTTCGCGTCGATCGTGCCGGATATGGTTCGATCCCCTGTTCTCGCAGCGCATCCACCTTCGCCAGGCGGACGAGCTGCTGCTCACTCATCTCCATGGAACACCCCCCTTGTAGATACGTCGTCTCAGCGCGTGAAGTTGCGCGCGTGAAACGACCGCGAGCCTGTGCGCGGGCCCGCGGTCGATACTCATCCCAATTCGTGGGCCATGAGGCCCTACTGAACGGACTTGATGAGATAGACGGTTTGCCCGCCGGGCGCGGAGACGATAACGCTATCGCCGGCGTGTTTACCGAGGAGGGCTGCCCCGACCGGTGAGACATCCGAGATTCGTCCCTGCCGGGGATTGGTCTCCTGCGGACCGACAATCGTCCAGGTCTCTTCAACGCCTTCATCATCGACGAGTGTCACGATCGACCCGAACCCGACCGCTCCAGGCGCGCCAGCGCGCTCGACGATTTCCGCGGTTGCCAGAAACTGGTCAATCTCGCGAATACGAGAGTCAAGCTGAACCAGCTCTTCCTTGACATCCTCGTACTCACTGTTGTCAGAAACGTCACCGTCCGCCGAAAGCTCCTGAATTCGCGCCAGAAGCTGAGGTCGCTTGACAGAGCGCAACAGATCGCGCTCGCCTTCGAGATCGACCTTACCCGCCGGTGTCAGCTTGGCCCGCTCATCTGTTGCCATGGCGTCTTTACTCCCCCGACTTCGCGCCCGCGAAGCAGTCAGAAGATACAATAAACGGCCGCAGATGCGGCCGCCGAAGTGGGCACGACTGGGCTCGAACCAGTGACCTCACGGATGTGAACCGTGCGCTCTGACCAACTGAGCTACGCGCCCGTAGACTGTGGCGCGATTATATCACGCCACAGTGCTATCGATTTCAGCCTGGTCTCAGCTCGTTACGCCACTCAGCGCGCTCGTGGCGGCGCGAACAGCATGACGGATACGATTAATCGAGCGACGTAGAGCGTGCGACGAGCCCCAGAGCTCATCATCGCTCATCTCGACCAGCGGACGATGTGGACGCAACGCCGGAAGTGATTCCGCGCCGAGCGCGAGATCGTGGCCGAACTCACCACTCAACGTGTAATTCGCCGGAACCAGCGCTTTCGTCGCTGCAAGAATCGCGGCGCTGATCCGCGCAGCCTGGTCGGACGTGATCTCGCCGGCCGCGAGTGTCGCGACTGCGTCCGCGGCCTTTCGCGCCTCAGTGAGGTCAGCGATCAGCGCATCGAAGCCAGGATCGTCAGCATCGCTGCCCCGCGGTAGCGATGCCCAGAGCGGCACGATCTCCTGCAGCGACCGCGCCATCTCGTCGATGGCTGCGCCGGCGGACAGCGGCAGAACGGCGTCGGTAACCAGCCGGCCGACCGTCTCGACGTAGACACGAGTGTCCCGGACAAGGTAGTCCGCGTCGATCTTGTCCAGCGTATCGTCGGTTGTGTGCCACCACCAACCGAGCCCGCCGCCTCGTGCCGTCGTGCCTCCCAGAAGGAATGCCTGGTCGGCCGTCATCTCGTTGACTTCCCCCTGCTGGGACATTGACATGTAGAAGGACGAGAGACCGACTCCCCAGAACGATTGGTCGCCAGCTCGCCCGAATCGCTTGTACTCCAGCGACTGATCCACCTGTCGCCCGATGATCTCGCGCGCCAACGGGTAGCTTTCGGCCATCGTGTTCGAGCCGGTCAGGTCGGTCGCGCCAATCCCGCCGGTTGAGTCGACGTTGACGTGGGCGACGCAGCGCTCCCGAAGATCGAACCAGAATCGGTCAGCGAACCAGGTCGAGCCGGCGTACCGTGCGTGTGAATGGCCGGACCAGAACGCGAATCGCGCGCCCCGGGTGAGCTCTCCCCGGTGTGCCGCGAGAATTCGAGCCGTCTCAATCATCGTCGCGTTCGCGCTCGCGTTATCCATCGCGCCGTAGTGCCACGAATCGACATGGCCACTGAACATCACATAGTCGCGGCCATCAACATCGAGATCGGCAATAAGGACCGGGATCGGCCTCCAACCAGTATCTACCTCGGTCCAGACCCGCGCTCGTCCCTTCCCGGTCTGGAGCCGCTTCTTGAGTCGCTCCCCGGCCTCCGTGTCGATCGAGAGCATCGGCACCGTCGGAACACGGTCAAACCGGTCGGGCGTCGGCGATCCCCATATCGGCGACACGATCATCTCGTGGACGTGGTCGCCGGAGATATTCACGACTGCCAGCACACCGGCTCGGGTCGCTGCGTCCGCCTTGCCCGGAGTCGCCAATCCGTCGGTCAGGACGATCTTCCCGCGAGCGCCCGCGGCAGCAAGATCACCATCCTCGCCGCGGCCGGCATAGACGATCTCACCGACAACGCCGTTTTCGCCGGTGCTCGTCCCGAAAGCGTGCGTTATGCACGGGCTCAGTAGCTGGTCATCAACGACGAGCGATCCGCTGACTGGTAAGCTCACCAGGCAGGTCGGCTCGTAGAACGTGGTCCGCAACCCAGCCGTCTGGAGCGTCTCGGATACGTAGTCGAATGCCTTGCGTTCGTCATCGCTCCCCGACAGACGAACCCACTGGGCTATCGCCGCGGTGTCATGCATGAGCCGATCAGCGGAGACCTCGTCGATCCACATGCCCGGCGTTGGCTTCGTCATACCGTTTCATTCCTCAAGATCTGCTAGTCGCACTCCGCAACGCACTCAACCTCGACGAGAGCGCCGGCCGGGAGCCGGGCTACCTGGACGGTCGACCGAGCCGGCTTCGCGTCCCCGAAATGATGAGCGTAAATCCCGTTGAACGCGGCGAAGTCGTCGAGGTTCGCCAGGAAGCAGGTCGTCTTGACGACACGGTCCAGAGACGAGCCGGCCGCCGCGAGGACCGCCTTCAGGTTCTCCATCACCCGTTCGGTCTGCGCTTCGATCTCACCGTCGACGAGCTTCCCCGTCGCAGGATCCAGCGGGATCTGGCCAGCGGTGAACACGTAGTTCCCGGTCTTGACGGCCTGAGAGTATGGCCCGATGGCGCCTGGCGCCTTGTCCGTTGCAACGATCGTCCCCACAGGTCTCTCCTCTACGTTCGATTCAGTCCATGCATCACGCCGGCCACTCCGGCGCGTGCCTCGGGTGCCTTCTACCACTCGCGTCGTCCGCGGTCAACGGCGCGCCCGATGATGCAGCCCTCCGTTACACTTCGCGTCATGAATTGGATCTCCGTTCCGGCACGAACGATATGACGCGCGTCACCGTCGTGATCGTCAATTACAACGGTGGCGAGACTTTGCTCCGTTGTCTCTCGGCGTTGGTCCAACAGACCAGCCGGCCCGACATCATCGTTGTCGACAACGCCTCTGCGGACGATTCACTCGCACAGATCGCACGACAGCATCCGGCAGTCCAGGTCGTACCGTTACGGCGAAACAGCGGGTTCGCTCGTGGATTCAACATCGGTGTCAGCCGGATTGATGCGGACGATGGGATTGTCGTTGCGCTGAACCCGGACACGCTGCCGAGCGCCGATTTCATCGAGCGGCTTACGGCCCCGTTCGCGAACCAGCCGAAGGTCGGCTCGGTGGCCGGCACACTGACATTTTCATCCAATCCGAAGATCATCGCCTCGGCAGGTATCGTCGTGCACCGAAACGGCGTTGCGCTCGACGCGCGTGTCGGGGAAGCGCTGGGTAGTCTGCCGGCCGTCGAATCGCAGCCTGTGTTCGGGCCGTCCGGCGGCGCGGCGGCCTACCGTTTGCGGGTGTTTCGAGAGGTCGGCGGCTTCTGTGAGCCGTTCTTCCTCTATCTGGAGGATGTCGATCTGGCGTGGCGGATGCGGTTCGCCGGCCACGAATCGGTGTGGGTTCCTGCCGCCAAGGCACGACACGACTATTCCGCGTCGGCCGGCGAAGGGTCCGCGCTAAAGCGCCGACTCATTGCGCGAAACCGTATCTGGACTCTGGTTCGCTGTTTACCTGTCGAGATCTGGCGGCGGGACCGTGCGGCGATCCTGACGACCGATGCGCTTGCTTCGACTTACGGCTTGGCGACGCTCGACCCGGCGCTATGGGGCAGGTTAGCAGCGCTGCCGCTGTTGGCGCCGAGGCTGAGAGAGCGATGCGTCATTCAAGGACAGGCGCGAGTCAGTTGGGAGGCGATCGACCAATGGCTCCAGCCGCCGGTTTCTCCGCGACGGCTTCGCGAGTTACGGCAGTTGACAGGCAACCTTGCCAATCAGTCAACTCATGACAAGCGCTAGTGGGATCGCGTAGACTGTACGTACGCTATCTCTTCGTAACCATGTGTGACGAGTAGAATTTTAGCGAATGACCTTTACGCCGAATCGACGCAGGAAGGCGTACGCGCACCCAGATGTCAGCACTTGCACGACCAACCAACGAAATCGCCCGAACCCCGGCCGAACCCAGGATCCCGCGACACATCGCCTCGGCGGTGTTGATCCTCGCCGCCACGATCTGCGTGATAGCGATCGTCGCCGGGGGATCCCTGCTGGCCTATGGCCGTCTTCAGCATGGGAACTCGATCTTCAACGGGGTCGGCGCTGCCGGCCTCGACCTGAGCGGCAAGAGCCAGTCCGAAGCGGCAGCGCTTCTCGCTGCCCGGTTCGACGACTACGCGGCGCGACCGCTGTCCTTTCAGGCGGACGGCCATAGCTTTACTGCCACCCCCGCTGAGTTGGGCGCGACGTTCGACGCCGATGCAACAGCGTCCCGAGCATTCGCGTTCGGGCGTCACCAGTCCCTCTGGCAGGAATCACGCAACTGGATTGATGCCATCTTTGGCGGTCACCAGGTCGCGCCTGTCGTTCGCCTCGATCCTGCCCGTTTCACCGCGACGTTCGACCAGAACGCGCGTGTCGCTGCTAGTCCGCCCCGTGACGCTTCGTTCGTCCAGCGGAGCGACGGCTCGATCGCCATCGATCCTGGGGCATCTGGCCTGGAGATCGATGTCGAGGCGACCTACCAGCTCGTCGGAGAGCGCCTCACAACCCTCTCAGGCCGCCCGATCGACGTTGTGACAACCACGATCCCTCAGCAAGTTGCCGGCGATCGACTGACGTCGGCCCTTGCGGATGCATCTGCCCTGGCGGGACACCCGCTCGCGCTGGTTCTGCATGACACGACGTGGC
This sequence comes from Thermomicrobiales bacterium, assembly GCA_037045155.1. Lineage (NCBI taxonomy): Bacteria > Pseudomonadati > Thermomicrobiota > Thermomicrobia > Thermomicrobiales > Thermomicrobiales bacterium. The sequence continues at coordinate 78,623 of JBAOIG010000005.1, forward strand.
AGATCCCCGCCGCAGATCTCTTCCAGATGCTCTCGGTGTCCGACGACGGCGCCGGTGTTCATGTCGCCATCGATCGCGCGCTGCTTGGTCGCTCGATTGCGACGCTCGAGTCTGCGGTGTTCGCGCCGGGGATCGACGCGACGCTCCGGAACGACTCCGGTTCGTTCACGGTCACTCCTGCCGTTGCTGGGCAGCGACTCGATATCGTTGCGTCGACCGACGCGGCTATCGCCACGCTTCAGGCCGGCAAGACCGAGACGCAGCTCGTCACCCTGCCCGTTGCCGCCAACATCACCGACGACGAAGTGATCGCCGCGAAGACCAAGGCGGAGGCGCTCGTAGCCAAGCCGGTAACCCTGACCTGGGACGGCGGAACACTCGACCTGAAGTCCGAGCAGCTCGCAGCCGCTATACAGTTCGACGCAAACGCCGGACGCACGCCGTCCGTTGCTGTCTCGCTCGACAGCAATCTCATCGGGAAGTTTCTATCTCCTGTCGCGGAGAAAGTCCGGGTTGCGGGCAAGAACGCCGATCTGCGCTGGATCAATGGGCAGGTCGAGGTGCGAGCGCCGGAGAAGAATGGCCGCGAGCTTGATTCCGATGCAACCGTGGCGGCAATTCTCTCAGGCGTCCGTGCCGGTTCGCTGCAGGTTGCCGTCGTAACGAAGGACGTCGCGCCACAGATGACGGCGGCGATGGCCGGAAGCGTCCAGATTCGGGATCTCCTCACATCGTCGGCGACCGAGTACGGCTCATCGGCGCCCGCTCGGTTCCACAACGTCGAGCTTGCTGCCAGCCGGGTAAACGGCGCGCTGGTGCCACCCGGTGGAACGTTTTCGTTCAACGACGCAGTCGGCCCTGTCACGTACGACAGCGGATACCAGACCGGTTACGGCATCTTGATCACGAACGGCAGTATCTCCACCGTCCCATCGGTGGGCGGCGGCATCTGCCAGGTCGCGACGACGGTGTTCCAGTCCGTCTTCTGGGCAGGGATGCCAGTCCAGGAGCGCTCGTGGCACCTGTACTGGATCCCGCGGTATGGCCAACCCCCGAGCGGGATGAAGGGGCTGGACGCTACCGTCGACCCGGACTACGCACTCGACTTCAAGTTCCGCAACGCCAGTGACAACTGGCTGGCCGTCAAGTCGTCCTATGACGGCTCAATGCTACGCTTCGAGCTCTGGGGCACTCAGACCGGCTGGCAGGTATCCGCCGAGCAGCCGGTGATCACCGACATCGTCCCGGCAACCCAGGAGATGCACTACGAGGAATCAGCCGAGCTTCCCCGCGGCACAAGCGTATACGTCGAGCACGCCGAGGACGGATTCAACGCGGCTATCCATCGGGTCGTCACGAAGGACGGCCAGGTTATCGACGACATGATCTTCCGTAGCAACTACGCGCCCGCCCGGAACACGACGCTCGTCGGCACCGGCTAGGGCGGCCGAGAGGACACTCTATGCCGAGCAGATCGAAGATCGATCCGCGAATTCTCGTTGCCGGGCTGCTGACCGGCGCGGTCGTCGGTGTCTGGGCCGGCCGCCGCGCCCAGGATCACATCCCCCAGGCCACCGGCGCGCCTGGCTCGATCAACTGGGATCGCGCTCGCTCTGTCGCCATCTCGATGAATCGCGAGTCGCTGCTGACCGAGCATGAGCGACGCCGCCTGGACAGCGAGTATCACGACCTCGTCCAGCAGACGATCCCCCTTGTCGCCGACTTTACCGGCGCCAGCCTCCCATTCCCACTTGACAAGATCTACACATTCGACCGGGTCGACTGGATCGAGGCGAACCTTCGGTCGTTCCAGCACATGTTCGAGCCGATCGAGCGCCTGAATCTGCTCGGAGGGTCAGATTCTTCCCGGCCGGCGAACGCTGTCTGGAACGGGTTGAACCAGACCGTTGTCAGCTCCGAGCTCGGACTACTGCTTGGCTATCTCGCCCGCCGGGTTCTCGGTCAGTACGACCTTGCCCTGCTGGGCCGCGAGCCCCTGACAGAGAGCGGCAAGCTCTACTTTGTCCAGCCAAACATTCGCAATCTGGAGACAAGCCTCCACGTGCCTCCGCAGCAATTCCGGCTCTGGCTGGCGCTCCACGAGACGACGCATGCCTTCGAGTTCGAGGGCCACCCGTGGGTCCGCGAACATATGAATGACATGATCGACGAGTATTTCGATTTTCTGACACAGGATGTCGAATATCTGAAGCGCGGAGTTGCCGGGATGCGAGCCATCTGGCAGCGCTCCCACAACAGCGACGACAAGGCGACTGGTTCCTGGATCGAGATGGTGATGACGCCGGATCAGCGCCGTCTTTTCGCCCGGATGCAGGCGACGATGGCGGTAATCGAAGGTTATTCGAACTACGTGATGAACGCTGTCGGCCGAAAGTTGATGCCCGACTACGCGCTGATCGCGCGGCGATTCGAGCTGCGACAGATACAACGCTCTCCTGCCGAGCAGCTTCGTCAGGCTGACCGGCCTCGATACGAAGCTGGAGCAATATCGGCTCGGCGAACGGTTCATCGACGAGATCGCCCTCATCGCCGGCCGAGCCACGGTTGAGCGCCTCTGGGAAGGACCCGCGATGCTACCGACACTCGCCGAGCTCCGTGCCCCGCATGACTGGCTCGTGCGTATCGACTCTCCCGCTGGCGCCGGCGGCGCTGTGTCGTGACACTCGATCTCGCCACAATCGCCGAACGAATCTCGCTACTTGTCGGATCTCTCGACCCGGAGCGGGACCGCGACCGCTTCGACGCGCTCGACCGCGCATGGGCAGAAGCGGATAGCGCCGAGATTACAGCGCGACTGGCACACGGGAAACCGGGCTTTCTCGTCGCGAGGACGAACGGGCCAGCTCCAGGCAACCCACCCGCTTCCGGCTATTCCCTTCGACTATAGCGTCGCCGCAACCGACGGCTCGCTGATCGCCCCGGATCGGCACAGCCCAGTCCGCTTCTACCTGTTGAACATCGGCAAGGTGCGCCTGGAGTATGGCTCATCGCCCGCCGCGGAGCTGACAAACGAGCCAGATCTCCGATTTGAGGAGCGCGACCTGTTTGTGCCCGACGAAGTCCAACGCATCCCGGTCAACGAGAGCATCCTCGGTGTCAAGCGCGCGTGCGCCGAGCTGCACGCGGCAGTTGACTTGCTCGACCCGACCGGCACTGTCGTCGCGCTCCAGGACGGCACGCTCATCCTCTGGGCAACCGACTCGTTGCACGATGCGGTTCGCGACTGGGCGGTCGCCGAATTCGTCGCAGCGCTGCGGCTGTTTCGCGACCGGGGGGTGCCACTCGCAAGCTACGTGTCGGCGCCGGGCTCCGCAGACGTCATGAACGCGCTCCGAGTGTCGCTGTGCGATTATCCACAACGCGGCTGGCCGGTCGATTGTGTTGACTGCCGCACGCGGATCCTCAGCGAGAGTCATACGCCCGTGTGCGACATCCTTCCTTCGGTAACCGACCGCTACCTGTTCGACCGCGTGGCGTGCCTTCGTGATGGTGAGCGTTCGGCCCTCTTCGATTCAGCGTCGAAGATCCTCACTAAGTACGACGACGACCTCCGCATCCAGTTCTTCTTTCTGAACGTCGGAACCGAAATCGCTCGCGTAGAGATTCCGCGCTGGGTTGGCGACAGTCCAGAACTTCTGGATCGCGTCCACGCCGTCATCTACGATCAGGCGCAAAAAGGGCGGGGATACCCGGTGGCACTGCAGGAGGCTCACGAGATGGCAGTGATCAGCACGTCGGATCGGCGACTGGTGGAGGAGTTGATCGAGCGTCAGCTCGCCGGCCTGGGAATTGTCATGACGTGGAGCGGGAAGAGCGGGAGCAAGCGTGGCCGTTTTGTCTGATCGAAGTGCGTCACCCTGCAACGAGCGGCTCGGCGAGATCATCGAGACGGCAACTACTGGCTTCACCGCCGAAAGTGACCAGCTTCATCTGCTGCCAGATCTCGGCGCGCTCGTCCGCGTCGGCGGGCGTTCGCCACAGCCTGCGTATTACGGCGTCGTCGCCTTCGGCGAGACCGGAGGCCTCGACGCGAGCCGGCGTGCCGTCCGACGCGGCGGCACGAACATCCAGGACGAAGAGGTCTACCAGCACCACCCGGAGCTTGAGCACGTCCTGCGAACGGTCTTCTCCGTCACCGTTGTTGGCTACGCGGCCGGCGTCAACTACCAGCACATGTTGCCGGCCCAGCCAGCGCCGCTGCACTACAGCGTCCATCCATGCCAACGGCATGAGGTGGCTGCGTTCTGCGCGAACCCTCGTTACCTGCCGATGCTGTTGTCGGCGTCCGGCGATCTGCTGCCCGAGATGCTGGTTGCCAGTCATCTCCGCTGGGTCGACACGACGCTAGCAGACGACCATGCCTGGCTGGCTGAGGCAACCCGCCGACTCGCCCGACTCATGAAGCGCGACTACGACCGCTTCGTCACCATCGCGCAAGCCGTCGCGCCGGACATCTGATCGGCGCGTCAGTGCCGGAAATGCCGTCGTCCGGCCAACATCATGGTCATTCCGCGCGCCTCGGCAACGGCGGTGGTCTCCGCGTCGCGAACCGATCCACCCGGCTGAACGATAGCGACGACGCCCGCATCGGCCGCGGCCTCGACGCCATCGGGAAATGGGAAGAACGCATCGCTGGCAAGCACACATCCGGAAGCTCGCTCGCCGGCCACCTTCGCGGCAATCCGGACGCTCTCGACCCGATTCGGCTGCCCGGCCCCGACTCCGGCTATCATCCCCGGCTGCGCCATCACGATCGCGTTCGACTTGACCCACTTTACAGCGCGCCAGGCGAACGCAAGCGTCTCCAGCTCCTCGGCGCTCGGCCGACGTGTCGTTACGCAATGCCATGCGCTAGTATCCAGATCGACGCTGTCCGGCTCCTGCGCCAGGAGCCCGCCTGGGATTGAGCGGTACTCGAGGCCACCAACCGGCGCGACGTTGCGGACGGTGATAACCCGCAGATTCTTCCGCTTCAGGAGGCTCGCCAGCGCGGCGTCCTCGTAGCCTGGCGCGATGACGATATCGAAGCGGTGCTTGCCGATCGCGCCCACCATCGCGGAGGTGACCACCCGGTTGACGGCGCAGATACCGCCGAACGCTGACACAGGATCCCCGGCGAGCGCTCTATGATACGCCTCTACCTGGTCATCGCTTGCGCCGACGCCACATGGGAGTGTGTGTTTGACAATCACAACGGTCTGGCCGGCAAAGTCCTGGGCACAGCCCCAGGCCGCCGTTGCGTCAAGGTAATTGTTGTACGACATCTCTCGATCGTCGTGGACATGCCACGACCCGACGCCAACCACCGGTCCGGGCGCCAGCAGTTTATAAACTGCCGCCCGCTGGTGGGGATTCTCACCATAGCGCACGTTGTGCAGTAGCTCTCCGCCGATCGCGAGCCGATGCGGAAATTCATGGTCGTCGACACGCAGGTACTGCGCGACGAGACTGTCGTACGCTGCAACATGGCCGAACGCCTTGGCCGCCAGCCGCCGTCGCGTCTCGGCGCTGACGGAGGCTGTGCCAACGGACTCGATCTCGGCGAGCACCGCGTCGTAATCGGTCGGATCTACCAGAACGATGACGCCGGCATGGTTCTTCGCTGCCGCCCGAACCATCGCCGGCCCGCCGATATCGATATGTTCGATCGCCACCTCGTCGCTCACCTCGGCGTCTGCAACGACTTCGGAGAACGGGTAGAGATTCGAGACGAGTACGTCGATTGGTGTGATGCCATGGTCAGCAAGCGTCATCATGTGCGCTGGGTCATCCCGCCGCGCCAGCAACCCGCCGTGGATCGCCGGATGCAGCGTCTTGACCCGCCCCTCGAGAATCTCCGGGAAGCCAGTGACCTCCGATACCTCCCGGACAGCAAGCCCGGCATCGGCGATTGTCCGCGCCGTCCCGCCTGTTGACAGGATCTCGAACCCAAGCGCAGCCAATCGTCGCGCGAGATCGACCACCCCGGCCTTATCCCAGACACTGATCAGCGCTCTTGACATCCGCTTCAACTCCCTTTCAGACAACCCCCGGACTCACTGCGCAACGACAACATCGGTTCGCAGATCCAGCCCGGCGAGCGTTCGCAACGATGCCGCCGCCGTCCGCAACCGGTCGCGCTCGATCGCCGGCTCCTCGCTTGCATGGGCAACAATCGTCAGCGCGCCACCAGTCTGGTCCACTGTCACCGATTCGACCAGGCCAAGGTGGCTTGCGTCGAGTGCGGCAGCCAGCCTGACGATGCCGACCAGCCGGCGAACCCGACGTTGGTCGTCGAAATCGAGATCCTGAAACCCTGCGTGCTCGATGCTCGGCGCGGTAACGCCGTGATAGCGAGCGGCGAGCGCGGCCAGGATTCTGTCATCCGGCCGGCCGAGCGGCAGCGACAACTCACGGATCACGTCGAACGACTTGCGGTGATGGTCGCGTCCGCCCCGCGTGTACCCGACATCGTGAAGATACGCCGCGACAATCGCGATGTCGCGATCGCTCGGGTCAAGACCCATCGGTCCGGCGAGGCCGTCGAACAACGTGCTCGCGTACGCTGCGCAGCGCTGAGCATGATCCTCGTCGGGTTGATCGACTCGAATCTGCGCCAGGAGCGCCGAGACGGATGAATCGCGGTCAGAGCTGCTCATTCGCCCGGACTCCGCTGAAGGCCGCTGTGCAATATCCGGCAACCCGGGACACCGTGTCGCACACGTCCAATCTCGACCGCATCCGGCACGAGCCGCACTGCCTCGGCGACATCCTCCGGCCGTACTGCAACAACGTAGCCGATCCCCATGTTGAATGCGCGGAAGCACTCGTCGACAGCAATGTGCCCCATCTCAGCGATGTAGTCGAACAGCGGCGGAGGGGTCCACGCCGTGGCGTCAATCTCGGCCGCCAGCCCATCAGGCATCACGCGGGCAACGTTGCCGGGGAGGCCCCCGCCAGTGATATGCGCCATGCCTCTGGCCAGGCCAGACTGAACCAGCGCGCGCGTCTCAGCGAGATACGATCGGTGTGGGCGCAGCAATGCCTCGGCAAGGGTCGATGTCATATCAAACGGCGCCGGCCCGGCAAGCCGCTCTCTCGATATCTCATCGTGAGCAATGCCGAGCGCCGCGCGGACGAGCGAGTAGCCATTGGTATGCAGGCCATCGCTCGGGAACCCGAGCAGCACGTCCCCGATCGCAACCGCGCTCCCATCGACGATCTTCGCCTCATCGACGAGCCCGACAATCGCGCCGACAAGATCGAAGTCGCCGTCCCGGTACAACCCCGGCATCTCCGCGGTCTCGCCGCCAACCAGGGCAACGCCGAGGCCGGCGCACGCTCTGGCGATTCCGCCGATGACGGTCAACGCATCATCCGGGTCGAGCTTGCCCGTCCCGTAGTAATCAAGGAAGAAGAGCGGTTCCGCGCCGCAGGCAGCAATATCGTTAACACAATGGTTGACCAGGTCGGCGCCGATATCGTCAAGTTGGCCGGCGATAGAAGCAACCAGCAACTTCGTTCCGACTCCGTCGATGCTCGACACCAGCGTTGCGCCTGGGTATTGCGCGCCGAGGCGGTAGAAGCCGCCAAAGTGCCCCAGCCCGCCGATCACATTCGGATGCGGCCGCCCATCACCGATCCCGCGCAGGCCGGCAACAACAGCGTCTCCGGCCTCGATGTCGACCCCGGCATCGCGATAGCTGATCGACACGCCCGCCTCGCGCTCCACGCACATGCTCCTTCGCTAGGTCACTTTCGTGGCGACGCGCCCCGACCCGCCGGCCCGGATTATAGTCAGCACGGTCATCTGGCGGCGGCCACGGATCAGATCTCGCTCGCGGTTGGTGTCCGTGTGCCCTGTCTGGCCCGACTATCGGACGGATGGAGAAACGGCTCGTAGCGGGGCAGCAATCGACGCGGAAGCATTCCGGTCAAGTGCGTGCCGGACTCGTCGAACGTCGACTCATCGACACGCCCCGCGCGGTGGAACAGATTCACCAGTTCCGCTCGCTCAAACGGAATGGACACGCGCACCTGCTCCAGCCCCTGTGACTCGCCAATCGCCTCGCCGATCCGTTCCAGCAATAGATCGATCCCAATCCCACGTTCGGCGGAGATCGGAACGAAATCACCGGGAAGCCCGAGCGACTCAGCCAATGCGCCAGGGTCGATCGTGGATTCGATCAGATCGATCTTGTTCAGCGCCGTCACCACGGGCTTCCCGAGCACGTCCAGCTCAGCGAGGATCTCGCGAACCGTTTCGGCCTGTTCTGGAGCGTCCGGATGGGCGATATCCACAACGTGCAGGAGCACAGCCGCCTCGGAGATCTCCTCCAGCGTCGCCCGAAATGCCGCAATCAGCGTCGTCGGCAGATGATTGATGAATCCAACGGTGTCGGTCAGCAGCACCGGCCGGCCGTTCGGCAATGTGATCCGTCTCGTCGTCGGGTCGAGCGTGGCAAAGAGCTGATCCTCGGACAGCACGCCCGCGTTCGTCATCTGGTTCAGTAGCGTCGATTTCCCTGCATTGGTGTACCCGACGATCGCGATCACCGGGATGTTATTCCGTCTCCGATTGCTTCGGTAGAGCTCGCGGTGACGATGCACGTCGGACAGTTCGGCCTTGATCAGCGCGATCCGACTACGGGCCAGCCGCCGGTCCGTCTCAAGCTGAGTCTCGCCCGGGCCGCGAAGACCGACGCCGCCCACCGCCTGACGCTCAAGGTGCGTCCACATCCGTGTCAACCGAGGCAGCCGGTACTCAAGCTGAGCCAGCTCAACCTGAAGCCGACCTTCGTGGGTCTGCGCTCGCTTGGCAAAGATATCGAGGATGAGCGCGGTCCGGTCGATGATCTTGACCTGAAGCCGCTCCTCGACCGTGCGCAGCTGACTCGGCGACAGCTCATCGTCGAAGATCACAACATCAGCGTGCAGCTCGCCGATCGCTTCCGCGATCTCTTCGAGCTTGCCCTTGCCAACGTAGGAATGCGGATGTGGGTGCGATAGCTTCTGCGTCACCGTCCCGACGACATCGAGGCCGGCCGTCTCGGACAATCGCGCGAGCTCTTCCAGGGAGGATTGCGCGGCCCAATCGTCTTTGTGGTAATCGACGCTGACGAGCAACGCTCGTTCGATCGGAGTTCTCGTCGGGAATGGTCCACGTTCAGCTATGTGATTCTCCTGTCAACTTCAGTTGCCAACGCGCGGAGACCGCGACGCTTTCACTCATTCTATCAGTCAGCTATTCACGCACTTCGCGGCTCAAGGCGCCGGCAGGATCCGCCACGAGGTCCCGACAACGCGCGTCGAGTCGTCCCCTGGCTGCGGCGAGCATCTCGACTCGCTCGCGCCACCAGCCTCGATCGTGGTTGACACTGAATGTCGCCCGGTCGAGTTGCGCAGTCACCGCCGCGGGAGCTGGCCCGCCCGGCGCATCTCGCCGTTCGATAAACCGCTTCGGTGACAGGCACTTGGCCAGCATCTCCGGCTCGATGCCGACCTCGCGCCCGACTTCTCGCAAGGCGACCTCGTCAATGAACTCACTCGTCAACGTCGAGGCTTCGCCGCCGGATTCCGTCCACTCCAGCACGACACGCTCGGCCAGCGACCGCGCCTGATTGGCCGGGAACCGGAAGTCGATCGCGAGGAGATCGGCTAACTCCGAGCTGGTCGAAAAGCCACGGTGCGAACGGTGCGCGACCATCGCCCTGTGGATCGCGAGCGTCGAAAGAACCCGCGCCAGCAGCCGATACGTAGCCGCGGCATCGCGAAGCAAATCGACGACGGTAGTTGTTGCGGCCAATCGCGAGGTCATCGTCCCCAGCATCTGCCGGCCTAGCAGCTGTGATGTCAGTAATTGCGGCATCGCGGCCTGCGTTGCGAACGACACGCGGAGATGTTCCAGCACGAGTGGATCGCGCCGCTGAGGCTGAATGCGGACGTGATGGATGTATTCGTCACCCGGCACGATCAACCCGACATCGTCCCGCGCCCAGTAGTTCAGGTCGCTGACGAGTCGGCTGAGCTCAACCGCCACTCCCGCCACGATTGCCGGCGCCTCGGTGAGATCATCGGTGGCGGCAATAGCGTCGAATGTGTTGTCGATGACCCCGTCGAAACCCAACCAGTCCGCCGTGCGTTGGCGGCGAACGGGCATCGCGGTGGACATTCCCGAGACTGCTCCCAGTGGCGAGCGGTTTACCCGCGCATACACCTCGGAGAGTCGCGTCGTCGCCCGGGCCAGTGGCCCGATCTGGCCCACCAGGTAATGCCCTAGCGACGTCGGCTGGACCACCTGGCCATGCTCGGTAGCGAGCACCAGTGTCGTCAGATGCTGGCCGGCGAGGTCGCCAATTGCTGTGCGAAGATCGAAGCATCGCTGCCGTCAGATCGAGGATCTCCTGGCGCACCGCCATCCGTGTGGCCGCGACGAGCCGCTCCTCGGCACTCTGTCCCAACGTCACCTCCGCGGAAGTCGCCGTCTCGATCCGCCCCTCAAGGCTGCTCAGCGGCAGATCAAACGACTCACTCCCCGCTGGAAGGGGCTCCGCCAGCCGAGCTAGCGACCGCCCCGCGACGGCTGGCTCGATCACGCGCTGTTCCGCCAGATGAACGACGTGCGCTCGATAGATGTCGATCACTGCCGCGCCGACGAGCGCCTCGGCCCGCGACGCCTCCGGCAGGAGGACCTCGCGGGTATAGTCACCGTCCGGAAACTCCCTTCGCGGCGTCGCTGATTTCCGACGAATACCGGCCAATGGATTCTGACTCACCACTCTCGCCCTGCCTTTGACAACCATTCCGTTGCCTTAATGCTACATCCCGCCTGTGCATGCGGCGTATGGTTCTGTACCATGAGTGGGTGGATCGGGCTATAGCCTCCGGTCTCCGCATGCAAGAGAAAGCGACAAGCGATATGACTGCCTACGACTTCCCGGGCAAGGGGAAGGTCGCCGTCCTCAAGACCCAGCCCGAGACGATCCTCGACGACATCGGTCAGGTAATGAAGATGGCCGGCTATGAGGAGGCGCTCGACAAGACCCTCGACACTCTACTGAAGATCAACATTTCCTGGCAGACATGGTATCCAGCCTGCTCGACAGCCCCCTGGCAGCTCGAAGGAGCCATCCGCCAACTTCGGGCCGACGGCTACCAGCGTCTGATCGGCGCCCACAACAAGACCGTCGTCGTCGACGCCTACGTCGGAGAAAAGAACAACAAGCACAAGTACGTTGTTGACAAGTACGACGTCGAGAACGTCCACCTCTACGAACCAGAGGTCGAGTGGGTCGTCTACAAACCCAAGGGCGAGATGATGGTCCTGCCCGACATCTATCCCGAGGGCATCCGCATCCCCAAGATGTTCATGGGAAAGAACATGATCCAGCTCCCCAACCGTGAAGACCCATGTCTTCACGACGATCACTGGCGCAATGAAGAATGCCTTCGGCGGGCTGCTCTCCGATCGACGTCACTGGACCCACTCCGTCATCGACGAGACGCTGGTTGACCTGTTGACGATCCAGCGCGAGATTCACCCCGGGCTATTTGCGGTGATGGATGGCACCTTCGCTGGCGACGGTCCGGGCCCGCGCGCAATGCGAGTCCACGAGAAGGACATCATTCTGGCCAGCGCTGACCAGGTGGCGATCGACGCGATCTCGGCGAAGATCCAGGGATTCAACCCGCTGGATCTCGAGTTCATCCGCTACGCCCACGAGCGCGGCCTCGGGGTTGGCGACCCGAAGGACATCGAGATCGTCGGTTACGACATCTCGGCCGAGGACTGGGGCTTCATCCAGGAAGACACTTTTGCCTCGAAAGGTCAGAAGCTGATCTATCACGGGCCGCTCAAGCGCTACGAGAAGGCGCTGCTGCAGTCACCAATCGTGCCGTGGAGCTACTTCGCCTCGAACTTCTACCATAACGTGTACTGGTATCCGGTCGTCGGCCGAAAGCGCGTCAAGGACGCGCTCGACACCAAGTGGGGCCAGATGTTCCAGTCCTACGACGATGGCAAGGTCGTTCTACCGGGCCCAGAGCCAATCTCGACCGCGATCGCCGCGGGCGGGGCGGTTGCCGCGGCAGCCGGCCTGCTGCTCGCCGGCAAGTCGCTGCTCAAGAAGTAGAAACATCATGCCAGTATGACGACGGGGCGCCGAATACGGCGCTCCGTCGTCATGCAGCCCCCCGGCATTTCACGATGACGTAATGGGTACGCTTGTATCCCGGACGGCCGTCAGCCCCCGGTGGACTGCCGGGTGCGACTGTGCGGCCCTGTCAGCGTAGACGCCCTGATACTCCGCGGGAAGCATCCGTGCCAGCTCGATCATCATTGCGTCGGTGAGCTCGTCGAAACGATACCGTCCCCCCTCGGGCCTCTCGACAGACAATGAGAACGGTTCGCCGAAATGCGTCGTCACTCGGGGCCAGCGCCAGGTGCGCGTTCGCGTGTGGCGGTCCCCACTTAGCGGGAGATCCTCGTTGCCGATCATGATGCACGGGACGACCATGGCCCCCGAGCGCACAACCACCAGGCCAGCGCCGGCGCGGCCGGCCACCAGCGCCCCGGTCGCCGAGCGGGTCCCTTCCGGATAGACCCCCACGAGCATGCCTTCGGTCACCAGCCGCTGCGCGCGTTGGAGCGACTTCCTGTCGGCGGTGCCACGCTTCACCGGAAACGCTCCCGCCTGGCGCGCAAACCAGCGCAAGACCGGAAACGCCATGACCTGCTCCTTCGCCATGAAGAGAATCGGACGCGGGCATGCGGCATCGAGCAGGATGGGATCGAACCAGCCGAGATGATTGCAGATCACGATTGCGCCACCGCTGCGCGGAACGTTCTCTGTCCCGCTGATCTGGAATCGGATCAGGACCCGCAAAATCGGAAGCAGGATCGCGCGAGCCAGAAGAAACAGCCCGTGCTTGAATCTCCGTATCGGTGACAGGTTGTTATCGAACAGCGGATCGATCATGGACGCTTCCCGGTCTCAAGCCGCACAGTGGCCACGTCAACGATACGGGCGATCACCTCCTCGGTAGTGAGTGGGTCAGTGTCGATCACGATCGAGTCGTCGGCCGGCCGCAACGGCGCAACATCCCGCGCCGAGTCGATAGCATCCCGATGGCACAGATCTGCCAGGATCTGATCCAGATCCTGTCCCTTGGATGTCCCACGGAACTGCTCGAAGCGGCGTCGCGCGCGTTCTTCCACAGACGCGACAAGGAAGATCTTCACCTCGGCGCCGGGCAACACAACGGTTCCGATGTCACGCCCCACCATCACCACACGCCCCGAACGCCCGATCCGTCGCTGTGGCTCAAGAAGCGCCTGACGCACTGCGGGCAGCGCCGACACCAACGACACAGCTCGGTCCACTTCGCCCGAACGCAACTCCCAGGTGACATCCTGCCCGTTCAGAAGAATGTCGCTCTGTCGCCCATCATCGAGAGATGGTCGCTGGATGCTGACGTTCAGATCGGCAGCCAGACGCGCGAGAGCTGGCTCGTCGGCCGGGTCGATCCCGCGCTGGATCGCTTCGAGTGTCAGCGCCCGGTAAAGAATGCCAGTGTCGAAGTAGACCGCGCCGAGCCGCGCGGCAACTTGCTCACCGACCGTGCTCTTCCCCACTGCCGCCGGGCCGTCGATTGCGACCGTGAACTGGTGGCTTTCGTGTTCGCCGTCGTGGCCCACCGATCCCCCTTCGATCGCGCTCTGGTCGTTGTCGACCGGTTTCGTCGCGCCGCTGCTGTTGCGGACCGCCCGGGCGGGCATCGTCGCGTCGCGGCCCACCCTGTCGCGGCGGACCATCTCGCCGGTCGGGTCGTGGACCGCGCGGGCGATCGTCGTCCCGCTGCGGAGGACGCGGGCCGCGCGGCCGGCCGTCTTCCCACCGCTGCGGTGGTGGGCCGCCTGGGCGGGCATCGTCGCGTCGCGGCCCACCCTGTCGCTGCGGGCCATCCCGCCGGTCGGGTCGTGGACCCCGCGGGCGATCGTCGTCCCGCTGCGGAGGACGCGGGCCGCGCGGCCGGCCGTCTTCCCACCGCTGCGGTGGTGGGCCGCCTGGGCGGGCATCGTCGCGTCGCGGCCCACCCTGTCGCTGCGGGCCATCCCGCCGGTCGGGTCGTGGACCCCGCGGGCGATCGTCGCTCCGCTGCGGAGGACGCGGGCCGCGCGGCCGGCCATCCTCCCACCGCTGCTGTTGCGGACTGCCCGGGCGCGCATCGTCGCGTCGTGGCCCACCTTGTCGCGGCGGACCATCTCGCCGGTCGGGTCGTGGGCCTCGCGGGCGATCGTCGTCCCGCTGCGGAGGACGCGGGCCACGCGGCCGGCCGTCCTCCCGCCGCTGCTGTTGCGGACCGCCGGGACGCGCATCGTCGCGTCGTGGCCCGCCCGGTCGCGGCGGAGCGTCCCGCCGGTCGGGTCGCGGACCGCGCGGGCGATCGTCGTCCCGCTGCGGAGGACGCGGGCCGCGCGGCCGGCCATCTTCCCACCGCTGCTGTTGCGGGCTGCCCGGGCGCGCATCGTCGCGTCGTGGCCCACCTTGTCGCGGCGGACCATCTCGCCGGTCGGGTCGCGGACCGCGCGGGCGATCGTCGTCCCGCTGCGGAGGACGCGGGCCGCGCGGCCGGCCGTCTTCCCACCGCTGCGGTGGTGGGCCGCCGGGACGCGCATCGTCGCGTCGCGGCCCGCCCGGTCGCGGCGGGCCATCCCGCCGGTCGGGTCGTGGGCCTCGCGGGCGATCGTCGTCCCGCTGCGGAGGACGCGGGCCGCGCGGCCGACCATCTTCCCACCGCTGCGGTGGTGGGCCAACTGGACGCGCATCGTCGCGTCGTGGCCCGCGGTCGTCTCCGTCCGGCCGGCTGGTCGGTCCCGAACCACTTCGTCCGGGTCCGCCCGTCGGCTGGCGGTATGGACGCGGAGCACCATCGACCGAAGGTCGACCCGAGGGCGGTGGTTCGCCTCGCGACTCGGGCCGCTTCCGCCGCGGATCGTGCCGCTGAGCGTCCATGTCCTCATCGGTGATACGAAGCGCCTCGCGAAGCTGGATCAGTTCACCCTCGCGAAGATCACGCCAATAGCCGCGCGGAATGTCGCCGAGCTGAAGTGGACCGATCCGGGTGCGCACGAGCTGGAGAACTGGATAGCCGACCTCCTCGAACATGCGTCGGACAATCCGGTTGCGCCCTTCGTGAAGGACGATCCGGACAACGGTCCCATCCTCGACGTTCTTGATCGGGCGGACCGACTCCGGTTGCGCGCGCTCACCATCGACAAGTATTCCTCGTCGCAAGCGATCGAGCACTGCCGGTGGCGGATGTCCATCCAGCTGCGCCTCGTATTCCTTGTCGATCTCGAAGCTCGGATGCATGACGCGATGCGCCACGAGCCCGTCGTTCGTTAGCAACAACAGACCCTCGGTCTGCCGGTCCAACCGCCCGACAGGCACGACTCGCTCCCCAACCTGGACGAGATCCATCACCGTATGTCGCCCGCGTTCATCGTCCGTCGTGGTGATGTAACCCTTGGGCTTGTTGAGCAGAATGTAGCGCAGGCGTGGACTCGGGATAATCATCCCGTCCACCTCGATCTTCTGGGCCGATGGGTCGACCTGAGTCCCGAGCTCGGTAACCACCTTGCCGTCGACTCGCACGCGCCCGGCAACAATCATCTCTTCGGCCCGACGGCGCGACGCGACGCCCGCTGCGGCCAGAACGCGCTGCAGCCGTTCCATCAATTACCAATCCTCCCGGCGACGATCAGGCCGCCCGTCCTATCTGGGACACCGTTGCGGCGCCACCCACCGAGTATACGGGGAGCCGCGCAACAACCCGACCATTGGTTGTGAATTCGACGATCCCCAGCCAGGGCGTTGCTGGATCTGTGTCGCGCTCCAGCTCCCAGGTCAATCCGTCGAACTGGCTGGCGGTCATCAACACAGTCCGCCGGATCATGAACCGCAATCCCTCGGAGGCCAGTGCTGCGCTGGCGCCTGCCGAGCTCGTGCCTTGCCCGATGGCAGCCCAATGGTAGTTCGCGTCGATGGTGCTCATCAGTTGCAGGGTGTCAGCATAGCGGTCGCTACTGCCGAGAACGACAGTGATGATCCGGTTGTCGCCCCGCCAAAAGCCCGCGACCAGACATTGGCCGGCCACCTCCTCGGTGCCCGTCTTGACACCGAACACGTCGTCACGCCCGATGAGCTGATTGGAGCTGTGAACCTCCCACGAACGCGCATTCGGCCCGCCCGCGACGAGTGTCGCCGATTCCGACGCGACGATCCGTGACAGCAACCGATCACCCAACACCGCCTCGGTCGCTCTGACGAGATCCCGGGCCGATGCGTAGTTGTTGACGGGGTCATCCATTCCGACCGGATTTGAGAAGTGGGAGTGCGTCATGCCGTGCGACTGCGCGAATGCGTTCATCTCCGAGACAAACCTGCCGACCGGATCTGCTGATGCTGGATCGAGCTTCAATCCTCCTGCCCGAGCCAGTGCCAGCGCGGCGTCCCCTCCCGAGGGAAGCAGAAGCCCGAAGAGGAGGTCATGAACGGACACGATATCCCCCTCCATCAGGCCGGCGGTCGAATAGACTGTCGGATCGAGCAGATCGCTGCTCTGGATCGACACCTGGGTATCCGTCGGCAGAATCGCGCTGACGACGGCTGCCGTCACGATCTTCGCCGTGCTGGCCGGGGGGAGGCTGACATCCGCGTTGTGGGCGTAAAGCTCGATCCCCGTCGTCAGGTCGACTGCAATCGCGCCGGCCGCCGTAAGCCCGGCGTCGGCGACCAGCGCTGGCCGAACCGACTCGGCAGGCGAGACAGCAGCGACAGGCTGCCCGACCGTAGCGGTCGGAGCAAACAACATGACCACGACAAGAAACGCGATGATACGGCGAAATTGAGCCAAGCACTGATCCCGATCACCTGACGCGCGATTCGTCTGATCGCCAAGTATAGGAAACTGCCGTCGCCATGTTGCCCATGGCCGCCGATCGGGGGTACGCTTCGGCGCAGTCCAGCAGAGAGGGGATGTCTTCACCGCTATGACCGTGCCACCCGCCCAGCGCTCTCACATCCGCCCAGGGATCAGGAGCCTCAGCCCCTACGAACCGATCGAATCACCTCAGGACCTCGCCAAACGGCTCGGGATGCCGCTCGATCACATCGTCAAGCTTGATGCGAACGAGAACCCGTACGGCTGCTCATTACGCGTGCAGGAGGCGCTGGCGGAATTCGATCGCTACAACGTCTACCCCGACGCGCAGGCCCGCCGCACTCGCGAACGAGTCGCGACCTACGCAGGTGTCTCCGCCGACAATATCATCCTCAGCAACGGGTCGGATGAGCTGCTCGACATGATCCTGCTGACGACGCTGGAGGTCGGCGGCGAGGTAATCGTGCCAGAGCCGACGTATGGCCTGTATTGCGCTCGAGTCGAGCTTTTCGGCGGGCATATCGTCCAGGTTCCGCGGACAGAATCGTTCGACCTCGATATCGATGCGATACTGGCCGCAGTGTCCGACCGGACCAGCCTGATCGTGATCGCGAATCCGAATAACCCGACCGGCAATCTCGCTACGACGCAGCAGATCGTCCGGCTTCTCCACACCGGCGCGCTCGTCGTCGTTGATGAAGCGTACTTCGAGTTTTGCGGCAAGACGATCATGCCGTTGACCGGCGAGTTCGACAATCTGATTGTCCTGAGGACCTTCTCGACATGGGCCGGGTTGGCCGGGTTAAGGTTCGGCTATGGCGTCTTGCCGCAGCACATCAGCGAGCAGATCTGGAAGGTGCGGCTGCAGCACAACGTCAATATCGCCGCGCTCATCGCCGCTGAGGTGTCGCTCGATGATGTCGACTACCTCTACACAACGATCGAACGTATCCGCGCCGAACGAGGACGATTGATCCGCCAACTGCGTCGGCAAGACCTGCTAGCGCCGTGCCCAAGCCAGGCCAACTTCCTGCTGTGTCGCGTCACTCGGGGCGACGCGCACGACATCCATCTGCGGCTTGCTGACCGCGGGGTAATGATTCGGTCCTATCGCGACCCCGTGCTGAGTGGCTATCTGCGTATCAGCGTCGGCCGGCCAGACGACACTACTCGACTGATCACTGCGCTCAAGAACATCAGCACCCGCATCTGATCGGCACACCGATTCGCGCCGACGCTCAAGCCAACTGCGTCGAGCCACCATCTACGTCGAGCGCCGAACGCTGGAGCCCGACCAGCTTCTGAATCGCGACGCCGGCCACGTCGAGCATCTGATCGGTTTGAGCACGGGTGAACGGCCGTCCCTCGGCTGAGCCCTGAATCTCGATCAGCTCGCCGGCAGCGTTCATCACGACGTTACAGTCGACCGCCGCCCGAGCATCCTCGCCGTAGTCGAGATCCACACGGATGTCCCCGCCGACGATCCCGACGCTCACTGCCGCGATCGGCATCGTGATCGGACTCGCCTGAAGCTGTCGCGTCACGACCAGCCGTCGACAAGCCAGCGCCAGTGCCACGAACCCACCGGTAATCGCCGCCGTTCGAGTCCCACCGTCTGCCTGCTGGACGACACAATCGATCGTGATTGTTCGTTCGCCCAGTCGGCGCAGATCGACCCCTGCGCGGAGTGACCGCCCGATCAGCCGCGAGATCTCCTGGCTACGTCCTGAATTCAACGACCGGTCCCACGAGATCCGCGTTGTCGTCGAGCGGGGCAACATCGCGTATTCCGCGGTCACCCACCCCTGGCGCTTGCCCTCCAGGAAAGCCGGCACTCGATCCTCGATCGACGCGGTGCACCAGATCACCGTTTCGCCGAAGGAGATCGATGCCGAGCCCTCAGCATGCCGCGCAACACTGGCCTGTATCTGCACCGGTCGAAGCTCGTCATTGTCGCGTCCAACCCTCGGCCTGCCTGCGCTCATCGCTCCTGCTCCCGTCGTTCCTCGACCAGCGACAGGATGCTGGCCTTTCGTTGCGCCAGCCGCGCCTCGAAGCCACGATCTGTCGGGTGGTAGTATTCTCGTCCTGCCAGATTCTCCGGCAAGTGCCCCTGTGCCGAAACACCGGCTGCGAGATCGTGCGCGTACTCATACCCCTTGCCGTAGCCCAGACCCCGCATCAGACCGGTCACCGCGTTACGCAGGTGGAGTGGCACCGGGTCGTTCCGCGTCCCGGCGACATCCTCTCGCGCAGCTCCGTACGCGCGATACAGTGAATTGCTCTTCGGCGCCAGCGCGAGGTAGACGGTGACTTCAGCCAGGGCGAGCGCTCCTTCCGGCATGCCGATGAAGTGGACCGCCTGCTGGGCCGCCATTGCCAGCACGAGCGCCTGTGGGTCTGCAAGTCCGACGTCTTCGCTCGCCACTCGCACGAGCCGCCGCGCCAGATAGAGCGCGTCCTCACCGCTCTCGAGCATCCGAGCCAGCCAGTAGATCGACGCGTCAGCGTCGGAGTCGCGGATCGACTTGTGCAGTGCCGAGATTGTGTCGAAATGTGATTCTCCGGCGCGGTCGTAGATCGCAGCCCGTCGCTGGGCGGCATCGAGCACCAACTGCCTGGTGATCGCCATCGCGGGTGGATCGACCGCGACACTGGCCATCTCGAGCGTGTTCAATGCGAAGCGCGCGTCCCCGTTCGCCATGTTCACGAGGGTGTCGAGGGCATCCTCCGCGATCGTCAATCCCTCCTCACCAAGCCCCTGCACCGGATCAGAGAGCGCTCGCCGCACGATCTCGCGGATATCGCTGTCGGTCAGTGACGTAAGCACGACGACACGCGATCGCGAGAGCAATGGCGCGTTCACCTCGAATGAGGGGTTTTCGGTCGTCGCCCCGACCAGGATGACAGTGCCATCCTCAACATAGGGCAAGATCGCATCTTGCTGGGCCTTGTTGAACCGGTGAATCTCGTCAATGAACAGCAGCGTCCGCTGACCGTTCATCCCCAGCCTGTTGGCTGCGTCCCGCACCGCCGCCCGCAAGTCCGCAACTCCGGACGACACTGCCGACACCGCGATGAAGTGCGCGCGTGTCTGAGTGGCGATCAACTGGGCCAGTGTTGTCTTCCCGACGCCGGGAGGCCCCCAAAGGATGATCGACGACAGCCGGTCGCGCTCAATCGCCCGACGAAGCACACTGCCCGGCCCCAGCACTGCCTGTTGGCCGACGAACTCATCCAGCGTCCGCGGGCGCATCCGCGCCGCGAGCGGACCTCGCTGGCGAAGTTGGGCCAACCGGTTCGCCTCAAAGAGATCCATCGTCGAACTCATCGTCCGATTCGCTGGCGAGATCCTCTTCGAGCGACGCGATCCGCTGGTCGAGGTCAGAGAGGCTGTGGACGTCAAGCTCGCTCATGTCCTCGCGAAGCTCCTCCAGCCGGTCAAGCAGCACCATCTTGTCGTAGATCGAATCGTTTCTGCTCATCCTTGGTCCTGTCCTTGACGCTAGCGCGACATCACGACGACGAACACCAGCAGCGCCGCAGTCAAACCGGCGTACTGCGCCGCTGCAACCCCCGTCAACCGACGCATCAGATTCGCCCGAGTCACCAGCGCGTACCCCGTTACAACACTCGCAACCACGGCGCCGGACCACCAGCCCAACGGTGGCCAGTATGTCAATGGCCAGACAACCTCGGCCGCGATCAGCGCTCCAACCAGTGCATACGCCTGGCGACGGACCGGATACGTCGCGACACCGTCATGAATCTGCAGGAGCATCAGCGCCGTAACCACGAAGATCGTCGGCGCCAGAAACAGCAACCGTGCCTGAAATTGCAGCAGCAACGCGACATTGACGAACACAACGACGAGGCTCAGCCCGACGTGGATCAACAGCACCGGCTGATCACCGGTGTCGCCCGAATCGATCACATCACGAATGCTCAGTGCCGCATAGGCGCCGGTCGCGGCCAGCACGGCCGCCATGACGACGATCGGCGCGGTATGGTAGCGACCGACGAGTAGCGCGGACGCCAACACGATCATGGCCGGCAGGATTCCCGCCGTCGCCAATGGCGGGTATGGCGTGTAGCCTCGAATCGGCCGATCGAAAAACCGGTGCGCCTGCCAACCGATCCCGACGACCGCCACCAGTGCGATGAGATAAAACGACCGTGTGCCGTGGCCGATAAGCGGAGTGTCGAGAATCGACGGCTTGGCATGCCGGGCATAGATCCCCAGCGCGAGTGTCACCAACCCTGCCGCGACGGCCATCAAGACAGCCGGAGGCAACGATGCTGCTGTACCAGCCCTCCGCACATCACGCATGATCGAATCCTGCCTCAGCGAGTGCCGAATGAATCTGCTCGGGGCTAATCGCGCCAACGCGAAGGATTCGAATGCTGGCTTCAGACGCATCCACCACAGTCGACGCAGGCGCTTCCCCGGATCGACCACCATCAACCACGAAAGCGATCCGTCCTCCGAGTCGTTCGATCACCGCAGCCGCCGTCCGCGCCTCCGGTTCACCCGAGCGGTTCGCGCTCGTAACCGCCAGCGCGCCGCCGGCCGCGCGGATCACTTCCAGCGCAACGTCGTTGGCCGGCATCCGAAGCCCAACAGTCGGCACTCCACGTGTCACCTCGGCTGGCACGGTATCCGAGGCGGGAAGCACGATGGTCAACGCGCCCGGCCAGAAGGCATGAGCCAACGCAAGCGCGGCCGGCGACGCCCGCTTCGCGAGCCGGGCAAGCTGGCTCATGTCAGAGATAAGGATCGGCAGCGCCTTGTTGCCAGACCTGCCCTTGATGGCGTAGATTCGAGAAAGTGCGTCAGGACGGGCGAGCGAGGCTGCCAGGCCGTATACGGTGTCGGTTGGAATCGCGACGACGCCACCGTGGCGGAGCGCCTCGATCGCCCGGCCGATCTGATCGTCCAGCGGCGCGTCCGGCGCGCTTCCCGATTTGTCGGTTTCCGTGACCACCGATCCCCCTCCTGCGCCGCTCCGACTTGCTACAGTTGCGTCTTGATCTGTCGCGCCAGCTCACGGCCAATGCCCTCGACCGTGGCGATCTGTTCCTCGCTGGCTTCGCGAATGCGCTTCACGCTGCCGAACGCCTGAATCAACGCTTTCTTGCGCTTCGGCCCGACGCCGCGCAAGTCGTCCAGCGCCGAGCGGACAGCCGCGCGCTCTCGCTTCTGGCGATGAAACGACACGGCGAAACGGTGCGCCTCGTCCCGAACTCGTTGCACGAGGTACAGCGCCTGTGAGTCACGATCCAGC
Source organism: Thermomicrobiales bacterium (assembly GCA_037045155.1). Classification (NCBI taxonomy): domain Bacteria; kingdom Pseudomonadati; phylum Thermomicrobiota; class Thermomicrobia; order Thermomicrobiales; species Thermomicrobiales bacterium. The sequence continues at coordinate 100,852 of JBAOIG010000005.1, forward strand.
ACGATCGGCCACGACTGGCCGGGCAGGAAGATCTCTTCATTCTCCTTCGCCAGCCCGACGACCCGCGTCTCGAATCTGACTTCATGCAGCGATTCCAGCGCCGCGTTGAGCTGCCCCTTGCCCCCATCGATGATGACAAGATCCGGTTGTCGCGACCAGGCCTCGGTATCCGGCTCGGTCGCCAGCCGCCTGAACCGCCGGCCGACGACCTCCTTCATCGCCGCGAAGTCGTTCTGCCCGTCGACATTCTTGATCGAGAAGCGCCGGTAGTCACTCTTCTTCGGCTTGCCGTCCTCGAAGACGACCATCGACGCGACCATGTTCGTCCCCTGCAATGTCGAAATATCGAAGCACTCGATGCGCCGAGGAAGATCCGGCAGCTCCAGCGCGTCAGCCAACTCAGTCATCGCCGCCGTCATCCGCTGCTCGTCGTTGAGCCAGCGCAACCGCGTCTGCTCGAAGTTCTCTACCGCGCTCTTGGCTACCATTTCGACCAGCTTGCGCTTCTCGCCACGCTGCGGCGTCGTCAGCCGCACCTTTCCGCCGCGACGCTCGGCCAGCCAGCCGCGCAGGATCGCATCGTCGGCCGGCATATGCTGGACGATCAGCTCGTTCGGAACGACAGCGGCGTCGCCATAGAACTGCGCGACGAAGCTGGCGACAATCTCCGACGGATCGTCATCCACCCGCGTCCCCGACATCACAAAATGCTCGGAGCCGAGGATTTTGCCGTTACGGATCATCGCCACCTGGACGACAGAATCACCACCCGGTGACTGGTATACGGCGATCACATCCGCGTCGTCGCCTTTCCCGGACACGATCTTCTGTCGCTCGAGGACATGCTCGATCGCCGACACCTCGTCGCGCAGCTTGGCCGCGCGCTCGAAGTCGAGGTTCTCGGCCGCTTGCTCCATCCGCTGTCGAAGCTCGGGCACGAGCTCCTCGCCGCGGCCTTGCAGAAAGAGCGCCGCGCCGTCGACCGCAGCGGCGTATTCCTTCGGGTCGGCAGCGCCGATACACGGACCAAGGCAACGACCCATGTGGAAATAGAGACACGGCCGGGGTGCGTCTCCGGTAATGACGATGTCACACGGTCGATATGGGAACAATCGGTTGAGCAAGTCGAGCGTGCGGTGGACCGATCCGGCCGAGGTGTAGGGACCGAAATACCGGCCGCCGTCCTGGACGATCCGGCGTGTCGCGATAACACGGGGCCATTCCTCGTTCGTGATCTTGATATACGGGTAGGTTTTGTTGTCTTTCAGCCGGACGTTGTAGCGTGGCTGATACCGCTTGATCAGCTCGTTCTCGAGGATCAGCGCTTCGCTGGCAGTGTCGGTTCGGATGACATCGAAGTCGACGATATGGCTGACCAGCTCGCGCGTCTTCGGATCCGGCGGCCGGCTCTCCTGAAAATACGAGCGCACACGATTTCGCAACGCGGCGGCCTTACCGACGTAGATCACGTCGCCCGCAACGTTCTTCATCAAGTAAACGCCGGGTCCGGTTGAGAGAACTGACAATCGGTCAGAGAATCGCGTGCCCATGACCTAATTGTACTGTCGGAGGCCAGCCCTCGCGTGAATGAGCCCTTGACCATATGTCACTGTCCGGGCATACTGTACGTACACCTCGCTTCGCGTGCGGTCTCGTCACCAATCCGGGTTCGCTACACTTACCTGCTCGGGATCGCCCACGGAATGTGAGAGAAGGCCAGACACAGAATGCAAAGCCGCGAGATACGACAACGTTTTGTTGAGTTCTTCGCCGAGCGGGGACACCTCCACGTGTCCTCGTCCCCGCTGATCCCACGTAACGACCCAACCGTTCTACTGACCACCGCCGGCATGCAGCAGATGACTCCCTACTTCCTCGGACTCGAGCAGCCGCCCGCCAACCGCATGACATCGGTTCAGAAATGCTTTCGGACTGTCGATATCGACGACGTCGGAGACGAGCGGCACGCCACCTTCTTTGAAATGCTCGGCAACTTCTCGGTCGGCAACTATTTCAAGCGGGAGGCGATCCGCTACGCCTGGGATCTGCTAACCGTCAGTTACGGAATTCCCGCAGAACGGCTTCAGGTAACGATCCACCCGGACGACGACGAGGCTCGCCAACTCTGGATGGACGAGGTTGGGTTGGCGCCAGAGCGCATCCACGAAGACCCGACGAATATCTGGGGGCCGGTCGGCGAAACCGGTCCCTGCGGACCCGACAGCGAGCTCCACGTCGACCGGGGCGCGCAGTATGGATGCGGAGAACCAGACTGCGGCCCGAACTGTCCCCGCTGCGACCGGTGGATGGAGCTCTGGAATCTCGTCTTCATGGGCCAGTTCAAAGAGGCTGACGGCTCGTTCCGCGAGCTCGAGCGCAAGAATATCGACACCGGCATGGGCCTTGAGCGCATCTCGATGATTCTGCAGAACGCGCCAACCATGTACGAGACTGATCTGCACCAGCCGATGATCCTTCGCGCGGCCGAAATCGCTGGCGTGACCTACGGCGCGGATCCAACCATCGACCGTTCTCTGCGCGTCATCAGCGACCACGTCCGTGGAGCCACATTTCTGATTATGGACGGCGTGCTGCCCGGCAACGAAGGGCGGGGCTACGTGCTGCGTCGCATCCTTCGGCGCGCAGTCCGCCACGCCCGCGCGGTGGGTATCGAACGACCGTTTCTCGTCACGATCGTCGATGTCGTCATCGACCGGTTCGGCGGCTATCACCCGGATATGATCACGCGGGCCGGCACGATCCGCCGTATCGTCGAGAACGAGGAGCAATCGTTTTCGAGAACGCTGGCTACAGGCATGGCCCGATTCGCCGAGCTCGTCGATGCACTCCGCGCTGCGGGCGGCTCGACTATCTCCGGCGAGGATGCTTTCCGGCTCTATGACACGTACGGGTTCCCCTACGAGCTGACCACCGAGCTGGCGGCCGACGTGGGTGTCGCCGTCGACGCCGAAGGCTTCGCCGTCGCGCTCGAGCAGTCACGAGCGCGCAGCCGCCAGCACGTCGCGAACTTTGCCGACACAGCCCGGGACCGTAACCAACTGTATGCGCGCCTTCAGCCGGTCGAGTTCCTGGGCTATGGGTCCACGAGCGCAGAGGCCGCCGTCGCGGAGATCGTCAGCGCCGATGCGCTCGTCGAGCAACTCGACGCCGGGCAGCCGGGCGAGCTTGTCCTCGATCGCACGCCGTTTTACGGTGAATCCGGGGGCCAGGTAGGTGATACCGGCGTCATTACGACCGAGACAGGCGTCTTCCAGGTTCACGACACCCAACGCCCAACACCCACCGTCATCGTCCATCGCGGCGAGGTGAGTGAGGGATTTATCCAGCGGGGCCAGGTCGCGTTGGCCGCCATCGACGCTGAGCGTCGCGACGCGATCCGTCGCAACCACACCGCCACCCACGTCCTGCATCGGGCACTGCGGATGATTCTCGGTGAAGACACCTATCAGGCGGGTTCGCTCGTCGCGCCCGACCGTCTGCGCTTCGATTTCACAAGCGCTGCGCCACTCGGGCCCGATGGAATCCAACGCGCGACCGAAATCGCCAACACCGTGCTGCTGCGCGACGACGACGTCACCACCGACGTCATGTCCTACGACGATGCGGTGGCCAGGGGAGCGATGGCGCTCTTCGGTGAAAAGTACGGCGATCTCGTGCGAATGGTCTCGATCGGCGAATTTTCTCGCGAGCTGTGTGGCGGCACCCATGTGCGCCACGCTGCCGAGATCGGCCCGATCGTCATCCTGAGCGAGTCATCGATCGGTTCGGGCGTCCGGCGCATTGAAGCGCTCACCGGCCGTGCCGCGCTTGAGTATCTACAGCGACTCCAGCTTATCGCGACCGATGCCGCGCGAACGCTCCACATTCCTGTCGAGGAGCTCGCCGAGGGGCTCCGGTCGTTGCAATCCAGTGTTCGCGACCTCGATCGCACCATCGATCAGTTGCGCCTGTCGTTAGCGACATCGGATGTCGAGAGCATTGTCGACACGGCAGTTGAAGTCAGTGGTGTGACGGTTCTGGCAACCAGGGTCGTCGCCGGCGATCGCGACACGATGTTGCAGATCGGGGACCGGCTCCGCGACAAGCTGCGCTCGGGCGTCATCGTCCTCGGCAGCGAGATCGACGACAAGCCGGCACTCGTGGCGATGGTGACAAGAGACCTGACTGCTCGTGGCGTTAGCGCGGGCAAGCTGATCCAGGAATTGGCGCCGATCATCGGCGGCCGCGGTGGTGGCCGGCCCGAACTGGCCAACGGCGGTGGAACTGACGCCACCAGGCTGGACGAGGCGCTCGGCGCGGTTGAATCGGCGGTCTCGCGCCAGCTTGGTGGGTAGATCCGACGCGCCCCGAGCGCGTCGCTGATCTTCGTTGCCGGGTGGCGGACCCAGGATAAGGAAGTGCAATGGCTACCCGGCAAACCGACTACTTCACCATCTCGCGACCGAATGACCTCGATGCGCTCGAGGAGCAACTAGCGAAATCCGAACTCGCCGAGATCATCGTCGACATCCCCGATGGCGCGACAACGCTCTTCACCGCCCGCGAGTTCCGACGTCTTGCCGCAGCAGCCCAGGCGGCCGGCGTTGTCGTCCGCGTGGCGACCGAGGATCCCCTGCGGCGCGAGTTGGCATGGATCATCGGGCTGCCGCTCGTCGACCCGATTGACCATCGCCCGTCGGCATCAGACACACGACCTGCTGATTTGCCGGCCGAGTCGCCGGCCGAACCGAGCGCCGACGCTCCCACCAGCCGGATCGATCTTCCGCCAGCAACTGACACAGCGCCTACAGCAAGCGTCCCGCTGACTCCATGGCGCGGCCTCGACACCGTCGCGCCTGTCGACGAAGACGAGATGGGAGACGACTCGTACTCATTCGTGATCACTCCACCCGGCAGACACCATCCAGTCCAGACGGAGGATCTCGACGCGTCGTGGGCTGCCTGGTCTTCGCGACAATTCGACCCGGCGCATGAGATCGCGCCAGCCCACCGCCGTTCCTCGCGACACGGTCGGCGCGCCGCGGTTTCGATTCTCATTCTGCTCACTATCCTTGTCGCCCTGCTCGTCGCGGTCGCTCCGTCCGCAACAATCGCCGTTACCCCACGTATCGATGCCGTTGAAGCCCGCGTCACAGTTGGCCTCGATCAGCCAGGCCGATCTTTTGATGTACACGTCGCGCCCGCCGCGATCGGCGCGACAGTAACGGCGAGCGCCAGCATTCCGACGACCGGGGAGCGCTTCATCCCCGACGCGGCTGCGACCGGATCTCTCCTGCTGACCAATCCAAGGCTTACTCCGGTCCACATCGAAGCAGGCGCTATCGCAACCGACGCCAGCGGCGGCGAATATGCGACAACGACGGACATCACCGTTCCACCAGCGGATCCGTATGGATCAATGACATTCGGCAGCGCCACTGCGCCAATCCGCGCCGTCGCCCCGGGCGCGGAGGGAAATGCCGACGCGGAGACAATCTACGGACAATGGGACAACGGAATCTTCTTCACCAACCGCGACCCGATTACCGGCGGAACGATGAAACGGATCGCGACGGTGAGCGATGCCGACCGAGCATCGTTGGAGAAGACCGTCCGTGGAGACCTTGATGCTCGTTCCAGCACAACCCTGGACGGCCTCGTTCCCGTCGGAGCGACGCTACTCGAGGGCAGCATGCAACGCGGGGAGGCAACCCTTCGCTTCGACCATGCGGCCGGCGACGACGCGACAACACTCCATCTCGAAGCGTCGTTGCCCGTGTCGGGACAAGTCTTCGACCCCGAGGCGATGAAGACGCAGGCCACGGCGGAGGCGACGCGTCGCCTCTCCGATCTGGCGGGTGATGCGAAGATCGTCGCCGGATCGATCGTAGTTGGCGCGTCTCAGCCACTCGGCGCAACTGCTGGAGATGGCTTCTCCGTCACCGCGACGGCACAAGCAGCGCAACCGATTGACGCATCCACGCTAGACGAGCTTCGCGCAGACGCGAGCGGCAAGCGCGTCTCTGACATCACATCCGCCGCCAAGCAGATTCCTGGCGTTCAAACGGCTGAGGTGGACCGACGATACAGTGGATTCTGGGGCAGGATGCCATTGTTGCGGTCTCGGATCATGATCGAGGTGCAAGGTGCCGAAACGACCGTACCGACGGAAACCACGCCGACCGGGCGCTAAGCTCATTGGCCTCGACCTCGGCGAACGTCGGATCGGGGTTGCCATCTCCGACGACACTGGCGTTATCGCCAGTCCGGATCGCATCATCGACTTGCGGCACGGGTCATTGCACGACATCGCGGCGCTCGTCGTCGATGTCAACGCCACTGGCATCGTCGTCGGCTTGCCGAAGGGCATGCTCGGCGATGAGGGTCATCAGGCCCGCGCGGCTCGCGATCAGGCCGCCGAGCTCGAGCAGCTCGTCACAACGCCGATCATCTTCTGGGACGAAAGGCTCACCAGCGCGATTGCAGATCGCGCATTAGAGCAGAGCGGTATGCGATCGCGCGAACGTCGGGACAAACGCGACGCCATCGCTGCGGCGATCATGCTGCAAAGCTATCTTGACGCGAATCCGCTGGTCTCTGACGAATGAACAACAGCCAGATAACTTCGGCGCGTCTGCATCCGATGAGTCGACGTTGACCAGATTTTTCATTGGCACCTATAATGACGGCTCAGGCATGTCGATCGACACACGGTGAAACGAGGCGGACGAGGTATGAAGCTGATTATCGCGGTTGTCCAGAACGAGGATGCCGACGCGGTTGTCGATGCTCTCCTTGAAAACGACTTTCGCGCCACCCGGCTGGCCTCAACCGGTGGGTTCCTTCGCCGTGGTAACACGACGATCATGATCGGCGTCCAGGACGAGCAGGTCGATCACGTTCTCGACCTCATTCGCCAGGAGGCCCGCAGCCGATCGCAGGCACAGGGAGCAGGCGAAATACAGACTGCGGCCGCGACCGTGTTCGTCCTCGATCTCGAAGAGTATCAGCGTCTCTGATCGGAATCCGGCTCAGATGAAGCTTTGGATCGTGTCGGATTGCTCGCCGCCATCAGGGGGTGTGCATGATTTCGCGGCCCCACGTGTTCAGCCGGCGGCGTCCGATCCATCCCATCGCGCTCCGGGGCATCCCGGTCCGCGCATCACCGGGCTGGATAACGATTGTCGTCGTTCTGACGATCATCTCGGCCGACCTCCTCGCGCCTGACGGGCTGCGCCAGCTTCGTCACGTCGGATTCACCGCGGCAATCGTCGCCGGCGCCATTATGTCCTTGATCATCCACGAACTGGCCCATGATGCCGTCGCGCGCCGGCGAGGCATGCATCTCCGCGCGATCATTCTGTCGTCCTTCGGGGCGCTGACCGACGATGCGTATCGACCCGAGAACCCGGCTAACGAGGTCCGCGTGGCAGCAGCCGGCCCGGCCGCCAGTGGCATCCTGGCAATTGTGCTTGGCGCTTGCTCGTGGATCGTCCCAGGATCCACCTTCGCCGGGGAAGCTTTCAGGACTCTCGCACTGATCAACACCTCGCTCGCTATCCTCACGTTGCTACCCGCCTATCCACTCGATGGCGGACGAATCCTGCGCGCCTTCCTTTGGTATGTCTCGGGCGATCTGATCCTTGCAACACGAGCCGTCGGTCTGTATGGCCGGGCCATCGGTTTCGGCATCGTCCTCGCCGGCCTCCTCATGCTGGCACTCAACGGGACCTGGTCAGTGGCGGCGGTATGGCTCCTCTTCGCCTACTGGTCAATCAGCCAGGCCGCGCGCGAAGGCTTCACCCGGACGCTCATCCGTGAGGGCGGACGCCAGGTCACGGCAGACGAAGCCGGCCTGACCGCTAGCCGCCGTATCGCCGCCGACCGAACGATCGACGCAGCGCTCGACGAGATTCTCCAATCCACCACGAGTGGTCCATTACTCGTCCAGCGCGACGGTGACGTGATCGGGCTGGTCTCGCTGGCGGAGATCCAACGGATCCCACGGGCAACCTGGGATGTCGTTACCGTCGGCGAAATCGCGTCGTCGCTCGATGACATCCCGCGGGTTGGACAGGACACCTCGTTGGTGGACATCCTGGATCTGGTAGACGCCTCGACAGGCCACGTCGCGCTCCTCGTCGTCGGGGGACGTATCGTCGGCGCAGTCACTCGCCAGCTGATTTACGAGCGTATTCGCGAACACCTCCGGGCCCCGCGCGACGACCATATGCGCCGTAATTCCCGATAGCCGCGACCCCATCAGACGTCGCTCATTCTCTTGTGTACGTACATCTCGGCTGGTAGACTCTGACTCGTTGACACTGCTGCCCATACGCCATCCACCCGATGGCGCCTGAGTTCCCGAATCGACGCCCTGCGTCGCCGGGTGGTGGGTCGATGCGTGTCTACGCTGGAACGTTGGAGGATGTCGATGCCCCGGCTCGTCACGGTGTTCATCACCACCATCATGATGCTTTCCCTGGCCCTGGTGATAACACCCATCGCCGCCGCGGAATCCGACAATTCAACCGTCGTTGCCCGGAACGCAATCGTCATCGACGCGGAATCGGGCGCTGTGCTGTTCGAGCGTGCCGCCGACGAACAGGCGCCGCCGGCCAGCCTCACCAAGATCTTCACCGCCATCGCCTCCGCTGAGATCACCGCGCCGGATCGGCCAATGACCACGACCGATGCCGATCTCGTTGGCGAGGCAAGCATGGGGCTCGTTACCGGCGAGACCGACACATTCACGACACTCCTCCATGGCATGCTGCTATCCAGCGGCAACGACGCGGCGATGACGATTGCCCGAAATCTCTCAGCCACGAATGGCGATCTGGATAACGCCACCGTCGACCCATTCGTCGCCTACACAAACGCCCGAATCGCCGAGATTGGCGCGACCAACACGCATCTCGTCAATCCCCACGGGCTGGATGCCGACGGCCATGTCACGACGGCACGTGATCTCGCTACGATCACACGCTATGGGCTCGCCTCCGTGCCCGCGTTTCGCGAGGCAATTGGAGCCATCAGCTACAAAGGCGACGGCCATTCCCTTCACACGACCAATGACTTCGCGGGAACCTATCCGGGGCTGGTCGGCGGCAAGACCGGCATCACGACGAATGCCGGCTACTGCCTGATCGAGGTCGCGCAGCGAGACGGCCGAACCATCATCGCCGTCCTTCTCGGGAGCACCTCTGAGTCGTGGTATGCGGACGCCCGTTCGCTCCTCGATACCGGATTCGCAACCCCGCTCGCCCCGGCCGCGCAACCAGCCCAGCCACACCAGGTGATGTCGAACACATCGGGCCTCGCCGTCTCCGGCGCAGGAGCGGAGCGAGTGGTGACCTCGGGAGCGGTTGCCGCCCAGAAGGCGCATGCACCGGGCGTTTGGGCGATGATGGCCCTCGTCGCTATCCCGTGCCTTCTCGTCATCGCAACGATCCTCGCGCGGGTCATCGAGCCACCGCGTCGCCGCGCCGCGCGTCGTTCCCACGTCGCAATTCCACCGCGACAGCCGGTCATCATCCCAGCCGGCATGCCGATGGATGTGACTGCTCCATTTCCGATCGTGCCCACGCGCCACATCGCTCCGCCTCGCCAACCGCTTCGGCCGCGGCGCGTCACCGAGCCCACTGCCGTTCCGTCCTTCGGCGACTAGCCAGCGAAACCCGATCTGCTCCAAACAGGCCCCGATGCGATACGCATCGGGGCCTGTTTGGATTCGTCGCCGGTGGCCAGTTGTTGGGGTGCGCGCTCTATGATATAGTCTGTATCAACATTGTTGAGAGTGCGAGTTGTCGAATCATTGGCAGATTGGTGGAGACTGCATGCAAGAGAGCGAGCCACTCTACGTCATCAGCGTCGCGTCAAGGCTCCTGCGCCTGCACCCGCAAACCCTTCGAAAGTACGAACGAGAGGGTTTCGTCGCCCCCTCGCGGACGTCGGGCAATCTCCGCCTGTACTCCACCGAAGACATCGAACGGCTTCGGCAGGTGAAGCATCTCGTCGAGGAGCGGGGAATCAATCTGGCCGGTGTCCAGCTCGCCCTCGGCCTGACAGAAGAGATCCGCGTACTCCAGGAGGAGCTTCGCGCCCGAAGCCGCGAGGATTACGACAACATCGCCGCCATCCTCGACGGGCTACTCGACTTGATGGGCGCGTCCACCGTCTCCGATGACGCGCAGCGCGGCCGAGTCGCGATCGAGCTACGAGTAAACAGAAAGCCCAGGTAATCCGGTGAATCCACAACGTCTGACTGAAAAGGCCCAGGCGGCCATCGTTCGCGCCCAACAGGAGACCGAGCGTCGCCAGCACGCGACGCTCGACGTCGATCAACTCCTCTATGCGCTGATCACCCAGGAGGATGGCGTCGTTCCACGGGTCATCGAACGGGCTGGCGTTTCGCCGGCCGAGATCGCCAGCGGGTTGGAGTCGATCCTCGACAGAGCGCCGAAGCTTCAGTATTCCGCACAGCCGACGCTGAGCGGCAATTTGCGCACACTACTCCAGAAGGCGGAGGATGAAGCGCGGGCATTCGGAGATGAGTACGTCAGCACCGAACACCTGCTCCTCGCGGCATTCGACACGGCATCCCGAACCGAAGCCGTCCGCCTGCTGACACAGCGTGGCATCACGCGCGAAACAGTGATGAACTCGTTGACCCAGATCCGCGGATCGCAACGCGTCACCGACCAGAACCCCGAGAACCGGTACGAGGCGCTGCAGAAATACGGGCGCGACCTGACCGACGCTGCCCGCGCTGGCAAGCTGGATCCGGTCATCGGCCGTGACGACGAGATTCGCCGCGTCATCCAGGTGCTGAGTCGCCGGACGAAGAACAACCCCGTCCTAATCGGCGAGCCAGGCGTCGGCAAGACCGCCATCGTCGAAGGTCTCGCCCAGCGGATCGTCCGAGGCGACGTCCCCGAGGGGCTCCGTGACCGGCGGGTTGTCGCGCTCGATCTGGGCAGTATGGTCGCTGGCGCCAAGTATCGCGGCGAGTTCGAAGAACGACTGAAAGCGGTTCTCAAGGAGATCGCGGATTCCGAAGGTGAGATCATCGTCTTCATCGACGAGCTCCACACTGTCATCGGCGCCGGCGCGGCCGAAGGCGCGATGGACGCCAGCAACATGCTCAAGCCGATGCTGGCTCGTGGGGAGCTCCACGCGATCGGCGCGACGACTCTCGATGAATACCGCAAGCACATCGAAAAGGATGCCGCGTTGGAACGTCGGTTCCAGCCCGTCTACGTCGGAGAGCCGTCGGTCGAGGATACGATCAGTATCCTGCGGGGGCTTCGCGATCGCTACGAGGTCCATCACAACGTCCGGATCACCGATGGCGCACTCGTCGCCGCATCCGTCCTGGCCGACAGGTACATCACCGGCCGGTTCATGCCCGACAAGGCAATCGACCTGGTGGACGAAGCGGCGTCCCGGCTGCGCATGGAGATCACCAGCATGCCGGTCGAGATCGATGAGATCAACCGTCGCGTCATGCAGCTGGAGATCGAGCGCGAGGCGCTGCGCAAGGAACGTGACGAGGCGTCCCGAAAGCGGTTGGACGAGCTGGAATCCGATCTCGCCAACCTCAAGGAACAACGCGACGCGCTGACTGTTCAGTGGGATCACGAGCGCCAGAATATCCAGCAGTTGGCCACGCTGAAGTCCGAAATCGAACAAACCCGCCAGGAAATCGAGCGCGTCCAGCGTCAGGCCGACTACGGGCGCGCATCCGAGCTTCAATACGGACGGCTCGTCGAGCTTGAGAAGCAGCTCGCGACTGCCGAGCACGCGATCGAGCAGCAGGACCGCTCGAAGCGGCTGGTCAAGGAGGAGGTGAGCGCCGACGACATCGCCGAGGTTGTCGCCCGTTGGACGGGGATCCCGGTCAGCCGCCTTGTCGAGGGTGAGATCGAGAAGCTCGTCCAGATGGAGGAGCGGCTGCATCTGCGCGTTGTCGGCCAGGACGAAGCCATCAACGTTGTCTCGAACGCTATCCGTCGCGCTCGGGCCGGCCTGTCCGATCCGAACAAGCCATTGGGGTCGTTCATCTTCCTCGGCCCGACTGGCGTGGGAAAGACCGAGCTTGCTCGCGCGCTTGCCGAGTTCCTGTTCGACGATGACCAGGCAATCGTGCGAATCGACATGTCGGAGTACATGGAACGTCACGCCGTCTCGCGCCTGATCGGCGCGCCTCCGGGCTACGTCGGCTACGAGGAAGGGGGGCAACTCTCCGAGGCTGTGCGTCGCCGGCCCTACTCGATCGTCTTGTTCGACGAGATCGAGAAAGCGCACCCGGAGGTGTTCAATATCCTCCTCCAGGTTCTCGATGATGGCCGGCTGACCGACGGTCAGGGACGAACGGTGGACTTTCGCAACACCGTGATCATCATGACGTCCAATCTCGGCTCGACCTACATCCTCTCGTCCAGCGACGACGAAGCTCGCGAGCGAGTGATGGAGGCGTTGCACGCGAACTTCCGGCCAGAGTTCCTCAACCGGATCGATGAGATCGTGATCTTCCGAGCGCTGACTCGCGATCAGATCCAGCAGATTGTTGAGATTCAGCTCCAGCAGGTTCGGCAGCGGTTGAAGAACCGCGATATCGAGCTGCAGATCACCGCGGAAGCACGTGAGTGGATCGCCAATCGGGGCTACGATCCTGCCTTCGGGGCAAGGCCGCTCAAGCGCGTTATCCAGAAGGAGATGCTCGACCCGCTCGCGATGAAGCTTCTATCTGGTGAGATTCGCGACGGCGAGACCGTCGCTATCACCCGAGGGAGCAGCGGTTTGAATATCAGCAGTGCCCTTTCAGGAGCTGCCATTGTCGCCTGACGTGGCCACATGAACGGTATACTTGCGGCGACCGGTGTTCGGCCGGTCGCCGTTGCCGTTCTCCCGATCGCGGCGGCACGATCGATCAGAAGTGCGGTGCGACGATGGACATGATCCTCGAATTGATCAAGGCGGCTATTCAGATCGGCGGGCTGATTCTCCTCCTGCTCATCTTCCCCATCCTCTTTCTAATCGTCTTCGGCTTCGCGACCAGTCTCGATCGGACCCTGGAGCGCGGGGACGAATAGCAGGTAGTCCAGGCTCCTCTCAGCCGGCCGCCAGCACCTGGAGCGCCGTCAGCGCGTAGGCGCGCGCAGCCTGGATCACTTCTTCGACGCCAACCCACTCATCCGGGATATGGGCCAGCTTCGGATCGCCAGGGCCGTAGATGATCGTCGGGATCCCCGCCGCCGCGAAATGACGGCCGTCGGTCCCCATCGAAAATCCGGTCAGCGCTGTCGAAAGCCCCAGCCGCTCATTCGCCGCGAGCATCGCTCGCACGGCCAGCGATTCTGGATCGCTCATCGAGGCCGCCCCCAGCCCGAGCCCCTCGACCTCAACCGAAACTCCGTCGATTCCCGCAATCGCTCGCTCGGCGATCTCTCGAATCTCGCCGACATTCTCCACCGGATTCTCACCGGGGATGATCCGTCGATCGATGTAGATACTGCAGAAATCCGGCACGACATTCTCCTTGACGCCGCCGGAGATCATGTTGATCGACGCCGAAGAGTGATGGAAATATGGATTCAGCCGTCCTTCTAGCGCCGGCCACAATTCCCTTCGCAAGGCGACGATAACCTCGGCCATCGCCTCGATCGCGTTGGCTCCCTCCCACGGTAGCGCGCCATGCGCGGCCCGGCCGCGGGTAATCACTCGCGTGCTGGCAAACCCGCGCTCACCGATGGCAACCATGCTGAGGGTCTGTTCGCCGACGATGACATAGTCCGGCCGGGTCGCGATGTTCTCGACAACATACAGCGCGCCATGCTTGCCGCCAGTCTCCTCGTCGGCGACGACATTGACGATCAGCGTCCCGCCAAACTCCACACCCGACCGAGCCAGCGCAATCGCGCCCATCACCTGGGCTGTCACACTCGCCTTGTCGTCTCCCGCGCCGCGTCCGTAGACGCGCCCGCCGGCCACCTCCGCTGCGAAGGGCGGATACGACCATGCGCCTACGTCTCCTGTCGGGACGACGTCGACATGAGCGTTGAACAGCAGCGTCGGACCATTGCCACGTCGAAGCGTTGCAATCAGGTTCGGCATGATCTCCAGATCGCCGATGATCTCCGTCTCGAATCCTTCGGCCGCCAGTTTCGCCTGGCAGATGCGAACCGACTCGCGCACGTCCCCCGGCGGGTTCACCGACGCATCATCCCGCACCAGCGCCTGGAGAAGATGAATCGTCTCGCTCTCGTCGATCTCGGCAAGCACTCGCTGAACCTGCTGGTCGTCCACATTCGCCTCCACTTGTTCCACTGCTGCAGTCGGCGGCAGTATACCGGCGGGGAATCACATCCGTGATACAGTCCGGAGGGTCCCCGACGACAGAGTTGTCACCAACGATCGTACTGGCTATCGTTGGGCGCAGGCGCGATCGAGGCCGCTTCGGCCACATCTGAACCGGGGGACAACGAGGGTGAACGACAAGTCTACCGTTCTCGGCCATTCGACGCTGACACAGCACTGGGCAGAAGCGATCGATGGCTGCATCCTCGACATGGACGGCGTCATCTATCGCGGTGACACGCTGATTCCCGAGGTCCCTGCATTCCTGGCCGCGCTCGACGCCGCTGGGGTCATGTGGTCGATGGCGACGAACAACGCGACGAAGACACAACTGGATTACGTCCAGAAGCTCGCCGGCATGGGCATTGATGCTCCCGAGAGCCGCATCGTCACATCAGCGATCGCGACAGCCTCCTACCTCCGGCACACCTACCCGCAAGGCACAACAATCTACGTCGTCGGAATGAAGGCGCTTCAGGACGCGGTGTTCGGCGATGGGTACTTCATCCCGGCCACTCACAACCCACGGGTTGTCGTCTCTGGCGCCGATTTCGACTTGCGCTACGACGACCTCAAGCTCGCCTGCCTCGCCATCCGCGCCGGCGCGGATTATGTCACCACCAATAGCGATCGCACATTTCCAACCGAGGAAGGGTTGATACCGGGCTCTGGCGCTATCGTTGCTGCGCTGGTGGCGGCAACCGATGTCCAGCCGGTCGTTATCGGCAAGCCGAGCCCGGAGATGATCCGCTCGTGCATGGAGATCATGGGCACGACGGACAGGCGAACACTCATGGTTGGGGATCGTCTCGACACCGATATCCTGGCCGGCATGAATGCTGGGACACAGACACTGCTTGTTCTGACCGGCGTGTCAGGCATTCCGGACATCGAAAAGTCTGGTATTGTGCCGGATGTCGTCGTCCCGACGCTAGACGCCGTGACCGACGCCTTCGACGCGCGCCACACGAAAGCCGCCGGCCGATGACAGATACCGACCAATCGGGCTACGATATCGACGATCCCAGCAAGATCCAGGGCCGCGACGAAATCCTTCCCGGCGACCATAACCTCGCCGAGTTGCGGCTCGATCGCGCGCTGGAGGCCATCGGTGACCGCGCCGGCCGCCTGCTCCTCCTCGGCGCTGGCGCCGGACGTTACGCGCGGGCCCTCGCCACTGCGCGACCAGATCTCGATGTCATTGCAGGCGATCTCAGCCAGGTCGCCATCGCGGAAGCAATTCAGATCGGCGGACCGCCCGATTACCTGGTGATGGATGCCCAGCACATACCGTTTGCGGACGAATCCTTCAGCGCCGTCGTTTTTTTCGACCTGCTCGAGCACGTCCCCAACCCGGCAGCGATGATCGCCGAATGCCGGCGCGTCCTCGCTCGCGATGGAGTCCTGCACTTCTTCGTGCCACTGGAAGACCAGCCGGGCACCCTCTACCGGGCGTTACGCGACGGTCGCCGCATACCGATCCACCGCTGGAAGGAGGATCACGTCGGCCACATTCAGCGCTTCCAGCAAGCCGATGTCCTCCAGCTTGTCTGGGATTCCGGGCTGACCGTCACCGACGTCCGGCACTCATTCCATCTTGTCGGGCAGATTCACGACATCGTCGACTACTGGCAGCGCGAGCGGTCTGCAGGTGGGAAGGGTCATCTGCCGATCCCTCTCGTCAAGCTGGCCACCCGCGGCGTCTTCCTCGTAACCTGGCGACTTGCCTACCTCGAGGACCGCATCTACGACGGCGGCAAGCTCGCCTCAGGGCTGCACGTCACTGCCCTGCGAGAACACGACACCCGGGGATCAGAGCATCGTCGATGACCCTTCGCGCCATCGTTGTCGGTTCGTTGGTGATGGACCTGAGCTTCCTGGTTCCGAAGCGGCCCGAACCCGGCGAGGTGGTCGTCGCGACGGGCTTCGACACGTTTCGTGGCGGCAAGGGGTACAACCAGACAGTTGCGCTGGCGCGACTCGGGGCAAAAGTCACTCTCGTCGGGGCAGTCGGTGACGACGCCTATGGGCGACAGTTCATCGTCGCGCTGGAATCCGAGGGGGTGGACACGTCCCGAATGGTTACCATCCCCGACATTCCGACATCAATTGCAATCCCAATGGTTGCTCCGGATGGCGACGTTGCCTTTATCCACGCCCCGGCTGCCAACGCGTGCCTGTCGGAAGATGCGGTTGACGACCTCCCCGATTGCAGCCTGCTGCTCATTCAGGGCGAGGTTCCGGTTGCCACGTCAATCGCGGCCGCCCGCGAGGCGCGGCGAAGCGGCGCGCTCGTCATGCTGAATCCAGCGCCCGCTCGAGGTGTCACTCCCGAACTGATCGATGTGTGCGGGATCATCACACCCAACGAAATCGAAGCCCGGAGCCTTATCGGAAATCGCATCGACAGCCCGGTTGCCGCCGCTCAGCTGCTGGCCCGTGGCCGGCGAGGCGCGGTCATTACTCTCGGCGCACAAGGCGCGGCCTGGGCAATCGACGGACAGGCCGGCCACGAGCTTCCGCCAGCGATCGAGGCGGTAGATGCGACCGGCGCGAGCGATAGCTTCTGCGCGGCTCTCGCAATCGCCCTTGTCGAGGGGCAGGCGCCAGACGAAGCAGTCCGCTTCGCCTGCGCCGCGGGGGCAGCAGCAGTGATGGTCCGAGGGGCTGAACCAGGTCTGCCCAACCGAAGCGCAATCGAGCGGCTGCTCAACCGCTAGGCCACGCCCGTGGTCACGGCAACCGATGCCGGATCGAGTATCAACGACTCCTCGGTCGTCGGGTCGAACACATGCACGTGCTGCGTATCGACAACAATCTCAATCATATCCCCACGATGCGCCCGCGTCCGCGGGTCGGCGCGCGCCACCAGCGTCTCTCCATCTGGGCCTGCGACGTGAATCAGAGTCTCCGCGCCCAGCGGCTCGACGAGCTCCACCGGCATCCGCACAACGTTGCCCTCGTGAGCCGTCTCAGCGAACTCGCGCACCTGCATATGCTCGGGTCGAATTCCCAGCAGCAGCTTCTTCCCCACGTACGGTGTCAGCCGTCCCACCCGCCCGAGTGGAAGGACCAGACGAAACCCACCCGCCGACGCAACAATACGTCCGTCATCCGACGAGACATCGACCATGAACACGTTCATCGAGGGACTCCCGATGAACGTCGCAACGAACCGGTTGGCCGGGTGGTCGTAGAGACGTTGCGGCGTGTCTAGTTGCTGAAGGCGCCCGACGTTCATCACGGCAATCCGATCACCCATCGTCATCGCTTCCGTCTGATCGTGGGTGACGTAGATCGTGGTCGTTCCCAGTCGCTTTTGAAGCTTGATGATCTCGGCCCGAGTCTGCACGCGCAGCTTCGCATCCAGATTCGATAACGGCTCGTCCATCAGGAAACATTGCGGCTCGCGAACGATGGCCCGCCCCAGCGCAACTCTCTGGCGCTGTCCTCCCGAGAGCGCCCGCGGCTTGCGATCAAGCAGCTGGTCGATACCGAGGATCCGGGCCGCGTCGTTGACCCGCGCCGTCACAACCTCCTTCGGCATCTTTCGCAGCTTCAGTCCGAACGCCATGTTGTCGCGCACCGACATGTGCGGATACAGCGCGTAGTGCTGGAACACCATCGCGATATCGCGATCCTTCGGATCCAGATAAGTGACGTCTCTATCTCCGATATAGACTCGTCCGCTAGAGATCTCCTCTAATCCGGCAAGACAACGAAGCGCCGTTGATTTTCCGCAACCAGACGGGCCAACAAGCACAAGAAATTCCCCATCGTCGATCTCGATGCTCAGGTTGTCCACTGCGGCGAACGAGTTGAACATCTTCGTTACGCGATCAAACACGACCTTCGCCACTCTGACCCCCTGGTGAGACTCAACATGTGCCGGCGAGACCCTCCAGTCGCGCTCGCGACCGGATCCCGCGGACATCACCGGTTCTCCGGCCTGAGAAGAGGCTAGACATCGATGGACCGCGCGTCAACTCCGATCCCCCGGCACACCGAATCCACCGCCATGGCTGGCTACCTATCCGGGTATTATGAACCACGCCTCACCCCTTGACGTGGCAGGAGAGACAATGAAGCAATTCCGGGAACTTCGCGTTGGCACACTGAACCTGCGAAACACATCCGATCGCTGGCCGGAACGCCGCCCCCTGCTGTTCGAGCAGCTCTCGGCGTTGGCCCCCGATCTCCTCGGCGTCCAGGAGCTTCGCCGGCCGTCCAGGCAGGCACGTCAGCTTGTCCGAACGACCCCAGCCTTCCACGAGCGTAGCCGCTACCATATCCAGCCTGCCTGGAAGACGGGCCCCCGCCACTTCTGGGAGGGGATCGGCGTGTTGACCCGGCTTCCAATCGTCGAATGGGATCGCATCGATCTCCGCAGTGGTGATCGCGTAGCCCAACGAGTCACAGTTGCCATGGACGCAGGCACAATTCTTGACTTCTACAATACACACCTCAGCCACGCCGACGAAAGCACCGCCGAACGTCTCGACCAGATCAACGTGATTCTTCAGGCAATTGCTCGCCGGCCGAGCCATCCTTGCGTCATCGTCGGCGACCTGAATGCCACCCCGGACGAGCCGGCAATCGCCCGCCTCCAGGACACCTTCCGGTCGGCATTCGCCGCGGTTCATGGTCGCGAGCCCGACGCGACGGTCCCCTCACCTCTCAGCGTCACATGGGGCAGCGAGCCCAAGGTCATCGACTATATCTTCGTGAGCGAGCAGATTGACGTTCTCGACGCCTGGGTAACATTCGACCAGGCCGCCGACGAAGATCCTCGCCTGACTCCGTCCGATCACTACGGGCTGGCGGCGACAATTCGGGTCCGTTGACCTCGCAGGACACGTATCCTGGACGATCCGTGGATAATCCTCTGTGGGCACAGGGGCTCGATACCTGTGCCCGACGTACGCGTGGAGTTCATATTGAAGGGGAGAGCGACAGTGCCGACAATCACGGCCGAGGGAATCGCGACGTTCGAGGCTACGCCGGGAAGGCGGCTCGTCCTCGAGCTGATGGACAATGGCGTGGACGTCCTCCACCGCTGCGGAGGGTTGGCGAAGTGCACGACCTGCCGCGTCGAGGTGCTCGATGGTGACTCTGGTGAGATGACCGAACGCGAGAAGACGCGATTAGCTCGCGAGAAGGAGCTCGCTCCAGGCACGCGACTCTCCTGCCAGATCCTGTGCCACGACGATCTGAATGTTCGTGTCCTGCGCCGCTTCAGCGAATCTGACCTCTCCGACCCAGGCCCGACACCTCACGAGGATCGCGATTCGTCCGAGCACGCCTGACCAGGTAAGCCCCCCGGGCAGCCCGCGCCGGCCGGCCGTCTCTGTCACCGCTCCAGGTGGCAGGTCGGCCGCTGGCGAACGAGGCCACGCTCAGCCGACGGCGATCTTTGGCCGATACTGCAACGCCTCGGCCAGGTGGTGTGAACGGACGTCGGTCTCATTGGCCAGGTCAGCAATCGTCCGGGCAAGCTTGAGGATGCGGTGGTACGAACGCGCCGAGAGCTGCAGTTGGCGCATTGCCGCCCGCATTAACGCCTCGCTCGTGTCATCGAGATGACAGTGACGCTGGATCTCAAGTGGTCCCATATCCGCGTTCGTCCGGAGGCTCGTCCCCCTGAGCCGGCTCCGCTGCCGCTCTCGGGCCTGCTCGACCCGCTGGCGAATCGTGGCGGACGGCTCGCCGGCCCGCCGGTCGGCCAGCTTCTCGTAATCCACCCGTGGCACGTCGAGGTGGATGTCGATTCGATCCAACAGCGGGCCGGAGATCCGCTTCTGATACCGCGCGATCGCGCCTGCCGAACAGGCGCAGTCCCGCTCCGGATCGCCGTTATAGCCACACGGGCAGGGATTCATCGCGCCAACCAGGATGAAGTTGGCAGGGTACGTGACCGCGCCGCTCGCCCGCGAGATCGTGACAACGCGATCCTCCAGCGGCTGGCGCAGCACTTCCAGCACGTTCTGCCCGAATTCCGGTAGCTCATCGAGAAACAGCACGCCTCGGTGCGCAAGGCTGATCTCGCCCGGCCTCGGGAAGCGCCCGCCGCCGACCAGCCCCGCGTACGACACGGTATGGTGCGGAGCGCGAAACGGCCGCTCGCGCATGAGAGGCTTCCCCGCGGAAAGCATTCCGGCAACGGAGAGGATCTTCGTCACCTCGATCGCATCTTCGCGCTCCAGGGCTGGCAAGATCGACGGCAGAGCACGCGCCAACAGCGTCTTTCCAGTTCCCGGCGGACCCGACAGCAGGACGTTATGCGCCCCGGCTGCTGCGACCTCCAGACCCCGCTTGACATGCTCCTGCCCGCGAACGACTGCGAAATCAGTCGCCATAATCGGGGTGTCATCCTGCGAAATCGGGACGCCCCGGTATACCGGGATTGATGCTACCCCGGTAAGGTGCTTGATCAACCCAGCCAGCGAGTCGATGGGATACACATCGATCCCATCGACCAGCGCGGCCTCGTCGGCGTCGTCCGCCGGCACGAACGCCCTGCGTATACCTTCCCGCGCCGCCAGTGCGACCATCGGCAAGATGCCGGTCGTATGACGCACCGCGCCGTCCAGCGATAGCTCCCCGACAACGATCGCATCGTCGAGATCCGCGACCAACCCGCCGCCTGCCAGCAACAGGCCAACCGCAATCGGCAGATCGTAGGCCGGCCCCTCCTTTCGGATATCGGCCGGCGCAAGGTTGACGACGATCCTGCCGCTCGGCACTCGACCGCCGCTGCTGCGGATCGCCGCTCGCACCCGCTCACGCGATTCCTGGATCGCCGCGTCGGGCAGACCCACGACGACGATACCTGGCGTGCCATGGGGCGACGAGGCGGCAACCTCGACTTCGACCAACACCCCTTCGAGACCGATCGTCGCGCAGCTAAGCACTTTGGCAAGCACGGGCAAACCCTCTCGGCACGGGCACACGTTTGGCGGGAGATCAGAGACAGGCGTTGGCGCAGTCTAGCACGCCCCCGCTACGATGCATCTGCGAGCGGGAGAGAACAGGCGTCGTGTTCGGAATACCATGTCGACATGCCGTTAGCGCCCGGTTATCGAAATCGTCCGCGCTTTTCTTCTGAAAGCACGGCGCCGAGAATGTTCGCGCCAACGCGCCGGAGAGCGTCTCGGGCATCGATCGCCTTCTGTCGCCGTGTCTTGCCGGATGACACGACCAGAATTACCGCGTCGACTAATGGCGCGAGTGCCAGGGCGTCGGCGAATTGCGGCATGGGCGCGCAGGTGAGAATGACGTGCTCAAAGCGTTCGAGCAGCTTGCTCAGCGCATCATCAACCCCGTCCGCTGACAGTGTGTCCGCACTCGTCGCGCGTCCAGCCGATATAACCGCGAGACTGTGCGCTTCACTGTCGACAGCGATCCCGTCAAGCGACGCGCCGTCGATCAGATCCGAGAACCCTGCCGCCTTCGTGCCACCACGGCTGTCGGTCTCCACGAGAACGCAGCGATCGCCGGCCATGCTGAACGACTCGGCAAGCCGACGCGCGACGTCACTGGACGTCGCCCGGTCAATGTCAACGACCAACACCGAGCGCACGGGCCGCTCGCCCGTCGTGAATCGCACGGTGGAACGCAGCAAGCGGTAGGTTTCGTCGCCCGGGCCGTCAGGCATGGTGCGTGTCTCGGCCTTCACTGTGAGACTCTCCTCGATCATCTGCCACCATCCTGGGCCACTGACGCCAGAACTGGCAGCCCCAGGTATCGCTCCAGATCGGCGCGGCCCTTTAGCGTGTCGTCGCGATAGATAAGCAGGAATACGACGCACGCGCCGGCCAGACCGCCCGCTACTGCGCCGGCCACGGCATTCACCTTCACCCGTGGTCCGCTCGGCGTCGTGGGCGCCGAAGGAGTATCCAGCTTCAGAATCGTAACAACGGCTGGCGCTTGCTGAGAGCTTGGCCTCGGACGTGACAGAATCTCCGCGTTCTGTGCGTCTGTCTGCCGGACAAACTCATCCGCCAGCGCGTTGACGATCGTCGCTGCTCTCTGCGGGTCGGTGTCTGTCACGATAACTTGAACCGTGTTGGCATCCGGGTTGTGGGACACCGCAACCTTCGGCGCGGCCACCTCGACCGGGATGTCGGTTCCCATGTCCGTGAGCGCCTGATTGATGAACGTCCAGGTGGAGATCAGGTCCCTGTACGACGCCAGCCGATTCTTGGCGTACAAGTCGATCCAGTAGTCCGGCGGCTGGGCTACCGCCATCAGGCGCGCGCTCGCCGTGTAGGTCTTCGGCTGTTGACTCGTCATGACGTAGGCGACGAGCCCGCCGGCCAGTGCTGCGAGAACAATGATCCACGCACGGCGGGCGACCGCCAGAGCGATCTCCTCCGGCCGCATCATCGCTGCCCCCCCACCGGGACGGTCGCCAGATGCGGCACGCCCAACGTGGCCGTCAGTGTCTCCGGGTCGCGCAGCGTGTCATCGAGGTAGTCGACAAGGAAGGCAACCAGAACGCCAGCGCCAATGCCCGCGAGCACCTCCAGCGCCAGTAGCAGCATCACCCGGCTCGTATCGGGCGATGCGCTGTAGGGCCGTTCGACGATATCGATCAGCGCCGTCGAGTGAAGCTTGTCCAGCCCGAGGTACGCCGTTGCGTCGAGCTCCAGCTCGTCCGACACGGCCCGGGCCATATCGACGGCCCGCGCCCGATCCCCGGACGTCACTCTCACAGTCAGAATGCGATGCGTCCGGTCGCTGGCAATCGCCCGGCTCACCTGATCCGAGCTGACCGGCACGCCGGCTGTCGTCAGCCGGGTGGCGACAGCGCCAGCGAAGACATTGCCTCGGACAACCTCGACCAGATCATCGATGTTGTACTCACTTGCGCCGAACGTGTAGAAGCCGCCGTATTCGAAGGCGTTCGTCGGTGGCTGATTGTCCTGGTAGATAACGCGCGCCCGCACCATTGTCGTGTAGGTAGGGCTCCATGTCGCCAGCTGGATCAGCGCCACAAGCAGGGCCGCCAACGGAACACCAACGACAATCGGCCAACGCCGCCTCAGCGCGCGCAGGTAGTAGCTTAATTCCACAATTGCGACCTTCCGGCTCGCAGACCTTCCTGCGTTTCATCGACCAGAGCGACGAGTTCCCGAGAAAATCGCTCCTTCGAGAATTGTTGCGCATGCGCGACGTTGCGATCCACAGAGAATGTCAGCCGCTCGAAACGACGGATCGCTTCGATCAGGCTGTCCGCTGTTTGCTCAGTGACATGAACGCCCGTCCCCCCGTCAACCACAGTATCGAGCGCGCCACCTGCCCCCAGCGCAATCACCGGCCGGCCGGCCGCCTGCGCCTCGACCTGAGCAATGCCGAAGTCGTCCTCCGACATGAAGACGACTGCGCGCGCGCGCGCATACAGGCCGGCGAGATCAGCGTCATCAACACGACCCAGCAGCTGCACCGTCTCGCCTGCCTGCCGGCTGAGTGCTTCACGGTCGCGTCCATCTCCGACGATCCACAGTGGCAGGCCCAGCGCGTTGAAAGCCTCGATCGCGAGATCAAACCGCTTGTATGGCACCAGCCGTGACACCATCAGGAAATAGTCGCCAACCTCATCACGCGGCGCAGGAACGAATCGCTCGACATCGACTGGCGGAAAGATGACCGTGGAATCACGATCCCAGAACGAACGAATGCGATCGCGCACTGCCGTCGAGTTGGCTGCGAAGCGATCGACTCGATCGACGGTCCGGCGGTCCCAGCTGCGCATCGCTGCCATCAGCGGCCTGAGCGCCCCGCGCATGGCTGGCTTTATTCGCTCACGTTCGACGTACCCATCGAGGTTCCAGGCGAAGCGCATCGGTGAGTGGATGTAGGCCACATGCGCGGCGCCGATCGGTGGACGAACTGCCTTCGCGAACGCGCTTGACGACGACAGGACGAGATCGCAATCTGGCAATCGAAGTTGCTCAAACGCCAGCGGATAGACGGGCAGATAGCGCTGGTGCGATGAAGTCACACCCGGCAGCCGGTTCATCCAGGTCGTCCGTATGTCCCACGCGCGGTATGTCGGAGGCAGGCTATCGGGGTCATACATCGACGTGAAGACCGGCGCTTCAGGCGCCAGATCGTGCATGACCTCCAGCAGCCGTTCAGCGCCCCCATGCTGATTCAGGTAGTCGTGGACGAGGACGGTCCGTCCCGGCAGGCGGGCGGCCGTGGCAGCCGGCGTCTGAGTGGTCGCGATCTGCTGCATCATGCCGCTAGTATGCGCCACGCGCCGTCAGAATTGCCGGGATCGTCCGGAGCATGATCGTGATGTCCAGCCACGGCGACCAGTTCTCGGCGTAGTAGAGGTCAAGCCGAACCATCTCGTCGAACGTGAGGTTGCTCCGGCCTGAAACCTGCCACAACCCGGTCAGTCCGGGAGTTACCAGCAACCGTCCGAGATGCCACTCATCATATTCCGCCACCTCGGACGGGACCGGCGGACGCGGACCGACGGCGCTCATCTCGCCCTTGACGACGTTGAAGAACTGCGGGAGCTCATCGAAGCTGGTCCGTCGTAGCAGCTTCCCCACCCGTGTCCGGCGGGGATCTTCCTTCAGCTTCGCCAGCCGGCCATCCATGTTGTGCGCCCGCTGGAGGTCCGCCTGTTGTTTCTCGGCGTCGCGGACCATCGTCCGGAACTTGTAGCAGACAAAATGCCGGCCATTGCGTCCAACCCGGACCTGTCTGAAGAGAATCGGCCCGTCAGAATCCAGCTTGATCGCCAACGCGATCAGCGCCATCGGAATCGCCGCAATGACGATGATCGTGGACGCGACGACCAGATCGATGAGCCGCTTCACGGCGAAGTTGAGGCCGGCAATCTCGGCCGGCTTCAGTGCGATCAGTGGCAGGCCAGCAACATCGTGGATGTTGACCTTGTCCATCGCCAACTCGAACAGGTCCGGCACCAGCTTGAACTCGACTTCAGCTGCCCGACACTGATTCACGATCGCCATGATCTTGCCCTGCGACGTCGTCGGTAGCGCGATGATCACCTCGTCGATGTCATGTTCCCGCACCAGGGCGCCAACATCCGCCTCGGTACCAAGATGGCGCGGGCGGACGACTTTTCGCTCGGTCGCGATCGCCCAACCATCCGCCGGTGGATCATCGTCGACAAAACCGACCACGCTGTAGCCCAGTTGCGGCTGGCTCAATAGCCATTGCATCAACCGTTCGCCGGCCTTGCCGGAGCCAATAACCAGCACCCGATCGACGCCGATTCCCCGCACCCACAAGCGCACCCGAACGAACCGCACGAGCAGTCGCTTACCGATCAGAAACGAGATGATCAGCAGCCATGCGTAGATGAACAGCAAACGCGATGGATAGAACCGTTGAAGGAAAGAGTAGAGGACGACAAGCGCCATTGCTGTCGTCACACCATTGGCAATCGACATCGCTTCATCGAGAAACGACGTCCACCTTGGTTGGCGGTAGATTCCACGAACCTGAAATATGACGATGATGAGCGCTGTCAGCAATAGTGCTTTGGATGAAAAGAATGCGAACGGCTGGAACGCCCAAGCTGGCACTTCGCCGCCGATGTGCAGCGAATACCGCATCCAGTACGCAAGATAGAAGCCCGCGAAGACGAGCAGCGCGTCGGAGACGAGTCGAACTGCAACGACAAGCCAGTAAGGCGACTCCGCGACCGGCCAGTGTTCGCGGCGGTCATTCACCGCCAAGGCGATCAGTGTTTCTCTGTCAAGCCGTCCGCTCGCCACGACAACCTTCGTGTCATCAAGTCATGCGATCCAAGCACCGTGGCATCCAACTGGGCAGTATAGCACACTCGATTGTCGACCTGACTCTCCTCATCCGCGAACGTACGCTCCGGCGGTGATCATCCCGGCCAGGCGCGGATCCGTCGGCCGGCCAGTCTGTTACGATCCGGAAAGTGCTGCCGCGCTCGACGCGTAGGGAATGCTCGATGGAACGACTCTGGAGCCCGTGGCGGATGACATATGTTGACGGCGCCAGGCAGCCGGGTTGCGTGTTCTGCAACGCCTTGGCAGCCGGCGACGATCGAGAGATGCTGATCCTCCACCGCGGCGACCACGGGTTCATCATGCTGAACCTTTATCCCTACAATTCCGGCCACTCGATGGTCGTCCCGTACCAGCATGTCTCCACCATTGAAAACCTCGACGCCGCATCCCGCGCCGAGCTCCTCGAGTTGGCCAGCCTTGCTGTCGAGGCGTCTCGCCGGATACTTCGTTGCGATGGCTTCAACGTCGGTCTGAATCTCGGCTCCGTCGCAGGAGCTGGTGTCGCCGATCATTTGCACATGCACGTCGTTCCCCGCTGGACAGGCGACGCCAACTTCATGCCGATCCTCGGGGACACGATGGTCATGCCGGAGCTTCTCCCAGCCACGTATGCCCGCATGCGTGGGGAGATCGAAGGCCCTTGTTGGCGAGCGAGCGGGCCATCCGATCAACTCGGCCGGAACGATCATCGTGGTGCCTGGCGAGGGTGTGGTGCTCGCGTCGGACGACACAGCCGGCCTCTCGTTTCCGGTCACTCCGATCTGTCCCCCCGAGACCGTGTCCGACGCCGTGCTTCGCGCGGCAGGTGGCGCACTCGGCGGGTCGACAACCATCGCCGGCTGGGCAGGAATGATTGACGACACACCAGCCGGGCGAGCGGTCTACCTTCTCGCGACAAGCCTGCCGGGCAGCGCGTCCGTTCCGGGCGCTATTGTTCTGCCGCCTGAATCAGTCGCCAATGCACTGACCGATCCGGCTCTCATCGAGCTGTTCCAGAAGCAGCTGCCGATCGTCACGCGTCTCGCAGGGAGCATGTGATGACGCGCCAACCGCTCATCTACGTCGCGATTCTCACGTTGCTATGCTGCGGATGGATCGTCAGCAGTCGGCCGGCCGTCTCGTCCGGATCGACCGTGTACATCGCACTGGGCGATTCGATCGCGGCGGGTATCGGCTCGAGCCTGCCTCGCGAGCGAGGATACTCCGCCCTCATCCGCGACCTCATCTCGCGGGAATCTGGCCGAATCGTGACGCTTGAGAACCTTGCTACGCCCGGAGAGACGGTCACATCATTTCGTGATGACGGCCAACTCTCCCGCTTTCACGACCTCGTCGACCGGTTAAATCGCGGCAACACACCCATCTCAGCCATCACCGTATCGCTCGGCGGGAACGACATGCTTCACGTTTCCGGCAGAGGGTCCACGGATAGACAGGCGGCGCTCGACGGCTTCACCTCGGCCTATCCTGCTGTGCTATCCGACATCCGCAGCGCAGTCGGAAATGACATCCCAATCATCGTCACCAATTCCTACGATCTCTCGTCCGGTGACTCATCGATTGTTGAATCCGATGCCTGGTGGATCGCCAGATTCAATGATGTTATTGCCGCCGGAGCTGCCGCATCCAGCGCGCGCGTCGCCGACGTTTCGAGCGAGTTCGCCGGCCATATCAGCGACTACACGCTCGCGCCGTGGGACGTCCATCCCACCAACGCCGGCCATCAAGCGATCGCGGCAGCCGTCTGGCGCGCGCTCGCGATCGACACAATCGCTCCGGTTGTCACCGTCACGCCAACACTCATCTCGGCGCGCCGCATGCCGACCCTGCGCTTCACTGCCAACGACAACACCGGCATCGATGACATCGAGATCCTATCGTCGGGCGGCACAATCCACGGCCCGTTCCAGACGAGCACAGACACCTGGGTGGCACTCGTTGACCTGGGTGACGTGACCGGAATCGTGACCGTCACGATCAAGGCCAGCGACCTGGCCGGCAACACCGTATCGCGCGACGTCACGATTACCCCACCCGCCGGGACACCCTGATCCGCCATCATTCAGCGGGAAGCGGCGCTTTCGGCAGCCCGAGTCTGCGACTGTCCGGCTCGTGCGTCGCCGCCAATAGCGCAATGGGGCAATCAAAGCAACGCAGGAGGCGGCAGCCCTCCCGTCCGATTCGATGCAGCCCCTGTACCTCGATCGCCAGCCGGATCGGCAATGGCGCGTTACCGCAAATCTGCGCATGAGTCTCCCGCGCAACGCGATCGTCGATTGTGCCCGGGAGTCGCTCCCATAATTCACCGATGCGCTCTGCTAGGTCGTCATCACCCCCCGAGTTCGCGAAGGCGGCGAAAAACGGCGCGAGAACATTCACCGCGATCTGATCCGCCCTCGATCGCCCCAGCCTCGGGGACGCCGCCAGCAACCAACGACGCCATGCATCTGGACGATCGACCGGAATCGCCAGCATCGTCCCGAGCAGACCATCGGTCGCGGCCACACGGAGGATATCCGCGAACGCCGCCAACCGGCGCACCGGATGATTGGCCGGCCGGACTCGATTCAGCACCCACACTCCGCCCTCGACCCGGTCGAGCCGCCAGTCTCGCGTGAGATCGGCCCCAGCCTGCTCCGCTGCAGCGGCGTCCGCCGGCGTCAGGTCAGCCAGCATCGCGTGGGCCGGCGCCAGCGGCAGGAACCCGGCGATCGACAGCAGCATTCCTCGCGCTTCCGCCAGCCCGGCGGCTGCTGCCTGCTCCAGCGCTACGAGCGGCGCGCGGTCGGCGACTGCCTCCATCCCGACTCGGTTGCGGGTGAAGCCCAGGGAATCGAGCAACCCACGCTTGAGCGCCTCCCCCGGTGGGATCGCTTCCATCGCCTGCGCGAACCCGAGCTGCTTGTCGACCAATCGCTTCCAGCCCTCGCGCCGCAATACATCGTGGATCAGATCCTCGCGCCCGCCGGCCAGGGTCGGGAGACACGGCATCCCGCCGACCGGGCCTAGCGCGACACCCGTAACGTCGTCCCACAACCTTCCCACCGGGCTCTGGAGGTAGTCGCGAAGCCTGATCGTCGCGATGCGCCGCCCCGCTGGACCGGCAACTTCTGTCGGGAGATCGTCGTCCAGCACGCCGTGGAGCATGACATCGTCGTACGCCGGGTCCTGCTGATGCCGATGCCGGCGCCAGTCAGACGCTCGGAGGTGGAGCTCGATCGCGCCGCGCAGTAGCGCGCCATCCAGCTCGATCATCGCGTCTCGAAAATCGGGGCCGTCAGAATACGTCCAGACACCACGATAGATCACCTGTAGACGGCGGCCGTCGACCGTGCGCATCTCACCGGCCAGCAGCCCTTCCTGCCATACTCGGGCCAGCGTTAGCTCGGTCAACCCGTTGGTCATCACGCGGCGTCCCGATCATCGTTCGTTTGGTTTCGCTCGCGGCGCAGTCTATCATCCGATGCGGGCACGTTTGCCAGCCATCGCGTGATGAAGGACGAAACAGGTTGAAGCAGGGAATGAAGACGGCGCTCATCACCGGGATTACGGGCCAGGACGGCTCCTACCTTGCCGAGCTCCTGCTGTCAGAGGGGTATCGCGTCGTTGGCATGATGCGCCGCACCAGCACCGAGACAGTCGGCCGCATCGCCCACCTGATGGACCAGATCGAGCTCGTTCACGGCGATCTGCTCGACCAGCTCTCACTCATCAGTCTCGTCCAGGAGTATCAGCCGGACGAGGTCTACAACCTCGCCGCCCAGTCGTTCGTCCCCACCTCCTGGCAGCAGCCGGTCCTCACCGGTGAATTCACCGCGCTCGGCGTTACACGCATGCTTGAGGCGGTCCGCCTTGCCAAGCCCGATGCGCGCTTCTATCAGGCATCCTCATCAGAGATGTTCGGCAAGGTCCAGGAAGTGCCACAGACGGAGACCACCTCGTTCTATCCTCGTTCGCCGTACGGCGTCTCGAAAGTCTATGGACACTGGATTACAGTCAACTACCGCGAGTCGTACGATCTCTTCACGTCCTCCGGGATACTCTTCAACCACGAAAGCCCGCGTCGTGGCATCGAGTTCGTGTCGCGCAAGATCACCCATGGCGTCGCCCTCATTCGCGAGGGGCTGGCCACGAGTCTTGCACTGGGCAACCTCGACGCCCAGCGCGACTGGGGATTCGCTGGCGACTACGTCCGCGCGATGTGGCTCATGCTCCAGCAGGACAGTCCATCCGACTTTGTCGTCGCCACTGGCCGAACGCACACCGTCCGTAGACTCTGCGAGATCGCATTCGACGCCGCCGACCTCAACTGGGAGGATCATGTCGTTATCGACGACCGCTTCCTGCGACCGGCGGAAGTGGACCTACTGGTCGGCAATCCCGAAAAGGCGCGGCGCGAGCTAGGCTGGGAACCCGCGACGAGCTTCGAGCAGATGGTCGCCGACATGGTCGCAGCCGATATCGACACCATCCGTAGCCAGCCACGCGGCATGTGGCCCGTGCGCGCGTTCTGACCGGACAGATCCCGTATTCCATGACGCTCGTGGCCCGGCAGGGACGCCTCCATACTCGCTCGAACATCCGTCTGCACTGAGGCCTCGGCGCACCACGCCGCAAGACCAGCGATCGTTTGCTGGTGGATTCTCGCTGTGCTTGACACAGTCGAACAATCGTTCTACTATGTACGTACATTTGTTCGGCTCGTTTGTTCTAGCGCCAGGAGTCCACTCGATGTCGCAGCAGGTCACTCGCCAGATCGCCCTGATGACCGTTTTCGCAACCTGCATCCTCGTCGTCGCGCTGTTGGTCGGCTTTGGCCTTGGCGCCAAAGCGGATGCCGCGCTCGGCCAGGCCGCGCCGCTCGCGCTCATCTGCGGAATCGCTCTCACGTTTCTCCTCGTCGATGCATCCCGAGCACGATAGATCCGGAAGCGCCGAGCACGTAGTATGATTCTCCGCCGCCGGGCGCGGATGACACGGATCGTCTTCCAGCCTCATAAGGGACACACGTGGCCGATTCCAGCACTGCGACCTCGCTCCCAACGGGGCAGGACAATCGGATCGACGAGCCCCGTCGATCCGGTGTCATTGCGCTACTCCGTGTCTATCGCGACTACCGTCTGCTCTGGTATGGAACGCTCGGGACACAGGGCGGGCAGTGGGTTCTCCAGATCGCTCTCGGTTGGCTCATGCTCGACCTCACGAACTCCGAGTTCTGGGTCGGCATGGTGGGTTTCGCCGGGGGAATCCCGATCCTGCTCTTCTCGATTCCAGCCGGAATTCTGATCGATCGGGTCGATCGGCGACGGATCCTGATTGTCTGTCAGGCAGTGCTCGCAGCGTTGGGCATCGCTCTCACCGTTGTCATCGTCATGGGTCGAGCTGAGCCGGGGTTGTTGCTTACCGCGGCGTTCATCAACGGCATCATGATGACCGTCAATAACACCACCCGCCAGGTCATCGTTGCCGACACCGTTGAACGTATCGACCTTCCGGCCGCGATCGCGCTCAACTCCGCCGGCCAGAATGCAACCCGTGTCATCGGTCCATCGGTGGCTGGCGCGATCATCGGCCTCGTCGGCCTAGGCGGCGCATTCGCGTTTCAGGCGGGTCTGCTTGGCCTGGCGCTCGGTCTCTCCTTCATGATCTCCGCGCAGGTTGCTGGGGGCCGTGTTGCTCCCTCCAATCGAGGTGGCGTGCTCGATGGCGTGCGCTACATCTGGCGCAACCCCGTTCTTCGCGACCTGATGATCCTGGCAACCATTCCGACCCTGACGGTCTTTCCCTACATGCAGCTGCTACCGGTCTATGCGCGAGACATCCTCGCGATCGGGCCGCAGGGACTTGGTCTTCTGATGGCCGCCAGTGGTGTCGGCGCAGTCGCCGGAGCGCTCCTGGTTGCCAACGCCACCCATCTGCCGTGGCGCGGACTATTCATGTTGCTTGCCACCATCGCCTATGGCGCAGTCATCATCGTCTTTGCCTTCTCAACCTCGGTCTGGCTTTCGATGGCGATGCTGATGCTGGCCGGCCTGAGTGGCTCGGCCTATATGTCGCTCAACAACGCCCTCCTTCAGCTGAACGTCGACGACGACATCCGCGGCCGGGTTATGGGCGTCTACATGCTGACCTGGGGACTGATGCCAGTCGGCGCGCTGCCAATGGGCGCGGCCGCGGGACTCGTCGGTGCGCCAATCGCGATCGCCTCTGGCGCGCTGATTTCGTCAGCGCTGGCCGCGCTTCTCGCAATCCGTTCTGCCACGCTGCGGCGGCTCTGAATTGACGCCCGGAGATACCTCATGGTAGCGTCACCGCGGCGTGTTTCAGCGCGGATCGGAGCCTTTCTGGTGACGCAGCAGGATCTCCAGGACGTAATCCGGCTCAGGAGGAAGAGGCGATTCGCCTCGCCGTCCCGTGAGGAAGGCATGCCCGTTATCTTGCGCGATCCGCAATGGCTAAAGGAGATCCAGCTCGATGTCAAAGAAACCCCAGGTCACCAAGACGGTCCTCGCCTACTCCGGTGGGCTTGACACATCGATCATCATCCCCTGGCTCAAGGAGAACTACGGCGGCGAGGTCATCGCATTTGCCGCCGACGTCGGCCAGGAGGCCGAGCTCGATGGTCTCGAGGAAAAGGCGCTCCAGAGCGGCGCGTCCAAACTCTATGTCCGGGACCTCAAAGAGGAGTTCATCACCGACTACGCCTTTCCGACGCTGCGCGCCGGCGCGCTCTACGAGCGCAAGTATCTACTCGGCACCAGCTTCGCGCGGCCAGTAATCGCCGCCCATCAGGTCGCCGTCGCAAAGCTGGAGGGAGCCGATGCGCTCGCCCACGGCTGCACCGGCAAGGGTAATGATCAGGTTCGTTTCGAGTTGACATACCAGGCTCTGGCCCCCGAGATGGCCGTCATCGCCCCCTGGCGTGAGTGGGACATTCATTCCCGCGAGGACGCCATCGAATATGCTCGCATGCACGAGATCCCGATTCGCCAGTCCAAGGAGAACATCTACTCGCGGGACCGCAACCTCTGGCACTTCTCCCACGAGGGCGGCCAGCTCGAAGATCCCTGGCTCGAGCCGCCGGCCGACATCTTTGGCATCACCGTTGCGCCTGAGGATGCTCCCGACAAGGCCGAAGAGATCACGGTCAGCTTCGACCAGGGCACGCCCGTCTCGGTCGATGGCCAACTGCTCGGACCAGTCGAGATCGTAAATACATTGAACGAGCTCGGTGGGAAGCACGGCGTCGGTCGAATCGATCTGGTCGAGAACCGGCTCGTCGGCATGAAGAGCCGTGGTATCTACGAGCAGCCCGGCGCAACCATTCTCTCAGTCGCCCACAAGGAGATCGAGGCGATCACGCTCGATCGTCAGACGTTGCACTACAAGGACCTCGCAGCCCAGCGGTACGCCGAGCTCGTCTACGACGGCCTCTGGTTTACCCCACTCCGCGAGGCGATCGACGCCTTGGTGAACGTCACCCAGAAGCGTGTCAGCGGCGACGTTCGTGTCAGGCTCTACAAGGGCAACGCGACCATCACCGGCCGTCGCTCGCCCTATTCGCTGTACTCCGAGGACTTCGCCACCTTCGGCGCAAGCGCCGACTACGACCACGCCGACGCCGAGGGCTTCATTACCCTCTTCGGCCTGCCACTCAAGATCACTGCACTGAGCCCCTCGCCAGATAGCGGCAAGTAGGCTCGCCTCCTCGCATCACGACAAGCGCCGGGCGGATTGCCCGGCGCTTGTCGTGCTCACTTGGTGTCTGAGGAATGTCGATGACGGCAGGCAGTCTGCGTATGGTGACCGGCCCGTCACCCGGGCAGACGAAACCGGTCGCTGGCGTCAGTGGCCAGGCCGTCGTATGCCGGCCCGTCTTCGCTGACCTGACGTTCGCGATCCGCCATTCCTTCAATGGTCAGCACCTCCAGCAATCCAGCCACTCGCTCAAGGTCGGGCGTGTCTTTGCCGATCGGCATCCTCGCGACAACTTCTGCTGCGGAATAGCCGCCAATGGGCGCTCCGCGCAGGATGTCGATAATCCGGCCGCGCACGTAACGATTGGTCGTCTCGAAACGAGGCTCGCGCTTTGCCGAACGCCGCAGCTCGGTGGTCAACACATCGGCGATCGTCGGCCGCGCTCGGCATACGCCGGCCAATGGGCAAGCATCGCAGTTGGCACTCCGCGACCTACAGATTGTCGCGCCAAGCTCCATCAACGCCTGGTTCCACTCATACCCCTGACCCGGAGGCACGAGATCCTGGGCGAGCCGTGCTAACTCGCCTGGTGTTATCGAGGGTTCCGGCAATTCCGGTCCAGCAATAACACGGTGGAGAACCCGCCGGATGTTCGTGTCGGCGAAGCCCACGTCCTGGCGAAAGGCGAAGCAGGCGATTGCGCCGGCCGTATATGGCCCAATACCCGGTAGACGTCGCAACACATCCACGTCGCGCGGCATCTGCCCGCCGTAGTCGTCCACCACGGCGCGCGCAGCGCGCTGGAGATTCACAGCCCGGCGGTTGTAACCCAGGCCCGACCAGGCGCGAATCACCTCGCCGGCCGGCGCGGCAGCCAGCGCCTGCAGATCCGGGAAATACGCCAGAAACTCGTGATATTTCGGCACGACGCGATCTGCCTGCGTTTGCTGAAGCATGACTTCGGAGACCATGATCCGGTACGGGTCATGCGTCGCGCGCCACGGCAGCCGTCGATGGTTTGTGCGATACCAGCTCAGTAAACGCTGGCGGGTGTCGGGATCGTGAAGTGCGGTCGAGCTCATGCGCCAAGTGTACGCGGATCGGATATGATCGCGACCCTGTCCACTATGGGACGAGGAGGTTCTGATCGATGGCAAGTTACACGAAACTGCGGGTCGGCCTGATCGGAGCCGGAACGATCGCGTTTAGCGCGCACCTTCCGGCTATTCGCCGGCTTCGTGACGAGGTCGAGCTCGTCGCAATCGCCGATATCCGCGTCGAAAACGCCGAGCGCGCCGCCCGAGAGTTCGGCGCAGAGGCGCACTACGCCGATTACCACGAGCTCCTGGCTCGCGGTGACCTCGACTTCGTTGATATCTGTACTCCTGAATTCCTTCACGCCGAGCAGACTGAGGCGGCCGCTGCAGCGGGGCTTCATGTTTTTTGCGAGAAGCCGATGGCCGCCAGCGTCGCAGAGGCCGACCGGATGATCGACGCCTGCAACCGCGCGGGCGTCAAGCTCATGATCGGTCACTCCCGCCGCTTCACGGGTCGCTACCAGCAGATTCGCGCGGCCATCGATCGTGGCGATCTCGGCGAGGTGCGCTACGTCCGGGAGAACGAACGCCGGCCACGCGCGATGTACGATGGGCTGCGGCTCGGGACTGGCTACTGGACTCCGGACGAAGGCAAGCCATGGCTCACAATGGCCGCCTACTCACAGGGCGCCGCGCTCACCAATGCCGTCCATGAGACTGATCTTGCTCGCTGGTTCGTCGGCCGCGCGCCGGTGTCGGTGTTCGCAGAAGCGCGCATCACCGAGCCGGGCGCCGAAGTCCCGGACATGATCTCCTACACCGTCACCTTCGAAGGTGGCGCGATCGCGGCGGCCGAGGTTGTCAACCAGCTCCCGCGCGGATTCCCGTACTTCCACATGATGGAGGTCCTCGGCACAAACGGGCGTATCCGCGCCACCGACCCACTGATGGCGCCGTTCACCGTTGCCGACGATCGAGGCTTGAGCCAGCCGCTGAACTTCGGCACGCTACTTCACGTCGATTCGGCCTATGCCACCGAGTTGGCCGGCTTTGTCCGGGCGATCCGCGAAGACGACGCAGTGCCGATGCCCGCTGAACAGGCCCGTGGCGCGATCGAGCTCTCGGTCGCCGCAGTACGATCGAGCCAGACCGGCGCTCCCGTCTCGTTGCCGCTGGCGCTGAAAGAGGAACCGCATGTCGGGTAATGCTGGCTGGACGATCCTCGGCGATACGGGCCTCGCCCGCCTGCTGCGGCACGCGGCCCGTTATGTCGATACAAACCATCCGCTCACGATCGCGACTGAAGCAGGCGACGCCCCCGCCGACGCCATCGGCGTCGGTCCCGGCGTCTATGCCTCATCAATCCGACACGTTGTCCCATTCTTCACCGCCTTTGAGGCCGTTGAGGAAATTCAACGCGCGATCGCCGAGGGTGAGGTCGGGAGCGTCTACGGATGCTACGCCAGCATGCGTATTCCTCGCGGTTCGTCGCCGGAAGCGCTTATCGCCGGCGGTGTCGGCCCAGTCCTCGCCGTATGCCGGGATCTTCTTCCTGACCCGGTCGCGCGTGTCTGGGCAACCCGGGCGTCGCTGTTTGGCGAAAACGACGCATGGTTCATCACGCTCCGGCTCGCCAACGACGCCATCGTCACGATCGAGGCGCTCGCTTCAGCCGGGGCGTCCGCACGCGAGCTGCTGGTCGAGGTGACTGGTTCCAACCAGGTGTTGCGCGCCGAGCCGACAACGCAGGGGATTCGTGTCGAGCCGCTCGGGAACGAAGCCATGGTATGGCCATGGTGGGAGGATCTTGCCGAACGGTGTCTGGCGCTTATCGACCGGCGCGCCACGGCAGGCCGTTGGCTCGACGGCGACGACCTTCGCGCCGTCTGGAATGCTGTGCAGCAATCGGCAGCGACCGGTAAGGCCGTCGACCTGCATCCGCACCAGGCCCAGCCGGGCTGAGGCTTCTGCCAGACAGCCACGGGATTCCTTACGTCCTTCGCTGCCGATCCGCCCGCCAGGCAGCGAAGGACCGGCGGCACACGATCGATGGCCGCACTGCCAGCGCTGCTCACCGACGCGCGCGGCGAACTCCGGCAACGCCGCGACTGGCTCGGACCGCGATACTCAACCTGTTCCGCGGCTCTGGATCCGCCGCCGGCTACTGGCGTTCCGTCAGAAATTCGCGCGTCATCCGCACTGCCACGTCGTCGAAACCGTCCACCGAACTATCGAGCCACTGGACGTCGACGAAGCGTCGGAACCACGTCTCCTGGTGGCGAACATAGGCGTGCACCATCGTCTGTGTCTGCCGAATCGCCTCGCCGATCTGCAATGTCCCATCCAGTACCGCCAACGTCTCTCGGTAGCCATGCGCGCTCATCGCTGGTGTCGCCGCCGTTACGCCGCGATCTCTCAGCCGGACGACCTCGTCAAGCCAGCCCGCTGCGTGCATCGCCTCGACCCGCCGATCGATACGTTCATAGAGAAGTTCGCGATCGCTCCGAAGCCCGATGATCAGAAACCGCCACGGGGGAGCATGGCTCGCGCTCACCT
The DNA here is from genome assembly GCA_037045155.1 of Thermomicrobiales bacterium. Classification (NCBI taxonomy): domain Bacteria; kingdom Pseudomonadati; phylum Thermomicrobiota; class Thermomicrobia; order Thermomicrobiales; species Thermomicrobiales bacterium. The sequence continues at coordinate 138,311 of JBAOIG010000005.1, forward strand.
CACTCATCGGCCGGCCCAGTGTCTCGCTCACTTCCAGCGCTCGAATCATTCGACGCCGATTGTGCCGCCCAATGCGCCCCGCCGACACCGGGTCCTTCTCGATCAACCTCTCGCAAAGCGCCTCCGTCGAGAGGTCTTCGAGCCTCACTCGCAACTCCTCGTTCGGCGGCACTTCGGGTGGCCGCCATCCCTCGAGAAACGCGCGCAGGTACTGTGGGGTCCCGCCGGTCACGATCGGAGCGTGGCCTCGCCCAGCGACCTCCTCGACAGTCCCATTGACGAGCGTCAGAAAGCGACCCAGCGAGAATGGCTCGGTCGGCTCGAGAATATCGATCAGATGGTGCGGCACGCGCATCTGTTCCGCGACAGTCGGCTTGGCGGTGCCAATATCCATGCCCCGGTAGAAGTAGCGCGAATCAGCGTTGATAATCTCCCCGCCGACCGATTCGGCCACCTTAAGCGCCAAAGCAGTCTTGCCGGTCGCCGTCGCGCCCAGAATGACAACGACGCGCAGCCCCGGTGTCAGCGCACGCACGTTGCTCCCCTCGGAGACGCGCGCATCGGTCGCTCCGTTCGTCCGTGCTAGACTTCCCCCGCTATCTGCCATACGCTCGAGTCTGCCCCCATCGGCTACACCCGCCTGCGGGACTACCCCTGAAACTGGATACATTTGTGACATCACGCACCCGGCAACTCATCGTGATCGGCTCCGTTATCGTCCTCGCCCTGGCGATTGTCTTTGTCACCCAGATCATCATCGTGCGCGCCCTCGACAACCCGGACACGACGACCGGAGAGAGCGTCTATTTCACCGTCGATCAGGGCGAATCAGTAGATTCTATCGCCGACCGCCTCAAGACCGACGGGCTGATCCGCTCGCCCGCGTACTTTCGCTTTCGGGTTCGCATCGCCGGCCTCGGCAGCGACATCATTGCCGGCCGCTATCGGATCGATTCGACGATGTCGACGACGCAGATCATCCATCTCATCACCTCTCGCGAGGCTGCGCTCGCTCAGGAGGTTCAGGTTCGCTTCGTCGAGGGTTGGCGCACCGAGCAGTACGTAGAGGCGCTCACCAACGCGCATGTCATTGCTTCCGCCGATGACTTCATGACGGCGACTCGCGAGCAGAAGTGGAACGACAAGTTCGCATTCCTCCACACCCGACCGAGTGGAGTTGCGCTGGAGGGCTATCTCTTTCCCGACACGTACAATTTCCGGCTCGACTCAAGCCCGGAGGATGTCCTGACGACGCTGCTCAATACGTTCCAGGAGCGCGTCCATCCTGAAACCATCACCGAAACCGACCAGATGGGTCTCACGCTTCACCAGGTCATCACGATAGCCTCGATCATCGAACGCGAGGCGGTTTTGCCGGAAGAGCGGCCGATCATTGCATCGGTCTACTACAACCGCATCGAGCAAGGGATGCCACTTCAGGCAGATCCAACCGTGCAGTTCGAGCTCGGGCGACCAGGAAACTGGTGGCCGGAACTGACCCCCGACGACATTCAACAGAACGGGCGCTACAACACGTACCTCAACCCCGACCTGCCACCGGGCCCAATCTGCAATCCGGGCCTCGCATCAATCGAGGCCGCACTTCGGCCGGCCCAGACAAACTACCTCTACTTCGTCGCGCGTGGCGACGGCTCCCACGCATTTGCCGTCACAGCCGAAGAGCACCAACAGAACGTCGACAAGTACGTGAAGGGACACTGAGTCGGTGTCAGACAGTCGCCGCATCGGGCTGATCGGAGATCCGGTCGAACACTCGCTTTCGCCTTTCTTCCAGCAGCCTGCGCTCGATTCGCTTGGTCTGGACATTCGCTACGAGCTCTGGCCGACACCGCTAGCGGCACTGCCAGGCCGGCTTGACGATCTTCGCGCAGGTCGCGCGCTCGGCGCGAACGTCACTGTCCCACACAAAGAGGCAGTGTTCGCCGCTATGGACGACGTCAGCGATCTGGCTCTCCGGGCGGGCGCGGTCAACACGATCGTCCCGCGCAACGGCCGTCTATTTGGCGACAACACCGACATCCACGGCTTCGTTGTGCCGTTGCGGGAACGCGAGGTTCGATTCGAGGAGTTGGACGCGATTGTGCTCGGCGCTGGCGGCGCCGCCCGAGGGATTGTTGTTGCGCTGCTCAACGCGGGCGTTCGCCGCATCCATGTCCTCAACCGAACCATCGCTCGGGCGGAACACCTCGCCGCGGCGTTGGGTGACGACCGCGTCAGGTCTGCGACGTCCAATCAGGCGCAGGCACTCGCATCCGATGCCGGCCTGATCGTCAACGCGACATCGATCGGCTGGCAGGGACACGATCTACCGCTCGACCCCGCGGCCTTCGGCGTCATGCCTCCGGCGGCAATCGCCTACGACCTGACCTATCGCGAGACTCCGTACCTGCGCGCTGCCCGCGCGGCCGGCCTCGCAACGATCGACGGCCTACCGATGCTCGTCCACCAGGGCGCTCGCTCGTTCGAGCTCTGGACCGGCCAGCCAGCGCCGATCGATATCATGTGGAGCGCTGCTCTCGCAGCCCGCGCGGCGCGGGGCGGCTGACGACGTTCGCCGCCATCAACCGATCTGAAACAGGTCAGGCCATCGTCTATCGACCGAGAGTACCTCCGACGAGTGCGCCCGAGAACGTGCAGAGGACGTTCACCACGTCGTTGGAAATCCCCGGCCATCCGCCGACAACGACCGTCGACTCACCGCAACGGTGGACCTTCGCCTCGGTCGGCTTCTCGCAGCGCGGGCACCAGCGGCGCTCCTGGACTAGCTCGCCAAGCACGCTATCCATCAGCGACCCAGCCATGCCGGCCAGGAGGACGACACCTCCATTGCGCCAGGCATGGGGCCATGTCTTGCTAACTGCAACAGTCGTTAGTCCGAGAAGTCCGGCCCCTGCCAGAGCGCCAGATAACCCGCGTGTTGTTACCCCGCCAGAAGTCCCAGCGACCACCGGCCTCCGCGAAACAATGAGGCGCGGTCGGGCTGACGAAGTCGCCCCGATTTCCGTTGCCCAGGTGTCGGCTGTTGCTGCCGCGAGAGACGCGGCTACCGTCAACAACGCCCGGCGGTCACATGCCATCGCCGTGGCAGCCGCGACACCACCATTGGCGAGCACCTGTATCATGTCGCGCTGACCGCCCCTTGCGGCGATTTCCTGCTCTGGCGAAAGCCGCGAGAGCAGACTGGAAGACACGAAGAACGCTCCGAGCAACACCCCGCCGGGCCAGGATAGCCGGCCGAGAATCGACGTTCCCACGACGGTTGCCGTCACAGCTCCGCTCGGCGCGAGGGCCCGTGCTCGCCAACCAGCCAGGCTAATGGCGGTGGACGCCATTCCGGCGATAGCCAGGCGCTTCCCTCGTGACACTAGCGTCCCGGTCGAGGTCGCTGCATCAGCACATACTCGTCTACCCGCACCTCGAAGATCCAACCAGCGACTTCAGCAAGCGCGGGGCTACTCATCTCGGAATAATGAATGATGACCGTCTGCCCCTCGACATCCTGCTCGTCGGTTGAGTTCAGCGCGAACGGGTGCCGGGGGCTGCCCACGACGACTCGCGGCCCGCCGACCCTTTCGACCGCCACCTGGATCAACCGCAACGCCTCGGCTTCAACCAGCATCCCGCCCCCTTCATTCGCCTCTAGATGGCCCGAACGCCAATGCTATACTTTCCGCGGCCCCGTAGCTCAGCGGCAGAGCAGTGGACTTTTAATCCATGGGTCCTGGGTTCGAATCCCAGCGGGGTCACCAGGGTCGCCGCTGGGAGCAACCCGTATGGCTACTGCCGGCCATCCGGCGTGCGTCTGCTCTCTCATCCACGGGCTGCCTCCCGTGTCGGCCGCCAGCGATGTTGTACCGGATCGACCAGGGGAGGCGACGTGGAGGTTTCCATCCAGATGATGATTGCCGATTATCTCCACGAGCTCGCCCGCTGGCGTGAGGCTCGCGCCGAGGAATATGACCGCGACGTGCGCAATCTGCGCTCCGCCGCCGGCCTCCAGGCATTCGCAATCTACATTCTTGATCTGCCCGACGACGATCCGCGACTCGTCGAGTTCGCTCGCCTCGCAATGCACGGCGGTCGTTTCGACCCGGGCCAGCAGGCGCACTTCGCGATGGCTCGCTATCACTTTCATGAGGAGATTACGTCCCCATCCGCCTTCCTCGACCGGATTATCGAACTCCAGCGCGCTGATGTCGTGGAGGATGGCCACTTCGGTGGCCGGCTGCCAGACGGGGACGATCCCTGGAGCCAGCGGCCGGAAACGGGCGGCTGACCTGAGCTTCGTAACCCCCGCGCTGTCACCTTTGGCTATCCGCGCTACAATGGCCCGGATCAGCACGATCGTTTGAACGTCGCGGGTCGCCCGGATGTCCGTGGCGAGCCAGCGCATGTGAGGAGACACTTCGATGGCACGACCGGTGGATATCCTCGACCGCGCCATCATCAAGCGATTACAGGATGACGGTCGGATGTCCAGCGCCGAAATCGCGCGACAACTGGGCGTCGCCGAGCGGACTGTGCGCGCTCGCATCGATCGGCTGGTCAGCGACAAGGTGATTCGGCTGGTTGCATCGATCGTCCCATCCACCGTCGGCTATGCCGTCACCGCCGACGTCTTTCTCGAGGTCGAAGCCGGCCGCATCCAGAGCGTCGCGTCCCTCATCGCGGCCAAGCCCGAGGTCGGCTACATCGGCTTGACGACAGGCGACCGCGATATCTCACTCCAGATTCACGCGGAGTCTGTCGAGAAGCTCTACGATTTCGTGACCAAGGAGCTCGGCACAATCTCGGGGGTTGTCCGCACGAACACGTTCATCATTCCGAAGATTCTCAAGACACACTTTGACTTCGTCGGGCCGGGCATGCGCATCGATGAGGAATCGGAGCGCGAAGCAGACTTCGGGCCGCGCCGCATCGGCAGCTGATGACCCGGAAACAGAATGGGAGAGTAGAGTATGTCGCTGTCAGAAACGATCACCGTCACACCGGAGCTCGACGCATGGCTGCGCGAGACACGACGCATGATCCACGTCAACCCCGAGTTGCTCTGCGAAGAGGTTGCCACCTCTGAGCTCGTCCAGAAGCATCTGAAAGAGGCCGGCGTCACGTTCCGTAAGGGAGTTGGCGGCGACGGCCGGCCACTCTACATGGACGCTGAAATGATCAAGCGTGCCCAGATCAAGACCTTCCCGATCACCGGCGGCACCGGCGTCCTCGCGGAGATCCGCGGCACACGCGGCGCTGGCCCTGGCAAGTGCGTGCTCTTGCGCGCCGATATGGACGCGCTGCCGATGGACGAGATCAACGACGTTGAGTACAAGTCGCGCAACCCCGGCAAGATGCACGCATGCGGCCACGACTGCCACACGACCATCCTGATGGGCGTCGCAGAGATCCTCCAGAATATGAGCCACCTCTTCGATGGCACCGTCAAGCTCATGTTCCAGCCCGGGGAAGAGGGCGCTGGCGGCGCGGTCGCAATGATCCACGACGGCATCCTCGACAACCCGCCAGTGGATGCTGCGTTCGCGCTTCACGTGTCGACTGAGCACCCGGCCGGCCACGTGTCAACCGGCCCTGGGCCACACGCCGCAGCCGCCGATACCATCGAGATCAACGTCACGGGCAAGGGTGGGCATGCCGCCTTCCCACACACCACCATCGATGCCACCTACGTTGCCGCCCAGATCCTCATCGCGCTCCAGTCGATCGTCAGCCGAGAGGTGAATCCCATCGACACCGCGGTAGTGACAATCAGCACCCTCCACGCCGGAACCGCTAGCAACGTCATCCCCCAGACAGCGCAACTCACCGGCACCGTGCGAACATACAACCCGGAGATCCGCGACCTCATCCAGCAGCGCATGAACGAGATGGTGCCAGCTATCGCCGCGGCCCACCGCGCCGAAGCCGAGCTGATCTATTTGCGCGGCTATCCTGCCATGGTCAACGACCCGGCTATGACGCAGTTGGCGACCGACACATGCGTCGAGCTACTGGGCGCTGACCATGTTCATCACGGCGCGCCGATCATGGCCGGCGAGGACTTCGCCTACGTCCTCGAACGCGCCCCGGGCTGCATGGTCTCACTCGGCGTTCGTAACGACGAGAAGGGCATGATCTACCCGCCGCATCATCCCCGCTTCGACGCCGACGAAGACGCTCTCGCTGTCGGCGTCCGCGTGCTCTCGGCCATCGCTCTGCGGTACCTCGGCGCGGACATCTAGCAGCGCAATTTGCTGGGCTGGGCGTGACCTTCCTGGCCACGCCCAGCCCAGCCGCCTCCATTCAAGCCACCGTGCGACCGAATAGGTTAAGATCAAGCGCTGATATGTGCTTGTCGCTGCGCAGGCCGGGCGCCGACCATGCCCGACCCCGTCACTGCACCCGGACAGCCGCGTGACTGGCAGAACGGAGTCTTGCCGTGCTGCTCTACTTCGCCATCGCCCTTGTTGGGGCGCTTTTTCTGATCGGGTCAGTCATGCTCGGCGAGGTATTCGACTTCTCCGGAGATCACCCCGACAGCTTCGATGGTGACGCCCACCCACTCTCTGGCAAGACGATTGCCGTCGCATTGACCGCATTCGGCGCCACCGGCATGATCACGACTCAGTACGGCTGGAGCCCACTGATGAGCGCGCTCACCAGCGCCATCGCCGCGCTCTTCCTCGGCGCTATCGCCTGGTGGGTCATCAACTCGCTCTATCGAGCCACAGCGTCGACCGACGTCAATATGGCCTCCCTCGTCGGACGACGCGGCCAGGTCACGATCGGGATCCCGGTCGGCGATGTCGGCGAGGTGCTCGTGACCGCAGCCGATAGCACCCGCCAGCTGATCGCCCGCACGAGCGACGGGTCCGCGATCCCCGTCGGCATCAGTGTCCGAGTCATTGAGACACTCGGCAGCTCCGTCCTTGTCGAACGCATCGAACCGGCGGCTGCACCAGCGGACGCCACCAGCGAAAGCAGGAGCAGCTAGATGGACTACATCGTCGTGACGCTCGGCGTCCTCTTCGTTCTTGCCGCGCTGGCCGGCCTGGTCGCGCTGGTCAACACCAACATCATCAAGGTTCCGCCAAGCACCGTCGCCATCTTCTCCGGCCGCAAACGCATCATCGACAATCCGGAGACCGGGGAGCGACAGACGGTCGGCTACCGCATTATCAAGGGTGGCTCGAGTGTTCGAATCCCGATCCTTGAACGGGTGGATTACCTCTCCCTCAACGTCATCACCATTCCGCTGAAGATCCAGTCCGCATACACCAAGGAGGGCGTGCCGGTCGCAGTCGACGCCGTCGCGAACGTCAAGGTCGGCTCCGACGATTATTCGATTGGCAACGCCATTGAGCGCTTCCTCAGCATGGATCCCGATCAGATTCGCAACGTCATCTTCCAGACGATGGAGGGCCATCTTCGCTCCATCCTTGGCACGCTCACCGTCGAAGAGATCAACACCGACCGGCAGGCTTTCGCCCAGCGAATGACGGCGGAATCCGCGCAAGACCTTCGTCGGATGGGTATCGATATCGACGTACTGACCATTCAGCAGATCAGTGACCCGAATGGATATCTGGACGCGCTCGGCCAGCGGCGCACCGCCGAGGTCAAGCGCGACGCCGAGATCGGCCGGGCCGAAGCCGAACGCGACGCTCGCACTCGTTCCGCGCTGGCGATGCAGGCCGCCGCAACCGCCGAGGCCCAGGCCGACGCGCAGATCTCGTCCGCTCAGCGGGATACCAATGTCGCCAAGGCCGGCTTCGACGCCTCCGTCCAGGCGGAACGCTCGAAAGCATCACAGGCCGGCCCGCGCGCCGAAGCAGAGGCGCAGCGCGAAGTCGTCATCGCCCAGCAGCAGGTCGAGCTGGCTCGCACCGAGGCGTCCATCGCGGTTCAGGAGATGGAAGTCAAGCGCAAAGAGCGCGAGCTGGAAGCGACGGTCCTCAAGCAGGCCGACGCTGAGCGCCAGGCCACCATCGTCACAGCTGAGGGCGCGAAGCAGGCCGCCATTCTGCAGGCGGAGGGCGATCGCCAGGCGACAGTCACCCGCGCAGAGGCACAATCGCGCGAGCGCGAACTGCTCGGCGCTGGCGAAGCGTCCCGCATTCGTCAGGAAGGCATCGCTGATGCCGACGCCAAGAAGGCGTTGGCGGAAGCGCTGCAAGCCGAGCTAACGGCCGCGGCTGAAGGTGCCCGTGCCAAGCTGCTGGCCGAGGCCGAAGGCCGCCGGGCGGCCCTTTTCGCCGAGGCCGACGGCAAACGCCAGATGGCCGAGGCGCTCAACGCCTACGAGGCGCGAGCGATGCAGCTCCTGATGTATCAGACCTTCGTCGAACAGTTGCCGAAGATCGTCGAGGCTGCGGCTTTGCCACTCTCGACCATCGATCGTGTCGTCATGATCGACAGCGGCAACGGCGCGAGCGATGGAGGCGGCGCGATCGGTCGCTACGCCAACGAGCTCCCATTGATCGTCGAACGGATGACTGAGAGCTTTGCCGCCGTCACCGGCGTCGACCTCAAGCAGGCATTCGCCGATCGTGTCGGAGGCGGCCCTCCCGCATCCGCCCGAACGATCATCGATCCCACCGACGACGAGAAGTAAGACATCGATCCCACCGCGGCTATCAGCCCCTGGTCAGGGGACAATAGCCGCGATGGGGTCAGTCCTCGCAACCGGTGACTGAGTCGTCTATTCGACTTCGAGAATCACTTCGATCTCCACCGGGATATTCCCGGGAAGCCCAGCCATCCCGACCGCCGAGCGGGCGTGCCGGCCGGCGTCGCCGAAGACCTCAACCATCAGGTCCGAGAATCCATTCATAACCTTCGGCTGATCCCCGAATCCCGGCGCGCAGTTCACCATCCCCAGCACCTTGACCACTCGCCGCACGCGATCGAGATCTCCCAGCGCGTCCTTCGCGGTCGCAAGCAGATTCAGGCCGGCGATACGCGCCGCCTGATATCCCTCATCAATCGACACATCCGTTGGAACCTGCCCGACGAAGGCGTACTCACCATCCCGCGATGGCCCGGTGCCGGAGAGATAGAGCAGATTTCCCGTCTGGACATACCGGACGTAGTTTGCGACCGGCGACGGACCCTTCGGTAACGTGATGCCCAATTCCTCAAGCCGCTGCTCGATGACCACACTCGCTCCTGACCGTGCTCGTTCCGACAATCGACAGTGATATCTTCGCCGACGCTAGGTATCCTTGGCAATCGTCTTGCGTGTTGCTCGTGAGGCAGGTGCTGTCTACGGGCAGCCGCGAATGGATTCGGGATTGAGGACAATGGACAACAACCTGCGTCGCGAACGCCGAGCCCCCAACCGAGGCCTGTATCCCGAAGTCGGCTCGGCGCGTCCGCTCATCATCATTCCTACCTACAACGAGCGTGACAACATCAGCGAGATCCTGCCTCAGATCCTCCATTACCCTCAATTTCAGGTGCTGGTCGTCGATGACAATTCATCCGACGGCACCGCCGATAGCGTTCGCGCAGCGATGCTCGATTTTCCCGATCGGATCCACCTCATCGAGCGCGAAGGCAAGCTCGGTCTTGGCACTGCCTACATCGCAGGGTTCCACTGGGCCCTCGCCCGCGAGTACACGCACATCTTCGAGATGGACGCCGACTTCTCGCACCATCCTGCCGCGCTGCCTCGGATGCTTCATGCCAGCCGGCAGGCCGATCTCGTAATCGGCTCTCGCTATGTGCCTGGCGGGCGCACCGTGAATTGGTCGCCCGTTCGTAAGGTTATCTCCCGCGGCGGCTCGCTCTACGCGCGCACCATCCTCGGGCTGCCCATCCGGGATCTGACCGGCGGGTTCAAATGCTTCCGCCGCCACGTCCTCGAATCCATCGACCTCGACAGCGTCGAATCAACCGGATACGCGTTCCAGATTGAGTTGACCTATCGTGCCGCGCTGGCCGGTGCGACGATTGTCGAGATTCCGATCACCTTCTCCGAACGTCTCCACGGGACATCCAAGATGAGCTCAACGATCTTCTTTGAGGCAATGTATCGGGTGCTGCAGCTTCGCCTTGAGGCTGGAAGTGGCTGGGCTACCGGCGCCGACACTCTCGGCGTCCCGGTGGATTGATGTCTCGCGATCTCGAACCCGGGTAGCACTCGGGGTCTGCTTAGCGGAAACTCCACGCTGGAGACCTCGCGCATCGACGGTGAGATCGACAACCTCGACACGCACTATGCGAACGCGCTCGCCCAGAACAATCACACGGATGAGGTTCGGTCAGGACTGCTGCGTGTCCTTGGGATCGAGCGCGTCACGCAACCCATCGCCGAGGAAGGTGAAGGCGAGCATGATCCCGGCGATCAGCAACGACGGCATGAGCACGAATTCTGATCGACCGAGGATAGCCGGGAAGCTGTCGTAGACCATCTGTCCCCAACTCGCCACGGTCGGCTGAACGCCCAGCCCGAGGAAGCTCAGCGATGCCTCGGCAAGCACGTAGGCGGGAATCTCGAACGCGATCGCCACGACTAGCGGCGCGAGGCTGTTCGGCAGGATGTGCTTGAGGATGATCCGCGAGGGCGGCGCGCCGATCGCCCGTGACGCTTCGACATACTCCCGTTGCTTGACCGTCAGTACCTGGCCACGGACGAGACGCGCCATATCGGTCCAGCCAACGATGGCGAACGCGGTGAACAGCATCACCAGCCCGCCCATGAGATGTCCAAACCAGCTATCACGCAAAATGGTCGCCAGGACGATGAAGAAGAGGAAGGCGGGAAACGCGTAGACGGCGTCGACCATCCGCATCAGCAGATCGTCGACCCAGCCGCCTGCCCAGCCGGCGGTCAGGCCAACCAGAGCGCCGATCACGGTGACGATTGCGGCCGGCACCAGTCCAACCGCCAGGCTGACCCGCGCGCCGTAGATGAGCCGACTCAACACATCGCGCGCCAGCATGTCAGTGCCGAGCAGGTAGCGCGGGTCGTTCCCCGCCGCCCAGAAGGGAGGCGAGAAGGGCAAAGCCGTAGGGGACGCGGAGTTCGGGTCGTGGGGCGCCAGGAGCGGCGCGAACAGCGCGACCAGCCCCAGTGCCACGATGAAGACGACACTGGCAACGGCGGCTTTGTTCCGGCGTAGCCGCTTCCAGGCGTCCGACCAGAGCCCTCGCTGTGACGATCGTACATCGCCCCTGGCCCCGATCCGTTCGTGCTCGTCAATATCGGCGTTTCGAGCACCCGCCATTCGCTAGACCCTTTCTCGTCGGACCCCACATGATCCCTCGCGCCCCACGCCGTCCCGTCATCAAACACCGATCGACGCGCGTCAGCCGGAAATTGATATGCATCTAGCGATTCTTTACCCGCGGGTCGATCAGCCCGTAGGTGATGTCGACGAGCATGTTTCCGAGGATGATGAAGAAGGCGTAAAGAAGCGTCACCCCCATGATCACCGGATAGTCGCGTGAGGTGATGCTCGTGATATAGAGCCGCCCCATGCCGGGCACGTTGAAGATCTGTTCGATGATGATCGTCCCGGTGACCAGTGCCGCGATGGTTGGCCCCATGATCGTCACGACAGGGATGAGCGCGTTGCGAACGACGTGGCGAGCAATGACGACTCTCGTGCTCAGTCCTTTGGCCCGCGCAGTCCGCACATACTCATGATGCAACTCTTCAAGCATGGCCGCACGCGTCAGGCGTGCCAGAAAGGCCGCCGAACCAAGACCAAGGACGATACTCGGCAGGACGTAGTTACTCCATTGGCCCTTCCAGAGGATGCTGACCCAGCCGAGCTTGACACCGAAGATCACGAGCATAAAGACGCCAATGACGAAGTTGGGGATCGCGTAGCTGGCGGTAGCTCCGATAAGGCTTATGTAGTCCACCCAGGTATTCTGTTTCGTTGAAGCCAGGATGCCTAGAGGAATGCCCACGATCACCGCGAAGAAGAAGGCGCCGAGTCCGACCGACGCGGAGTACGGGAACCCACGGGCGATGATCGAGAAAGTACTACTCCCCTGCTGCGCGAACGAGGTGCCGAAGTCGAGTCGCACTACGTCCCTGAGATAGAGTAGATACTGCTCGTAGAGTGGTTTGTCGAGCCCGTATTTGTGGTTGAACGCAGCCTGAAGGGCGGGATCGAGCCGCTTCTTTCCCTTCATCGCATCCCAGGGGCCGCCCGGGGCGAGGTGCATGAGCACAAAGGTGACACTGATGACGATCCAGAGCACCGGGATTGCCGCCAGCACACGCCGAATGATGAACCCAACCACGAGGCGATCACTCCCTCATCTCAACAAGGGGCGACACACGGTCTCGCGCATCGCCCCAAATCTGAAATCGCGGCTGCTAGTGCTCGACGACGTACATCGCACCGGGGCCGAAGACCATGTTGTAGTAGAACCCATACGTCTGCGACGCGCCGGTGGAGTAACCCCTCACGTAGGGCTTGACGAGCGTCAGATCCGCGCCGTGCATGTAGAAGAGAGCGGCAGCCATCTCCGCCAGATATGCGTCCGCTTTCGCGTACAGCGCCGCCGCCTCATCTCCCGAAAGCCGGTCTGCCTGGTTGACGAGGTCGTTGAACTTCGGATCGTTCCAGCCACGTGACGCGAACGGCGAGTCGTTGCCAAACAACAGGCTCAGCCAGTTCTGTGCGCTCGGATAGTCCTGCCACCAGACGCTGGTCGTTAACTGGAGCTCTGGATCTTTCTCATCGAACATCTTGCTGAGCTCGACCGAGTCAATCCCGCTCGGCACGATGTTGACACCCAGAACCTGCTTGAACTGATCGGACCAGAAGAGCGCGTCTTTCTTCGACAAGTCGTCGCTGCCATCGAAGTAGAGCTTGATTGCAGGGAAGTCCTTGCCACCCGGATAGCCCGCTTCCGCCAGGAGTGCCTTTGCCCTGTCCGGATCGTAGGCCTGCTGGTACTCCGTCTGGTATCCGGGAATGCCAGGATAGAGGAGTGTGCCGGCCGGCTGTCCCGCGCCGGAATTCACCTGCTGGATGTAGAGCTCTCGATTCATCGCGGACGCGAATGCCTGACGAACCTCCAGGCTGTCAAACGGCGGGTCTTCCATGTTGAGGTAGAGCCACATCGTGGACGGGCTAAGCAGCTCGATCAGATCTGGCTTGAGAACCGGATTACTCAGCACTTGCGGATACTGCGACGTCGATAGCGCATAGATATCCAGCTCGCCAGTCTGATACGCGAGGAGAGCCGTTGCCGATGACGGGATGATCTTCAGTGTCAGCTTGCTGATTCCAGGCTTGCCAAGCGGGAAATGCGGGTTTGGCTCAAACACCCACTCCTGGTTGGGGGTGTACTTGGTCACCCTGAACGGGCCGTTGCCGAGGTAGGTATCAGGATTTTTCCACCAGCCCCCAGGATCGCTTTCAACGAGATCTCTTCGCACCGGATCTGTCATCCAGAGCGTCAGGACATACGGGAAATAGCCGGCCGGATGCGAGATCTTGATCTGGAGTGTGTCCTCGGCGATCGCCTTGATCGACTCCTCAACCGCCTGCCGCAGCTCGTTCATCTGGTCCTGAGAGACTGAACTCTCATCCGCGCTGCGCCAATCCTGGCAGCCAACAATATCGAAGAATACGTTCGAGTAGCTGCCGGCCACTACGGGGTCACAGACGCGCTGCATCCCGAAAGCGTAGTCACCGGCCGTGACCGCGACGCCATCGGAGAAGAACGTCTTGCGCAGCTTGAATGTGTACGTCATGCCGTCGTCGGACAGTTTCATGTTCTCAGCAGCGTACTGCGCAACCCTGTTGTCAGGCGTCAGCGACAGTAGTGGCATGAAAACCAGCGGGTAGATGTTGCCCCACGAATCAACTGCCGGATCGGCGCTGGGGATGTCCGACGACATTTGATAGGTGAGAGTCGCATTAGGAAGTGCCCCCGGCTGGCTGCCCCCATCTTGTGGCACCGGCGGCGCAAGCTCGACGACATCGTGTAGCGTAGGGATGTTTGGGTTCCCTGTCGCGGACGCGATAGCGGCAGCCGTAGCATCCTTCGTGTCGGTTGTTGGACTTTGCGCCGGTGCTGGCGTCGTCTTGGACCCACCGCAAGCAGCCAGCAACATGCCCCCGATAGTCAGGACCGCGACGATCATCCACAGTCGACCGCGGCGCTGTCTCATCTGCTCGTTCATAATCTCTCCCCCACGAAACTCTTCGCACGACCATCGCGGTGACTGTTCATCCCTCCAACACGCCGGTCCAGGCTACTCACCCGTCACGCCCACCACCAGAGCGCCACACCCCCGGGAGCAACCCGAATCGCGGATTACACGCAGCGCCGGCTCGGCGTCAACGCCGGCCGTACGAGACACCGGCGTATTGACCGCACGCCGGTGGGAATCCTGGTATTACTTGGTTGTTGAACAATTCAGCCGGTGATCGGCTCGGGCCGAGATACTGGCGCTGACATCCCCCTGTGACACGTGCTGTCTGATGGGCAACACGGCGACCGCAACCTAGCACGGTCGAACATCCGCGTCAACAACCCTCTCCATGACGATCTGGTCACTCATGGCTGGATCTGGCATCGACGGCGCCGGCGGGAATCGTGCAGTTCGGTGTGGATCCACCATTCCTGTCCGGCGCGGGGGTAGCCGGTCTGAGTTTCACTACGGCCGTCGGCTTGGGTGTCTTCATGTGTCGCGGTTCGCGGGCGGTCCCGTCCCCTTCGACCTCCACGCCATACGAACAACCACGACTGGACCTCGTCCCGGATGGACGTCGAGATCGGAACCCCGGTAGACTGGCCCTTTGCGCCATTGATTGTTGCCGGCGTCATCGGTTTCACATCAGGAGACTAGTGTTGAGGATCACGTTCTTCGTCAACAGTATCGTCGGTTATGTCGATAATCCGTCCGCGCTCTACACTCGCGCCTTCGCGAACAGCCTCGCCACGCTGGGCAACGATATCCGGGTTGTCGAGGAACGCCAGAATGAGATGCTTACCCGGACTCTCCGAACAACCGGATCCCGGGCATCGCGCCACGTCTACGAACGCTTCCCGCTGCTGCAACACAGCACCTACGATCCGCGGACTGGCGCCCCACTTCTCGAATGGCTCAGTCGCGAGGTGTCGCTGATCGACATTGCCATCGCAGTTCAGGGGGTCAACACGGAGCTCACACGATGGATCGCCAACATCTCCCGCGAGGGGCTCACCCGCGCGTTTCTCGTCTGGGAACCCGAAGCGCTCGATGAGAGTGACATTGTTGCGCTGGAGTTGGAGAAGTTCGATATCATCCTCGCCCCAACGCCGATTGCCCGTCTCCCCTCGCTCGCAGTGCAGCCATCACTCGCCGAGCAGGATCTCATCGACGATATCGATCTCGCCCTTGCCGGCCCTCTAAGCGATAACCTCGCCGATGCCGACGCTGCGGCGGCAACCTTCGAGCGCGATTTCGCCGCGCTCATCAGTTGAGCGCGAGCCCTACTGCGATTTGAGAGAAAGCCAGTTTGCGAATTGCTTGTCGACAGCTTCCTGATGCTTGAACCACCAGTCAAAGTCGACGATGAACTGCAGTTCCCGGTTCGCCGGAAACGACGGTAGCTCGCGCGCGACGGCCGGATCCATCAGTTTGAATGCGCCCGCATTCACCGGCCCGAACGGCGCCAACGAGGCAAATGCCGCGCACACCTCCGGGCGTGTCGCGAAGTTGATGAAATCCATCGCGACGTTGCGGTTCACGCTCCCCTTCGGGATCACCCATGCGTCCCCGGATAACGCGCCACCGTTCCAGCTGATATCGACCAACACTCCATCCTGCCTGACTCGCTCGACGCGTGAATGCCATGCCGCGGCCATGCTGACATCCCCGGTATTCAGCAGTTGGGCTGGCTGTGCGCCCTGCTCCCACCAGAGCGTGACCGCGTCGCGGATACGCTCCAGTGAAGCAAGCGCGCGATCAACGTCCAGCGGGTACAGATCCCCCAGCGCGACGCCATCGGCGATCAGCGCAAACTCCAGCGTTGTCTGTGCCTGCTGATGGAGCCCTCGGGCGCCCGGATAGCTTGCCAGATCCCAGAAATCAGACCATCCGCTCGGGGCTGGCTCATCGGGCCAGGTACCCTGGCGATAGGCAAGCACCGTCGAGTAATACGCCGACCCAATCGCATGGTCGAACTGAATCCCGTGTTCGATCCCGGTTGTCTGGATGACGTTGTAGTCGAGCTCGTCGAGAACTCCGAGGTTGGCGAGCGGCAACACATCTTCAAGCAGGATATCGCAGACATCCCACTTCACCACCGACGACTCGACCTGTGACTTCAACGAATCGATGTCGGTCTTTCCAACTGTCACTTTCGCGCCAGTGAGCCGCGCGAACGGCTCAAAGATCGCCAGTTGCTGCGCGAGCTGATAATCCCCTCCCCAGCTTGTGACCGTGATCTCCCGGCCCTGCCAGATCATCGGGTTGTCGTACCCCGCAACAGCCGGAACCACCACCTCGGTTGGCTCCGTTGTCGGTGTCGCCACCGGCGGCGGCGTCCCCACGCCCGGTGTCGCTGACCTCTCCGACCGACACGCTCCGAGAAGCCCCATCCCCGTCAGCAGCCCGGCCATCCGAATGAAGTCACGCCGGTTTTGACGGTGCTGGAGGGCAGGCTTCCACCTGTCTGACGCCGTCACCCCGCATCATCCTCGTCTTCAGTGACCGATTCCACATCATCACCCCCAACGAGCCGGCCACGAATCGAGCCGACCGTCCGCGCCACAAGCCCGCCAAGCTCGACCGCCTCCCGGCTGACAAACTCGCGCCAGTACGTATTGACCTGGCCCATCTGGCGAAACTTCCGGTAGCGCTCCGTCGCTAACTTGCGCCCGCTCGTCCCCTGAATCTCCGCCAACGCTGCCACCAGCGCGTCACGAACCAGTGCCGCCGCGAGATCCGGATCAGTGTGCGCTCCGCCAGCTGGTTCACGCACGAGAACATCGGCCACCCCGAGCCGCCTACAATCGGCGGCGGTGATCTTCAATCGCTCAGCGACCTCCGGCGCACGCTCGACATCCCGATAGAGGATCGCCGCGGCCCCTTCTGGCGCGATCACGGAATAGATCGCCCGTTCCTGCATCAGTACCCGGTCAGCAACACCAAGTGCCAGCGCGCCGCCGCTTCCGCCTTCGCCGATAATGATCGAGATCACGGGAACCGGCAGCGCGCTCATTTCAGCCAGACATTCACTCAACGCCGCCGCGAGGCCACGCTCCTCGGACTCGATCCCAAGGAACGCGCCGGGGGTATCCACCAGCGTGACCAGCGGGCAGCGCAAACGCTCCGCCAGCCGCATCATTCGCAGTGCCTTGCGGTATCCCTCTGGAAGAGCCTGACCGCCACGGCGGGCAGGATCGCCGTGACCCCGCTCCAATCCGACGAGCACAACGCCCCGGCCGGCGATCTCACCAAGGCCGGCAACGACCGCTGGATCGTCGCCATAGACTCGATCACCATGAAGCTCGATAAATTGCGGGCTGAGACGCTGAATATAATCCAGCGCCGTTGGGCGATCCGGATGCCGCGCGATCTGAACGGCGTCCCAGGCCGGCCGCTCGTGGGAAGGCGGGGTGCGCGTCTGCGGCGCACTGACGGTCACCCGCGCGTCCGCCGCCAGCAACCTCAGGGTCGTCGCGAGCACATTCCGCATTCGCGGGCGCTCGACAATATCATCCACGAACCCGCGAGCGAACAGGAACTCGGCACTATGCGATCGACGGACATCATCGTCCGACCCATCCTTGGACACCCCCTTGATGACACGCGGGCCGGCGAACCCGATCAGCGCCTCCGGCTCGGCCAAGAGGATGTCCCCCTGCGAGGCAAACGACGCGTAACCTCCGCCAGTCGTCGGATTCGTCAGAATCGAGATGTACGGCACATGCGCGTCGTGCGCCCGACGCGCTGCGGCTGCTGTCTTCGCCATCTGGACCAGGCTGAGCATGCCCTCCTGCATCCGCGCGCCACCGCTTGCGGTGATCGTCACGATCGGGATCTTGCGATCGGTCGCCATTTCGAATGCCTGTGCGACCTTCTCGCCGACGACCGAGCCCATGCTCCCGCCGAGGAAGCCGAAATCGAGCACCGCGATCACGACCTCACGGCCCTGAATAGTCCCTCGGCCGGTCACCACGGCTTCCGCCAGCCCAGTCTTTGCTCGCGCTCGCTGAACGCGATCGCTATACGGCTCGAGGTCCGAGAAGCCCAACGGGTCAACCGACACGAGGCGCGCGTTCGTCTCCTCGAATGTCCCAGGATCGATCAGGTTTCGGATGTGTTGCATCGCCGGGATCGTCGCGTGAAATCCACAGGCAGGGCAGACCCGAAATCGGGTCCAGAGATCGGTGTCACCGACCTGTTCCGCGCACCGCGGGCATCGCTCGACCACGATGTCTTCGACGCTCGCAGCCCGCTCGGATGACACGCTCATTCGCCCACCTCTTAGCTTCCCAATTGTGATTGCGCAGATCGTAACAAATAGAGCTGGTCAGGCACTCCCTATTCGGAGAGTCGCCATCGTAGCGCACGAACTCGCGCCACATCTACAGGATTCGCAACCAGGCCATCGACCTTCAGCCACGACCCGACAATCACTCCCGCAGCGGGTGGGACGTAGTCCGTCACGTTCGCGTCGCTAATTCCCGAACCGACGTAGACTGGCGCCGATGTCGCAGCGACAGCCCGCCGAACATCCTCCGGCAACGCCGCAGACCCGGTCGCTGTCCCGGTCACAATAACCGCGTCCGCCAACCCCCGCTCGACCGCGTCAGCAACCGCCTGCTCCATGCTCTGTGAGCCGAGCGGCACTGCGTGCTTCACGAGCACATCTGCGAGAATCCGGATATGCTCAGCGTTCAGCGCCCGGCGCAGCCGCAGCGTCTCGGCTGCCCGACCGGTGATAATTCCCTGATCGGTCAGCATCGCGCCACTGTGGACATTCACTCGAATGAAGTTCGCCCCGCTGGCAACCGCAATCGCCAGAGCGGCGCTCGCGTCGTTCCGCAATACATTGACGCCGATCTCGACCGGAATATCGGCGCGCAGCTCGCGACAGATCGCCGTCATCGCCGCCACACTGATCGCCGGCACGCTGTCGGAGAAGAATGGCACGTCATGAAAATTCTCGATAATGACCCCGTCAGCGCCGCCCTCGAGCAACGCTCGCGCGTCTCGTCGCGCCCACGCCAGACATTCGTCCAGTCCCTGATGTGATCGAGGGCTTCCTGGAAGAGGCGGCAGGTGGACAACGCCGATCAGTCGCGCCATTGGGTCAGCTCATGCTCAGGTAGCCGAGCGCGAACGCGCCGGCCGCCACAAACAGCATGACCCCCGCGAAGAACGTGTATCCGCCGCGGTCACGCCGCGCGCGCTTCGTCTTCGCGACGTACTTCGTCCAGATGAGCGAGATCGCGGTGATCAACGCGGCGCCGGATAATCCAAAGTAGACCATTCCCGGCCCCTTCTCCCAACTATGTCGCCAGCGGATATTATAGCCAGCAGCCCCGCAGGTCGATCGAGGGAGGCAGAAATGCAAGCCGGAGAACCGCGATTCAGCCTGGCCGAGCTCGAGGAGTCGAGCGGGCTGAATACACGCACCATCCGTTTCTACATCGAGCAGGGTCTCGTCCCGCCCGCCCTCGGCCGCGGCAGATCGCGCTACTTCACTCCCGACCACCTTCGCATCCTCGCCGAGATCGCGCATCTTCGAGACCAACGTCTGAGCCTCAACGAGATTCGCGCCCGCCTCACGATCGCCGCTACCCCCACTCAGCTCGATAGCGAGGAGTGGCGTCGCCTGCGCCTGCATCCGGACCTGGAGCTCCACGTGCGGGCCGGCGCGCCGGAGGGCATCCTCCAGCTGGCTGCGCGCATCACTGCGCTCGCCGCCGAGTGGATCGGAGACGACGAGATCCACCCGGACTGATCCTCGGCAATCCTGCGCCGCGTACAATTGACGCTGGCGACGTGGCGTCCAGCTACCTGGCGGAGATGACGACGTGAGCGAATCCGGACACTATCTGGCGCTGGAGATAATCACGAGCGTCTTCACCGAAGCCGGCTTTTACGCGTATCGCACGCTCGACGATGAGAATCGCTGGAGCGTTGCTATCGACATCGAAGAGGGCCACATTGATGTTCGGATCGGCCCGGATGGCTACGACCTCGATGTCTGGGCTGTTTCGCCCGGGTTGTTCGTCGACGAGGAAGATTCGCGCCGTCGCCACGCGCTGGAGCGACTGGCTCGCATCTCGATCCCGGGCCTTCGCCGTGGCTTCCTTGAGGAGAATCAGACCCTGGAGTGGAGCGAGCGCGATCTGGGCCTGTCCTTGCGAGCATCGTTCAGTGTGCCTTTCTCGGCCGCCTCGCGCTTGCCCGGGCTGGCGCTCGAACAGCTCGGTGAGCTGAACAACCATCTGCGAACGATCGAGCGACGCATCGGCAGCTAGCGTCATGCACGGATTCAGGATGGGCGGAATGAGCGACACGTTAGCGCAGTGGCAGCGCGCAATCCGCATTGCCCGGCAACAGGAACCGGCCGACCTTTGCCTTCGCGGCGGCACGGTGATCAACGTCTTCACCGGCGAGCTCGAACGCTCCGATGTCGCTATCGCTGACGGGCGAATCATCGGCGTCGGCGATTTTCCCGACGCTATCAACACTGTGGACGTTCAGGGCGCGCTCCTCGCGCCGTCGTTCATCGACGGCCACATTCACACCGAGAGCTCGCTGCTCTGGATCACCCAGTTCGCCCGGGCAGTCGTGCCCCATGGCACCGGCGCGATCGTCACTGATCCGCATGAAATCGTGAACGTCGCCGGCCTGGCGGGCTTCGACGCACTCGTCGCCGCCAGCCGTGACCTCCCGATCGACATCCGGTTCACCGTCCCATCCTGCGTCCCTGCCAGTCCGCACGAGACAGCCGGCGCAGTGATGACGCCTGCGAACATCGCCACCGGACTTTCGAGCAATGCCACCGTCGGTCTCGGCGAGCTGATGAGCTTCCCTGGCGTGCTGGCTGGCGATCCCGAGATCTACGAGCGACTGCGCGTGTCGGCCGGCCGCCTGCGCGACGGTCATGCGCCCGGACTACGCGGTCATGACCTGGATGCCTACGCCCTCTCCGGCATCACCAGCGACCATGAATCTTCCGTTCTGGAGGAGGGTCGCGAGAAGCTCCGGCGTGGCATCTTTCTGATGCTCCGCGAGGGCTCCAGCGCCCGCAACGCGCTCGATCTCCTGCCGCTCGTTGACGACATCACCTGGCCACACTGCTGTTTCGCCAGCGACGACCGCGACTGCGCGATGCTGCTCTCCGATGGCCACATGGACGCTACGCTGCGCAAGGTCGTTGCCGCCGGCCTCGACCCTGTCCGCGCGATTCAGATGTCGACGATCACGGCGGCGACCTACTGGCGGCTCGACAATGTCGGCGCGATAGCACCGGGATATTGGGCCAACATCGTCGCCCTCGACGATCTCACGACTTTCAACGTCGCGTCCGTTTTCTATCGCGGCGTGCGCGTCGCCAATCAGGGCGCAGCGGAATTCGATGTCAAGACCGATATTCCCGATGAGCTACGCAACTCCGTCCACATTCACGACCTGACCGCCACCGATATCCGGCTGCCGGCCGACACGGCTCGCCTCGCCGTTGGCGCGATCGACGGCCAGATCGTGACGCGGCTCTGCGAGGTCGAGCCCGAGCTTGATGGCAACTTCGCCGTCGCCGCTCCCGACCGCGATCTCCTGAAGCTTGTCTGCGTCGAGCGGCACCATGCGACCGGGAACGTGGGCGTCGGGTACGTCCAGGGATTCGGGCTACGATCCGGGGCGCTCGCGTCGTCCATCGCGCATGACGCTCACAACATCGTCGCCGTCGGAGCCAGCGACGAGGACATCCTCACCGCTATCCGCGCTGTCGCGGAGACTCAGGGCGGTCTCGCAATCGTTCGCGACGGCCAGCTGGTCGACCGCATGCCTCTTCCCATCGCCGGCATCCTCAGCGACGAACCGCTGGAAGTCGCGGCGGCGACCTACGAGCGGCTTGAACAACACGCCCGCGATCTCGGCTCGACATTGCATTCGCCCTTCGGCCTTCTCGCGTTTCTCGCGCTCTCCGTCATTCCCGAGGCGCGCGTCACCGATCAGGGGTTCGTCATCGTATGAGCGCTGAGACGTCCAAACGCCGCCCTTCTGGAGAGATCGACGAGCTTCTCGTTCAGTCCATCGGTCGTTGGGGCTTTCTCGTCGCGGCGCTCGTCATCGTCTACGACATCCTGTTGCTGCGCGGCTACCCGTTCCCATCTGCCATCGAGAATCTGCGCAAGCCGGCCTATACCATCGCCGCCGTCCTGCTGGTGATCGCCGTCATTGTGATCACGTTCCTCGGCTACCGGCTGATCACAATGCGCGTCGCGACGACCCGGCGGCAGATCTATCCCGTGTTCCTACCGGCAACCGCGCTGTTGGCGAGCGTCATCGGCGTCTTGCTGATGACCGTTCCCAAGTAGCGGCGAACCTTGTGTTCACCCCTCCCGGCATCGGTCTCGTGTTCGCCACTCCCCGCGTAAACGCTATGTTCGTCCTCCGCACGCCGCGCGAGGATTGATGAACGAGGAGCAGATGATCGAAGATCACCCCGGCGCAATAGCCCTGTCATTCGATGTCGGCGGCACCTTCACCGACTTCGTCGCCATTGACACCGCGACCGGCGCTGTCGCCGCCCGCCACAAGGTGCTGACCAACGCCCGTTACCCAGCCCGTGGCGTCGTTCGCGGCTGGCAGGAAATGGCCAGCGCTGGCCTCGACGCGACGTCGGTCCACTTTGCCGTCCACTCGACCACCCTCGTCACCAACGCGCTGATCGAGCGCAAGGGGGCAACGACGGCACTGGTCACGACCCGCGGCTTTCGCGACATTCTCGAGCTCGGCCGCGAGCAGCTCTACGACATCTACGACCTCTTCGCCCCGCCGCCCGACCCGCTCATCCCACGCCCGCTGCGGATGGAGGTTGTCGAGCGTATCGACGCTGCCGGCACGGTCCTGCAAGCTCCCGATCCTGCTTCGATCGCGGCCGTCATCGACGAGCTCCGCGTGACTGGCGTTGCCTCGGTTGCCATCGTCTTGCTCCATGCCTACCGCAATTCCGTCAACGAGCGCGCTATCGCCGATGCCATTCGCGCGGCACTGCCGGACCTCGCCATCTCCCTCTCCTCCGACATCGCCCCGATCGCGGGGGAATACGAGCGCGCCTCCACCACAGCAGCCGACGCCTTCACCAAGCCGCTCGTCCGCGACTACGTTGGCGAGCTGGAGCGCGCCCTCGACGAGTCGAGCATCCCGGCCGCGCTCTACCTGATGCTCTCCTCCGGCGAGATCGCCTCTGCCCCGACCGCGATGGCTCGCCCGATTCGCCTGCTGGAGTCCGGCCCGGCAGCCGGCGCGATCGCCGCCGCCTGGTATGGCCGGCTCGCCGGCTACGACGATGTGCTTTCGCTCGACATGGGCGGCACGACCGCAAAAGCTTGCGTCGTCGAGGGCGGCCGGCCCGAGTTGGCCCAGCTCCTCGAGGTCGCCCGCGTCCGCCGCTTCATGAAGGGCTCCGGCCTGCCGGTCGTCACTCCGGTTGTCGATTTGATCGAGATCGGCGCGGGCGGCGGCTCGGTCGCCCGCCGCGACGAGCTCGGCCTCCTCAAGGTTGGCCCCGACTCATCTGGCGCCGACCCCGGCCCCGCCTGTTACGGCCTCGGCGGCACACAGGCGACCGTCTCCGACGCCAACCTGCTGCTCGGCTATCTCAATCCCGACTACTTCCTCGGCGGCGCAATCCCGCTCCGACCCGACTTCGCCCGCGACGCCGTCGCCGCGCTCGCTGCCGAGCTCGGCCTCGCCGTCGAAGCGACTGCCTGGGGTATTCATCGCGTCGTCAACGAGAACATGGCCGCCGCGGCCCGCGTCCATATCATCGAGCGCAACCGCGATCCGCGCTCGCTGGCAACGATCGCCTTCGGCGGGGCCGGCCCGGCGCACGCTGCCGCCGTTGCCCGCATTCTTGGCAGCCCGACTGTCATCTTCCCGCCCGGCGCGGGAGTCGCTTCGGCATTCGGCGCGCTCGTCGCGCCAATCGCCTTTACGGCCGGCCGCACGCTGATGACCGCACTCGATTCCGCCGACTGGGCCGAGATCCAGCAGGTCTACGCAGAACTCGAGTCAACCGCTTCCGCCGAGTTGGCCCATGCGGGCGTCGCCTACGCCGATATCCGTTTCCGCCGCTGGGCGGAGATGCGCCTGGAGGGTCAGTATCACGAGATCGCCGTCGACGTCCCGGCCGGCCCGCTCTCCGCTAGCAGCATCCCGACCATCCGCTCCGCCTTCGACGACGCCTACCGCGAGCTCTATGGCCGCATCCTCGAAGGTCTGCCGATCGAGGCTCTCCACTGGCGCCTCAGCGCTGTCGGTCCTGAGCAGCAGATCGGGACTGTTGACCTTCCCCTCGGCGACGAGTCAGCCGACCCCGCGCTGAAGGGCCGCCGGCCAGTCTGGTTCGACGACCGCTTTCACGACACGCCCGTCTACGACCGCGATCTGCTCCAGCCGGGCATGCGTCTGGTCGGCCCGGCCGTGCTCGAGGAGCGCGAAGCGACGATCGTGATCGGCCCAGGCGATGACGCTCGCGTCGATTCACATCTCGCGATCATCACCACGATTGCCCCGACAGGAGGCGCCCGATGACTACGCAACCTACCTCCCCCGCCGTCGAGTTCGACCCGGTCTCGCTTGAGATTATGTGGAGTCGCCTGATCGGCATTGCCGACGAGATGTGGACGACCGTGCTGCGCACCGCCGTATCGACAATCATCGGGGCGGCCCAGGACTTCGGCTGCGAGATCCTCGACGAACGTGGCAACTCGCTGGCCCACTCCTACCGCTCGATGCCCGTCTTCAATCTGATCATGCCGGAACTTACCCGCAAGCTCATCGACGCCTTCCCGGTCGAGCAGATGCGCCCCGGCGACATCTTCACCACTAACGATCCCTGGCTCTGCGCCGGCCACCTCGACGACATCGCCGTGATCACGCCGATCTTCCGCGATGGTGTGGTCGTCGCCTTTGCCAACACAGTCGCTCATACCTCCTCCATCGGCGGTGCGCTCGACGGCATGGCTGTCCGCGACCTCCATGAGGAGGGGCTCTTCATTCCGCTCCTGCGTCTCTACGACGCCGGCCGGCCCAACGAGACGCTCTTCTCCTTCATCCGCGCCAACGTCCGTCAGCCGGAGATGGTTCTCACCGACATCGAGGCGCAGGTCACCGCAAACGTCGTCGCCGAGGAGCGCATCCTGGCCCTGATGAACGAATACGGCCTTATCTCGCTCCGCGACGTCGCCGACGCGGCCCAGTCGCGCGCCGAGGCTGCCATGCGGGCCGCCATCGCCGCCATTCCCGACGGCGTCTACGAGGCAGAAGAATTCGTCGAAGCGGCCGGAAGCCCGCTCCCACTCCACGCAAGGATCGAGGTTGCGGGCGACGGGATCACCGTCGACTACGCCGGCAGCGCCCCCCAGATGATGGGCGGCGGGATCAACTGCACCTTCACCTACACTCGCGCCCACACCGTCTACCCGCTGAAGTGTTTGCTAACCCCGAACGTGCCGAACAACGAGGGCTGCTTCCGCCCGATTACCGTCCGCGCCCCCGAACGCTCTATCCTCAACGCGCTGCCCCCCGCCTCGGTCAACTCGCGGACCAAGACCGGCTGGCACATCCACACCCTGATCTTCCGCGCTCTGGCCGGCGCCCTCCCCGAGCGCGTCCAGGCCGGCAACGGCCTCATGTTCACCATGCGCGGCTACTCACGCGATGCGGACGGCACGCCGCGCAATGCTCACCTGATCTGCGGCGGCGGGCGCGGCGCGGGCTACGGCCACGACGGCGTCACGCGCAACTGCTTCCCGTCCAGCGCTGGCAACGTCCCAATCGAGGTCTTCGAGTCGCGTCTGCCGCTTCTCGTCGAGGAGGATGCGCTCGAGCCCGACTCCGGCGGGGCCGGCCAGTGGCGCGGCGCGCCGGGCCAGCGCGTCAGCCTGCGCCTTCATCCTGACCACCCGCACCCCGTCGCCCTCTACATCCATCCGGACAGGCTCCGCTTCCCCGCCCCCGGCATCTTCGGCGGCGAGCCCAGCCTGCGGAACCAGATCATCCTCAACGGCGAGAATCTGGCGAAGGACGGCAGCATGGAGCACGGCGAGATCGTCCTGGCCTCACCGACGGATCGCCTCACCACCGTCGTCGCCGGCGGCGCCGGCTACGGCCCACCCGCCGACCGCGACGCCGCCCTCGCCGCCCGCGACCGTGCCTTCGGCTATGTCCGGCCGAACGACGGCGACTGACTTCAACGCTACCTGACCGGCTACTCAATGGAAACGGGCCGAGGAGGATGTCCTCGGCCCGTTCCCATCTCAGCGGTTAACAGTCTCTACCGCCGCGTCCCCGGCGCTCCTGCCTCGCGGCGCAGCGCTCGGCCGGCCAGGTTCCCCGCCTCGCGCCCGTCGCGCACGGCATGGACGCCGTTGACGAAGACGTGCTCGATCCCGGTCGGGAATTGCCGCGGGACTTCGTATGTCGAGCGGTCGATTACTGTATCGGGATTGAAGACGGTGATGTCAGCGAACGCCCCCGCGCGGATCTCGCCACGGTCCACGACGCCCAGACGCCAGGCCGGCAGCGACGTCATCTTGCGGATCGCCTCCGGCAGCGGCATCAGCTTCTCGTCCCGGACGTAGTGTCCGAGAATCTTCGGATACGTGCCGTACGTCCGCGGGTGCGGCTCGCCGCCCATCAGGGCATCGGTGCAG
This sequence comes from Thermomicrobiales bacterium, assembly GCA_037045155.1. Taxonomy (NCBI): domain Bacteria; kingdom Pseudomonadati; phylum Thermomicrobiota; class Thermomicrobia; order Thermomicrobiales; species Thermomicrobiales bacterium. The sequence goes on from JBAOIG010000005.1 coordinate 165,188, forward strand.
TGCATCAGCCACGGCTGCACCAGTAGATGCCGTACATCGTCCTCCTGCATCATGAACAGGATCATGCTGACCGCGTGGTTCTCGTCCAGCAGCAGCCGCACCATCGTCTGATATTCGTCCAGCCCCCACTGCGCCGCGATCTCCGGGATACGCTTGCCGACTGCCCAGCGGTTCGCCTCGGACTTCACCCCCGAGATCATGATCGAGCCCCACGACGAATTGGCAATGCTCGACTCCCAGTCCGAGCGACCCTGCTCAATCTCCCGCCGGATCTGTGACTCGAGGTCCGGGTCGCGCAGGTAGGCGTTCAGCCCGTCGATACCCCGCGCGTGGCACCACGGCGGCAGCAACGCCGCCAGCATCGTCGAGCCGGCCGCATACGGGTACTGGTCGGCCGTAATATCCAGCCCGTCGGCCCGAGCCTGCTCGACCGCCGCGCTCATCTGTGTCGAAAGTCCCCAGGCATGCTTGCCGCGCGCCTTGAAGTGCGAGATATGGCAGGCCGCGCCACTCTCGCGGGCGATCCGAAACACCTCGTCCATACCCTCCAGCACACGGCCACCCTCGTAGCGCATGTGATAGACCATGAACGAGTCGTGCCGCCGGACCACCTTGCCGATCTCGATCAGCTCCTGCGTGTCGGAATAGACGCACGGCGAGTAGATCAGCCCGGTCGAGAACCCGCACGCGCCCTGGGAGAGCGAGGCGTCCACCAGCGCCTGCATCGCCGCCAGCTCTGCCTCCGTTGGCGCTCGGTCGTCCATCCCCATGACGTGCAGCCGCACCGTCCCGTGGCCAACCATGCCGGCCATGTTCAACGCCGCGCCGCCGACCCGCTCGAAATAATCCCCGTACGATCGCCACGACCAGTCGAGTTGCGGGTCGTCGTTCAGCCCCGACAGATGCGTCCGCCAGCGATCGACGTCCTCACGCTTGATCGGCGCTTCCGATAGCCCGTCCTGCCCGAGCAGGTCAGTCGTGATCCCCTGGCGCAACTTCGGCGAGAGTTGCCGGTCGGACATGCAGACAAGGTCGCAGTGGCTATGCGTGTCGATGAACCCCGGCGATACCGCCAGCCCCGCCACGTCGATTCGCTCGCCCTGTGGCACGACATCACCCACCGCAGCGATTCGGTCACCTTCGACGACGACATTTCCCAGCCGTCCGGGCCCGCCGCTCCCGTCGTAGATCGTCCCGCCCGTCAGCGTGAATATCATCTTGCCGCCTCCTACCTACCGCGCAGCGGCGGAACGCTCGACCGCCAGCCTGTTCGTATGCCTGTCATTCTGAGGCCGCAGCCGAAGAATCTCCCCAATTGACCCGCCACGAACCTCGAAGAGATGTTTCGCTGCGGCTCAACATGACGGACGAACGGCGAGTTACGGTTCGAACGCGTCACTCCATTCAGCGAGTCAGCTCGCCCCGTATCCTCGCCCGAGGAATCGCCCGTCGCCCGGTCGGGATAGCACTGCCTCCGGCCGGCTCAGGTCGAACGCCACCTGTCCACGAACGATCGTCTTCACGACCGACGCGCCGATCGTCTTCCCCTCGAACGGCGTCCATTTGTTGCGATGCAACATCCCATCTCCGTGCGCCTGCCAGGAACGATTCGGATCGTAGAACGCCAGGTCGGCATCCGAGCCAACCTGAATCACACCCTTGCGCGGATACAGAGCGAACACCTTCGCTGGATTGGTCGCAGACAGCTCGACGAACCGCTCCAACCCCAGACCGCGCTTGTTGACGATCTCATCGAACAGCGCCGGATACATTGTCTGCACACCAGATAGCCCCAGCGGCGACTGCCAGATATCGTCCAGCCCGGCCCGCTTCTCTTCGACGGTATAGCCGCAGTGATCGGACGACACAACGTCCACGGTCCCATCGGCGACATACTCCCAGATCCGCTCGACCTCGGCCCGATCACGGAGGGCGGGCGCACACCGCGCGAACGGCCCATGCTTCACGAGATCGTCGAGGTCCAACGAGAGGTATTGCGGGCAGGTCTCAACCTCGACATTCGCGCCGCGCGCCTTCGCCGCTTTGATCAGTGCCAGCGCGTCGGCCGAAGCGCAGTGACAGACATAGAGCCATGCGCCGGTCAGCTCCGCAAAGAACAATGCCCGATGAACCGCCTCGGTCTCGACCAGCGGCGGCCGGCTCTCGTAGTGCGCCAAAGCGTCCTTGCGGCCGGCTGCCTGCATCCGGGCAATCCCTTGTTCCATCAATGTGTCGTTTTCACAGTGGATCCCGAATCGGATGTCTGATCCCGAATCAGCCAGGAACCGGAACGTGTCCAGTAGCACCTGATCATTGGCCGGCGGAAAGCCGGGGCTGGAGGCAGGCATGAACGCCTTCAGAGCGACGATGCCTTCGTCGATCATCTCCTGGATCTGCTCAATCGGTTGCCCGACGACCCCACCCCAGAGCGCGATGTCGATCAAGGAGTGCTCACCGATCAGCCGCCGCTTTTCACGGATATGCTCACCCGTGCTCGACGTCGGGGACGCCTGTGGCATCTCGATCGCGCTTGTCACCCCGCCGGCCAGCGCCGCCATCGTCCCTGTCTCGAACCCCTCCACCAGGCGTGGGTCTGGCTCACGGAAGTGCGTGTGCACATCCACACCGCCCGGCACGACGATCAGCCCGCGTGCGTCGATCACGTCCGCGGACGCCACATCGGCTGCGTCGGTCGTGATCGTCGCGATCTTCTCTCCGCGGATTACCAGATCGGCGCGCACCGGCCCGTCGGATGTGACGATCGTCCCGCCAGAGATAACTGAAACCTTCTCGGACATTGGCCTTCTCCTCAACTCGCGCGGTAATGGACGACCAGAAGCAACGATACGTGGCATCACGTCAGGTATGCCTGCATATCGACGTCCCCGTCTCACTCCTCCTCATCGGGCTCATCCACCTCTTCAACATCATAGTCCGGGAAGCGGAAGCTCATCTCCCGATCCAGCACCCCGCCATAGGCCAACTGGACGACATCTTCGCTCTCGATGCCACGCCCAGTCATGATCGTCGGCAGCACCAGGTCCGCCACCGTCGAGCGCGAATACATCGAGCACGACGCGAGGTTGACCACTGGCGTGCGTCCAATTCGCGCCACCCAGAACATACTGCCCGGGTGCGCAGGCGCCCCGAAGTGCACCATCTCCGCGCCAGATCGCTGAAGCCCGACCAGAATCGGATCGAGTGGGTCGATCGTATTACCCCCCGCGGCGAAAATCACGTCCGCGCCGGCATCCAGGTACTCCTGCAATGTCGCCGCTACCGCGCTGGCATCGGTCTCGATGAATCGCAGATCAACGAGCTCCGACCCATACCATCGCAGCTTCTTCTGGATCACCTCACGGAATCGCGCTCGCGTGCGCTCGTTCAGCCCCTCGGTTGCGAACACCGCGACCCGCTGCGGCTCGTACGCGAGCACCTCAACCGGCTTATGTCCGGTCTCTGTCACGAGCTGCTCTGCCTGCAGCACGAGCTCCTCCCGAACCGTGATCGGCGTCGTCTTTACGCCCGCGACGATCTTGCCCGGGAGCACCGGCTGCCGATCGAGCAGGCTGAACGCAGTGAGGCCCTCGATCCTGTTGATCGCCAGCAGCAGTTCCCGATCCACGCTAAGCAGGCCCTTCACCGTCGACGCCAGATTCAGCCGGCTTTGCACAGGTGGCCGGATGAGGATGCCTGCGCCAGCCACCACCTCAGCCAGTCGTCGCCCGGCCACGTCCTCGTGGAGGTCCCCCGGCTCCGGCTCGATCAGATGCAGCACGACTTCCGCGACCCGCAGCCAATCCGCCAGTGCCGCCTCGTCGATCGTCGCCCCCTTGCGCATGAAGCGCTTGCGATCCCTGTCGCGCAGGTCGGCCGTCAGAATCCAGCCCAGATGTTCCGGGCCAATCTCCGACGAACTGAGCTCGTGCGCCTTCACGTCGCGTCCCTCTCCTCCCCGCCGACCCTTCAGCGTAGCGTACAACCGTTTCGTGTTTCACGGGCCGTCCGGTCTGGCACTGGTAGTAACCAGCAGTCCATACTTCGCCCGATGGGACGTGATGATCAGAGGGGATGCGAACCAACATGGCGATCTCGATGAACGAGCGACTGGCGATGTTGCAGGCCGCGGCGAACTCCTGGTTGGAGCTCCGCCGTGTCCTCGACACAATCTCCGATAGCGCCCTGCGAAAACCCGATACTGTCGGTGTCTGGCGTGGCCAGGATGTCCTTGTTCACCTGGCGAACTGGGACGAGGAAGCGATCAACGTCCTCGAGCGCATGGCGGCCGGCGAGCCCGCCCACTGGCCGCTCCCACCGGGCGTCGACGGCGACGTGTGGAACGAAGAGCGTCTCGATCCCTGGCGCTCCGCTACCCCGGCTCAGGCTCGCGCGTTTCTCACCGATGCTCACGACCGCCTGATGCATATTGCCGAAACGATGCAGGCCGTCAAGCCACGAATCGTCCTCGGCGCCACCCAGTATCACTACGGGGAGCACCTCGACGACCTTCGTGCGCTCGCCAAAGCATCGACGCAGTAGCCCACCAAGCGTCATCGAGCTGCGTTTTCCGCGCGGAGTTCCTCACGGTTCCGCGCCGCCGGCCTCGGTGAGAGACGAAAAGGGGGCGACCCGAAGGCCGCCCCTGTCGCATTCGCTGTTGTTCCCGACTCAGGCTGTTTTCTCTGCCTCAATCGGCCGGTCGTTCACTGTCATCAGCAGTGGCTGGATCCGGTTATTGATCACGTCGGCGTTCACAATGCATTTCCGCACACCCTCGAGCGACGGGATCTCGTACATGACGTCGAGGAGCACTTCCTCGATTGTCGTCCGCAATCCACGCGCGCCAGTGCGGCGTTGCTCCGCCTGCCGTGCCGCCGCGTCCAGTGCGTCCGCAGTGAACACCAGCTCCACATCATCGAGCTGGAAGAACTTCTGATACTGCCGGACAACCGCATTGCGCGGCTCCACCAGGATACGTTTCAGATCTTCGTGTGACAGGTGATCGAGCGAGACGGCCACCGGTAGCCGGCCGACAAACTCCGGGATCAACCCATATTTCAGCAGGTCATCGTGCGTCACCTGCGCGAGCAGATTATCCTGCTCGTCGCGAGTATCCTCCTGGTCCTCACCGAAGCCGATCTTTCGCCCGGTGCCAACCCGTCGGCTGATGACCTCCTCCAGCCCCTCAAACGCGCCACCGCAGATGAACAGAATGTTGCGCGTGTCGATCTGGATGTATTCCTGGTGAGGATGTTTGCGGCCGCTTTGGGGCGGCACATTGGCGACCGTGCCCTCTATGATCTTCAGCAGTGCCTGCTGAACTCCCTCGCCAGACACGTCGCGAGTAATCGACGGGTTGTCCGACTTCCGAGTGATCTTGTCGATCTCATCGATGTAGATGATGCCGGTCTGCGCGCGCTGGACGTCGCCCGCTGCCTGAATCAGCCGCAGCAGGATATTCTCAACGTCTTCGCCAACATAGCCGGCCTCGGTCAGCGCCGTCGCGTCGGCGATCGAGAATGGCACGTCCAGGATGCGCGCCAGCGTCTGCGCGAGCAACGTCTTGCCCGAACCTGTCGGGCCGACCAGCAGAATGTTTGACTTCTGCAGCTCGACGTCGTCGCCGTCTGACTGCGCCGAGATGCGCTTGTAGTGGTTATAGACCGCGACCGACAGAGTCTTCTTCGCCCGATCCTGCCCAATGACGTACTGGTTCAGTTGTTCGTAAATCCGCTTGGGAATCGGGATACGCGCGAACGACGGCTCCGGGTGAGCCGCTGGCTGCTCTTCCTCCTCGATGATCTCCCGACACAACTGCACGCACTCATCGCAAATGTAGACTGCGCCAGGGCCGGCGATCAGGCGGCGAACCTCCTCCTGGCCCTTACCACAGAATGAGCATCGGTAATGGACCCGTCCACCTCGTGACCCAGACATCGCGGTGTCCCCTCAACGTTGCTGATCTACTCCGACGCCCCGATGAGTCCCTGGCTCGCCCGTAGCTCGCGAAGCGCCTGAAGCCGTGGCGAATCGAGCACGTGATCGACCAGTCCGTATTCCTTGGCCTCGTCGGCCGACATGTACTTGTCGCGCTCGGTGTCGTGCTTGATGACGTCGAACGGCTGGCCTGTGTGCAACGACATGATCTCGACCAGGCGATTTGTCAGCAGGAGCGTCTCACGCGCGACAATCTCGATATCCGGCACGTTGCCACGGAAGCCGGCCGAACCCTGATGGATCAGGATCCGCGTGTTTGGCAACGAAAACCGCTTGCCGTGCGTCCCCGCTGCCAGCAGCACAGCGCCCATGCTTGCCGTCAGCCCGCAAGCATACGTCGCTACATCGCAGCGCAGCGACTGCATCGTGTCATAGATGAACAATCCGTGATAGACACTCCCACCCGGGCTGTCGATATAGAGCCGGATATCCTGCTCCGGGTTTTCGTAATCCAGAAAGATGAGCTGCGCCGAGATGAGATTCGCGATCTGATCGTCGATCGGCGTGCCGAGGATGATGACCCGATCGCGCAACAGTCGCGAATAGATGTCGTAGGCGCGCTCGCCCCGGTTGGTCGTCTCGACCACCATCGGCACGAGATTCTCGGGATAGAAGACGTCGTCCATGACCATCGTGTCCTTTCGCCGCGGGCAACCGTCTCGACCGCGGGGGGTGAGTGAGGACCCCTGTCGCAGGCGCGTTAGCCCTGCTCGTCCTCGCCGTCCTCATCGGCCGGCTTGTCATCTACGTCATGTGCGCCAGCAGATTCGGACGCAACCTCAGAGTCTGGCTCAGTCGGCTCGATTGCCTGCGCATCGTCGGCCTCAGCCGTCTCGGGCACGTCGTCCTCTACCGTGGCTGCCGCGCCGCCAAGCTCCCGAGCCAGTGCTTCCGCGCCGGCCCCGGTCACCGCGCCGCGACCCTCGGTCGCGATCGAGATTACCCGTTCGGTCAGCTTTCGGTCGAAGAGCTCATTCTCCAGCAGACCACGGAAATACTCCGACTCGTACAGCGTCTTCAGTCGATCCGGGCTCTCCGATCCGCCGGCCAGCCGATCGATCTCGGCGCCGATATCCTCGGCGGTGACTTCGACACCCTCGGCCTTCGCGATCTCCTGCAGGACGACCGAGTTACGAACTCGTCGTTCGGCGTTCGGGCGCATCTCGTCGCGCAGCTCGTCCATCGTCTGGTTGTTCACGGCGAGATACTCGTCGAGGTTCAGCCCTTGCTGGGCCAGCCGCGAGCGAAACTGGGTGATCTCATCCTCCAGCTCCTTCTCGACCATGCTGCCCGGCACGTCAATCTCGGCCACATCGGACATCGCGTTGATGACCTCTGTGCCGATCTCGCTTCGCGCTTCCATCGCCTTGTTGCGCAGCAGGTCCTTCTCGATCTGCTCGCGCAGCGCGTCGAAGCTATCGAACTGGCCGACCTTCGCCGCCAGATCATCGCCCAACTCCGGCCGCACCCGCGCCTGCACATCCTTGAGCGTAATCACGTACCGAAGCGACTTGCCGCGCAGCGCAGGGTTGACACTCATATCGTCGTCGTCAAACGCAAGCGTGAGCTCAGCTGTAGAACCCGGCTGCATCATCTTGATTGATTCGACCAGTGCCTCGAACAGAGAGCTCTCGCCCAGAATGAACTCCGCGTCCTCGGCTGGCTCCTGGAACGGCTCATCGCCGTCGAACACGCCCAGGTCGATCACGATCTTGTCGTCATCGCGAGGAGCGCGCGGTTCAGCCACCGACACCCATTCGGAGTGCTGCCGCTGCAGTTGATCCAGCACCTCCTGGACATCGGAGTCCTCCAGCTCAACCTCACGCGGCTCGACTCGCACGTTCGCGTAGTCACCCAGCGTGACGGTTGGGAAGACTTCGATTGTCACGGTGAAGGCAAGCGGTTCGGCCTGCAGGATCCCGACACGGGGATCACCGACTGGCACAAGGTTCTCTTGCTCGATCGCCTGTCGGTACAGATCGTCCATCATGTCGCGGCCGGCCTCTTCGACGATCGCGTCGTGGCCGACCATCTTCTCGATAATGTGGCGGGGAGCCTTGCCCTTGCGGAAACCAGGAATCGTCACATCTCGTGAGACTCTGCGGAGAGCCTTCTCGTAGGCTTCTGAGAACTCGACATCGTCCGCGTAGATATCGAGCTCGACGGTACTCCCGGGTATACGATCGACGGTCACTCGCACTGATGCTACTACCTTACATACGGCCTGTATCGTTGAGTCGGAGTATAGCAAACGCCCCCAATCTCCTCCGACTCGCTCGCGTCACCGCGGATCACCCCGGGGGCGTTGATACAATCTGGACAGGTATCCGCTCGAAGACGGCAGGTAGCTCGATGACTCCCGACACCTCCCACGACCCACGCATCGCGATCTGGAACGCCTGGCGACAGACGGCTCTCGCGCTCGGCCACCAGGTTCACGCGCAGCTGCAGGAGACCAGCCCGGTCACCGTTCACGGTCGGGATCTTCGCCCGGACGATGAGGGTGTCGGCTTCCAGTTTCAATATATGCTCGCCGGAGACCTCTATAACGGTGACGCGCGCGCCGCCTTCTATGTCCTCCAGATACAGCTCAAGAAGCGCGCGCGCAGCATTGGCTGGGAGGTGGATGCCGTTCCGGTAATCGAGCGGGCCGACAACAGCTACCAGCTCCACCAGCGCCGCACGTTCGCGATCCCGCTCCACCAGCACCAGCGGCTACGATCGACGATCCTGGATGATGTTGCCAACGACGCCGCCATGTTCTTTGCCGCCGTCAGCGCCGCCCTGCCGTTTGATGGTGTCTCGCTCCAGACACAGCCCGTCACGACCACTCAAGCCTGAATCACGAGGATCTAGTGACTGACCCCAGATCGTGTTCCACCCTTAATCGTCTGCGCTCCGGCGGCATCGCCGAGTGCAAGCTTGTGCCCTGGGGCTCAAACTACACCTTCGCCGTCGCTCTCACCGATCCCGACGACCAGGACGCCGAGACTCTCCTGGCGATCTACAAGCCGCGCGCGGGTGAGGCGCCGCTCTGGGACTTTCCCTCCGGCACGCTGTATCAGCGCGAGTACGCCGCATACCTGCTCGCCGACGCGCTCGGCTGGGATTTCATCCCGCCGACCGTCATCCGCGACGGCCCGCATGGAATCGGCACCGTCCAGCTCTATATCGAGCCGGAGCACGACTCCCATTACTTCAGCTTCCGCGACTCGCACCAGGACGAGCTTCGCCGCATGGCGGTCTTTGATCTAGTTGCCAACAACGCCGACCGCAAGGCCGGCCACTGCTTCCGCGACCGCGCTCAAACCAGCATCTGGGGCATCGACCACGGACTGACGTTCAACATTGAGCAGAAGGTTCGCACCGTGATCTGGGACTTCTGTGGAGAGGAGATTCCCGAGGACCTCGCGGCCGGCCTACGGCGTGTCCGCGATGACGCCACCATATCCGCGCTGCTCGCGCCACAACTCGACCCGCTAGAGATCCAGGCGCTTCGTGCGCGGGCGGTTCGCCTGCTCGAAGATGGCGTGTTCCCCGAGCTCACCTCGCGCCGCAACATCCCCTACGGGTGGTAGCGCTCAACCGTCCCACGTCACGGCGACTGTTTCACCACGCACCGAACCGTGCTACTATGCCGTCGCGTTCCTGAGGATTGTTGTGCCGGTCGGACGGCATGGCATGGTCACGATCGAGCCGGAATCAACGACGTTGCGTTCTTGCGAGACTGCCCATCCATGCCAGATGCAATGGCGAGACCCCGAGGCCGTGGTAGCACACGGCACGAGCGTTCCTCGTTGAAGGAGGGAAGATGGCCACCGAAGCGATTGCCAGGCAGCAGGTCTCGATAACGGTCAATGGGCAGCAGCGTCAAGCGGACGTCGAGCCACGCCGGCTGCTGGTCCATTTCATCCGCGAGGACCTGGGCCTTACCGGAACTCATGTCGGTTGCGACACCAGTCAGTGTGGCGCATGCACCGTCATCATGAACGGTCTCGCGGTGAAATCCTGCACCGTTCTGGCTGCCCAGGCCGACGGCGCTGAGGTCATGACGATCGAAGGGCTGGCGAAGGACGGCGAGCTCCATCCCATCCAGGAAGGTTTCTGGGAAGAGCATGGCCTCCAGTGCGGCTTCTGCACCCCGGGCATGATCCTGTCGACCTATGACCTGTTGCAGCGCAACCCGAATCCATCTGAGGCGGAGATCCGCCATGCGATCGACGGTAACATCTGCCGCTGCACCGGCTACCAGCACATCGTCAAGTCGATCCAGTACGCCGCCAACAAGATGGCGAGCCGGGCCGGCGGAGACGACTAGTCGACGCCTCGTCTTCCGGTTGTTTGTTTCGCAGCGCTGACTAGACTCGGGTGGAGGCGAACATGGCAGCAACCGAACGGAAGCAGCCCTATATCGGCAGGGCGATGAAGCGCAAGGAAGACCCGCGCTTCATCACCGGTCGTGGCAACTACCTGGACGACATCGTCCTTCCCAACATGCTCCATGCGGCGATCATCCGCAGCCCTTACGCGCACGCGCGCATTCTCGGCATCGATACCAGTGCCGCCGCCGGCATGCCCGGCGTCGTCGGCGTCTTCACGGGCGAAGACATCGAGCTCCCGCCCCTGCCCTACGCCTGGCAGGCAGCCGGGGTGCAGAACAACATCAACACCCCCTATGCGCTCGCGAAGGGCGAGGTTCATTGGGTCGGCGACTCGCTCGCCGTTGTCGTTGCCGAGACAGTCCAGCAGGCGCGCGACGCCGCCGAGGCAGTCGAGCTCGATCTGGAGGAGCTCCCCGGCGTGTCAGACGCCGAGAAGGCAGTTCAGCCAGGCGCGCCGCAGCTCCACGAAAACGCACCCAACAACATCGTGTTCACCTGGAGTTGCGGCAAAGAGACCGAGACCGACCAGGGCCTTCGCGACGCCGAGGTCGTCATTCACCAGAAGATCCGCAACCAACGGCTCATCGGCGTCCCGATGGAGACCCGCGCTGCTATCGCACAGTACCAGGCCGGAACCGAGGAGTTCACCTTCTGGCTTTCCAGCCAGGCTCCACATGTTCACCGGCTGGTGATGGCCGCGTTCATCCTCGGCGTGCCGGAGCAGAACATCCGCGTTATCACACCGGATCTCGGCGGTGGGTTCGGGGTCAAGATCTTCATGTACCCCGAGTATGTCCTCGCCGGCTGGCTGGCTCGCAAGCTCAACCGGCCAATCAAGTGGATCGAGACCCGCAGCGAAGCCAACGTCGCGACATCGCAGGGCCGTGATCACATCACTAACATCGAGGTCGGCGCGACAAAGGACGGCAAGGTCACCGCTCTTCGCGTTCACACCCTCGCGAATATGGGAGCATATCTGTCGACCGCATCCGGCGGCATCCCCACGACGCTCTACGGCAGGCTGCTCTCGGGCGTGTACAAGATCCCGGCGATCTACTGCGAGGTGAAGGGCGTCTTTACCAACACTGCGATGGTCGACGCCTATCGTGGCGCCGGCCGGCCCGAGGCCGCCTATGTTATCGAGCGCGTGATGGACCTCGTGTCCGACGAAACCGGTATCGACCCTGCCGAGGTGCGCCGTCGCAACTTCATCCCTCCGGACGAATTCCCATACGATAGCGGCGTCGGGATGCTGCCCTACGACACCGGCAACTACGAGCCAGCGCTCGACAAAGCGCTGGACATGGTTGGCTATCACGAGCTCCGCGCCGAGCAAGAGCGTCGCCGCCAGTCCGGCGACTCGAAACAGCTCGGCATCGGCCTGTCATCCTATGTCGAAGTCTGTGGCATCGCGCCGTCGGCCTACATGGCCGCCGAGGGCTGGGGCGCCGGCCTCTTCGAGAGCGCCAACATCAAGGTCCACCTGACGGGCAAAGTCGTCGTCACTACCGGCTCGATGCCGCATGGCCAGGGCCACGAGACGACCTTCGCGCAGATCGCCGCCGACAAGCTCGGCGTCCCGATCGAGGATGTCCAGCTCAAGTTCGGCGACACCCTCGCGACGCCGTTCGGTTACGGCACATACGGCAGTCGCTCGCTTGCCGTTGGCGGCGAGGCGATCGTCCGCTCAACAAACAAGATCGTCGCCAAGGCCCGTCGGCTCGCGGCACATTTGCTCGAAGTGGATATCGACGACATTGAGTACGTCGATGGCACAGCCTCGGTCAAGGGCGCTCCAGACCGGGTGAAGACCATCCAGGAGCTCGCCGCCGCGGCGGCGGTTCCGGTCAATCTGCCGGACGGGATGGAGCCATTCTTCGACGAGACGACCTACTTCGACCCACCCAGCTGCACCTTCCCGTTCGGCACACATATCGCCGTCGTCGAGGTCGACCGCGTCACCGGAAAGTCTGAGCTGATCCGCTACGTTGCGGTCGATGATGTCGGCAACATTGTCAACCCACTCGTCGTCGCCGGCCAACTCCAGGGCGGCATCGTCCAGGGCCTCGGCCAGGCAATGGTCGAAGGCGCTGTCTACGACGACAACGGCCAGTTGATCACCAGCACGCTGATGGAATATGCCGTGCCCCACGCCCAGCAGTTCCCGATGTTCGAGCTCGACCACACCGTCACGCCGACGCCAGTGAACGAGCTTGGTGTCAAGGGCGCTGGCGAAGCCGGCACCATCGCGTCAACACCAGCATTCGTCAACGCCGTTTGCGACGCACTCGCGCCGCTCGGCATCCACCATGTCGATATGCCACTGACTGCGCCGCGCGTCTGGGCGGCAATGCAGGAAGCAAGCAACGCGTAACGAAAGGGAGGGATCGACTGTGTATCCACGAGCGTTCGACTACAAACGCGTATCCACTGTCCAGGAGGCGATCGACGCGCTAAAGGACAACCCCGATGCGAAGCTCCTCTCGGGCGGGCACTCGCTGCTCCCCGCGATGAAGCTCCGCCTCGCCTCGCCCGATCTGCTCGTCGATATCGGCCGTGTCGCCGAGCTCAGAAATATCGCGGTCAACGGCAGCGCGACAATCGGCGCGGGTGTCACCTACAACGACTTCCTCAATAACGACGCGATGAAGCCCTACACCGCCCTCTATGACGCCGTCTCATCCGTAGGCGATGTTCAGGTCCGCAACCGCGGCACAATCGGCGGCGCGGCGGCGCATGCGGATCCGGCCGCTGATGTGCCGGCCGCCCTCCTCGTCCTCGGCGCGACCTTCGTCGCCCAGGGGCCGAACGGCCAGCGCGAGATCTCCGCCGATGACTTCTTCGTCGACATCCTCACCACCGCGCTCGAGCCCGACGAGGTTCTCACCCAGATCAGGCTCCCTGCCGCAGCTGGCGCGTCAGCCTACGAGAAATTCGCTCACCCAGCCTCGGGCTATGCCGTCTGCGGTGTCGCGGCCAGTATCAACGGTAACGATGTCAAGGTTGCCCTCACTGGCGCGACCTACAGGGCCACCCGCCTGACCGGTGTCGAAGACGCGCTGAAATCGGGAGCGATCGACGCCGCCGCAATCGAGCAGGCGGTCAAGAACGTCGGCGACCAGGATTGGGCCGGCGACCACTTCGCCTCCTCCGAGTATCGCGCTCATCTCGCTCAGGTCTACGCGAAACGCGCGCTCATGCGTGCGGCCGGCCTCAGCTAATTGCGCCGAACCCCTTGCCAGTGCCCGCCCCGAATTGGGGCGGGCACTGCCGTCTCCGTCATCCAGCCGCGCAAAAGCAGCCGAAATCGACGTTCCGGGCCGAACTTCGTCTGCGAAATCTCCGTCACGCTCGCGAATCGGGGTATACTTCCGTGTTGTAATGGTCGATGGCCGTTCAAGCTGCGCCAGCCCGCTTAGCGGCATACCGGTCGCGGCTCAACGGGGAGAGTGAGGAAGCGTTCGTTGTCGCAGGTTACAGCACAGTCAATCCCATCGCTGGAGTCGGTTGAAGACGTCCTGGAGGCGCTCGCGTCTCAGAAGTACATCGCCGACACCAGTCTGTCCACGGCAATCTTCCTTGCGCTCCGGCTGCCCAAGCCGCTGCTGCTCGAAGGCGAGGCCGGAGTCGGCAAGACCGAGATCGCCAAGGTTCTCGCGGCGATTCTTCAGACCGATCTCATCCGCCTCCAGTGCTACGAGGGGCTCGACGTCTCTCACGCAGTCTACGAGTGGAACTATCCTCGTCAGATGCTCGCCATCCGCGCCGCCGAAGCCTCCGAGGAGAGCCGCGACGCCGCCATCGCCGAGATCTTCAGCGAGGACTATCTGATCAAGCGCCCACTGTTGCAGGCCATCGAGCACCGTGGCAAGGCGCCGGTCCTGCTGATCGACGAAATCGACCGGGCGGATGAAGAGTTCGAGGCATTCCTTCTGGAACTGCTCTCCGACTTCCAGGTCACCGTCCCGGAGCTTGGCACGATGGTTGCCGAGCACCCACCGATCGTTATCATCACGTCCAACCGCACCCGCGAGCTGCACGACGCGTTGAAGCGCCGCTGCCTCTACCACTGGGTCGATTACCCGACGGTCGAGAAGGAATACCGGATCGTCACTTCGAAGGTTCCGGGCATCAACGATCGACTGGCGCTCCAGATCTCGCACTTCGTCCACGATCTGCGGCAGGTCGATCTGTACAAGCTGCCGGGCGTCGCGGAGACGCTCGACTGGGCCGCTGCCCTGATGGCGCTCTCCCAGCGCGAGCTCTCGTCCGAGGTCGCCTCCGTGACACTCGGCGCGATCCTCAAGCATCAGGAGGACGTCCAGTCGGTTCGAAAGAACAAGCTCGACGACCTGGTTGCGGCTTCGTCAAGCAATGGCTAGCACGATCTCCGCCCAGCACGGCCAGGTGTATGAGCCGGGGCAGACATTGCTGCGCCGGTCGCTTCGGTTCGGCCGGCTTCTGAGGGCAAACGGCATCAAGGTCACCCCATCGCAGGTGATGGACTTCGTCAACTCCACGAAGTACATCGGCATCCAGAACCGCCGAGTCTTCAAGGATGCCGCGGAAGCCTGCCTCATCACCAAGGGGGAGGATCGGGAAATGTTCTCGGTCCTCTTCGACGCCTACTGGCGCTCGAAACGCCCAGCCAACGACCAGGAGCAGCAGATCTTCAAGCCCTCTGACGACTCGATGGAGCCGATCGAGGGGCTCGACGACGCCGAGAACGAGGATGGCTCCGGCCAGTCCGAGTTCGGCGAAGGCATGGAGGGTCTCGCCGTCGATGACGAATCGGACGCCGGCGACCTCGCCGACGCCGACGATAGCGACCTCGAGTCCGTCCTCACCTACAGCGGTTCCGAAGCGCTGCGCACCAAGGACTTCTCCGAATTCACCACCGAGGAGCTTGAGCAGGCTCGCATCCTGATGAAGCGCCTCAAGTGGGAGATTGGCATGCGCAAGTCGCGCCGCAAGGTAGCGACGCCAAAGGGTCGTTACATCGACGCCCGGCGCACCATGCGCAAGTCGCTACAGACGGCCGGCGTGCCTCTACGCATCTCCGAGCGCAAAGTCAAGATGAAGCCGCGCTCCCTCGTCGTCATCTGCGACATCTCCGGATCGATGGATCGCTACTCTCGACTGCTGCTGCAGTTCATTCACACTATCGAGAACGATATGGCCCGCGTCGAGGCGTTCGTCTTCGGCACTCGCCTCACACGGATCACTCGCGTTCTCAAGAAGCGACCAATCGACGAAGCGATCACCAGAGTGTCCAAGGAAGTCCAGGACTGGGCTGGTGGCACCCGGATCGGCGAATCGATCGAGAGCTTCAACCAGGATTGGGCGCGACGCGTCCTGCGCAATGGCGCAGTCGTCCTGATTATCTCCGATGGCTGGGATCGCGGAGATCCGCAACTCCTTGGCAATGAGATGATGCGGCTGCAGCGTTCGTGCTACCGGATGATCTGGCTCAACCCTCTGCTCGGCTCGCCACGCTATCAGCCGCTCACTCGCGGCATGCAGGCGGCGTTGCCGTACATCGACGACTTCCTGCCGGTCCATAACCTCGAGAGTCTCGAGCTTCTCGCCGAGCACCTGTCCAACATCGGCGAGTACCGGCCCGTCCGCCGCCAGGCTCCGCTGGAGTTCGTCCAGCAACGCATGGCGTCGGTCTGATCTCGCGCAACTAACCGGGGCGGCCAATTGGTCGCCCCGGTTTTTCATCTCCTGCCACAGGCTCGTGTTGTCATACATCTGGCCGCCGCTTCGTCGCGGTGTGACAATACGCTGGTTGTCGCCCTGGCGATTCCTGCCAGAGCCCTCTCCCGTGACAACGAAAGGACGGCACGATGACCCTGATGGAACACCTGCTCTACGCGAACGAGCGATACGGCGAGACATTCAGGGAGGGAAAGCTCCCTCGCACTCCGCGCCTTCAGCTCGCCATTCTCACCTGCATGGACTCGCGAATCGACCCCGACCGGATCCTCGGCCTCCAGGAGGGCGACGCCCATGTCATCCGCAACGCGGGAGGCCGAGCCAGCGATGACGCCATTCGCTCGCTCGTTCTGTCCTATCGCCTGCTCGGCACCCGCTATTTCCTCGTCATTCACCACACCGACTGTGGCATGACCAAGATCACGAACGATCGCATGCGCGACGAACTCCTTCAGGATCTCGGCGCCGATGTCTCGCACATCGACTTTCTGCCCATCACCGACCCCGACGAAACCGTTCGCGCCGATGTCGAAGCGATCCGATCCTCTCCGATGGTTCGCGACGACATCCGTGTCAACGGCTTCGTCTACGATGTCTCAACTGGCCTCCTCCACCCGGTTATCTGACGCGCAAAACGCTGCCTGCCGACCAACGCCACGCGATCTGACACGACGCCGCCACAACCGCTATGCGCGCCGATCAACCGGGCGACCTCCGGCGGCGTCGAGTCTCAGTCTTCGTGCATCGACAGGCATAAAGCCTCAGGACGGCAGCCTCCCTGTCCCTTGTTATCCTGAGTGTTCCGACCAGCGTGATGTGTCCTGCACTGTGGTGCGACCGCCACCACCGCTCGTTGTCATTCCGAGCCGCAGCCGAAGGATCTCCCTGCGTTCGGTCGCGGCCGACGGGGAGGAACGGATTCTTCGCTGCGCTCAGAATGACAGAATCGGGGAACCCGCGAGAATCACAGAATCAGTGCGGTTGACTACTCAGTGTTCCGACCAGCGTAAAGTGTCGGTGTTGGTTGCGGCCGCCACCCCTTCCTCTGTCATCCGACGTCCAGAGGGCACCCGGCAGTGAAGGATCCGTTTCCCTCGTCTATACACCCAGCAGCGGGGAGGACGGATGTTTCGCTCCGGGTGCCCTCTGGGCGACACATGACAGGGCGGCTGGGTAGTTGTCAACGAGTCACTTTACGCTGGTCGGAGCACTGAGGCGGCGGCCGAAGGATCTCCCCACCGATGGTCGCGGACAGAAGGGGAGATTCCTCGTTGCTCGCGCGCCCCCTGGGCAGTGAATAACAAGTGGCTCTCGCACTATGCTGCGTGGCATTTCATGCTGGCCGTTGCGCGCAGCCACGTAGCCCGCCTCATTGACACCGTCCACCCGGATACCTATACTTCGTCAAATGGATTTGACCATTCCAAACCCTACGACGAAGGTGATGGTGGACGCGGATTTGACGCCATTCGAACCAGCCGATGAATACGTGATCGACTCAATCGAAAAGTTGCGCGTCGTCTCGAATCCGCTCCGAATGCAGATCATCAATACCCTCATACCCGCGCCGCGAACTGTCAAAGAAGTCGGCGACCTGCTCGATATCAAGTCGAATACTCTCTACTACCATGTCGGCGAGCTCGAAGCCGCTGGCATGATTGAGCTCGTTGGCGCGATCGTGAAATCCGGCATCCAGCACAAGTACTACCGGGCGAGCGGTCGCTACTACCGACTGCTTCCATCCCTGCTTCACATCGATGGTGAGCCCGACGAGCGCCGCGCGGGCGCAGATTTTCTCGCCGGCGCAATCGAAGTCTCCGCCCGCAATCTCCGCCGATCGGTGCATGCGGGGGCCGTCAAGGAACATCCCGATCTACTACGAGTATCTCGACGAACAATCCGCACAACCCCGGAGCAGGCGATGGCGCTTCGTGAACGTGTCGGAGTCCTCGAACGCGAGTTTATCGCTGCCGATGACCACGACGCGCCCCTGCGGATTGAGTTTCAGTTCGCGCTATTCCCTGCTCTCGAAGACAAGCGGTAGCCCCGAGCAACGCGGCAACCAGCCGGAAAGGATGGGTCACAAGCAGACGCAACTACAGCGCGAGGCCGGCCAGCCTCTATCTGTATCTTGAGGGACGCGTGAGGTAAACGAGGAGTGAACATGTCAGACACGAACAATACCCAGATCGAGCCTGGAACCCAGGTGAAGCGCCGCACGTTGCTGCGGTTCGGCGTCGTTGGCGCCGGCATGGCATTGGTCGCGCCGCTGCTCGCGGCCTGCGGCGGCAGCTCCAGCACGAGCCCCACCGCGACGACCGCTCCAGGCGGAACCGGCGCGACTCCAGGCGCCGGGGCCACCGTCGCTCCGGCTGAGACCCCCGCTGCCGGCGGGTCGGAATCCAGCCCGACCACCAACGCCGGAACTGGCAGCACCGAGACTGTCGATCGCACAAAGGTCGGCGGCCAGCTGATCCTTGGTCGCTCCGGTGACTCCGACACACTGGACCCGCAGCACACGACCGCCGCAATCTCACACCAGGTCTTCTCACAGATTTACGACACGCTGATCGGCCGCAACATGAACCTCGAGTTCGAGCCGATCGTCTCCGAGAGCTACGAGGCCGCCGCGGATGGCCTCAGCTACACGTTCAAGATTCGCAAGGATCTCAAGTTCCACGACGGCACGCCCCTCAATGCCGAGGCCGTGAAGTTCACGTTCGACCGCGTCACTGACCCCAAGACTGCCGCCCCGAGCGCCAGCTGGGTCGACGCGATCGCGAGCACCGATGCGGTCGATGAGGTCACGGTTCGGATGAACCTCAACAAAGTGTTCTCGCCGCTGCTTGGCAACATCTCGATCGCTTACTTCGGCATCCTGTCGCCGGCCGGCGTCGAGAAGCATGGAGACGACTTCGGCAAGAACCCTGTCGGGTCCGGCCCGTTCGTCTTCAAGGAGTGGGTGCCCGGCGAGCGCATCACGTTGACCCGCAACGAAGACTATGTGAATGTCCGCAGCTATAACGACAACAAGGGCGCTCCGTATCTCGAGCAGCTCGTTTTCCGTAACATGCCCGAAGAGCAGACGCAGGTCGCCGCGATGGAGACGGGCGAGATCAATCTCCTCGCGACGCCGGCCCAGCAGATCGCCCGGTTCGACGGCAAGAGCGACTACACCCTGTTGAAGCCCGATCAGTCCACGTCAATCTCGTTCCTTGAATTCTCTCTGGTCGAGACCGACGGTAAGCTCAGCTACATGGCCCCCTTCGATGACCTGAAGGTCCGCCAGGCAGTTGCCTATGCCATCGACGCCGACACGATCATCGAACGAATTCTCCAGGGCACTGCCGTCCGCAACTACGGGGTTATGCCGACCGGTAACTGGGGCTATACGCCCGACCTCGAGAAGTTCGGCTATCACTACGACCCCAAGAAGGCCAACGACCTTCTCGATGAGGCCGGCTGGACGAAGAGCGGAGATGTCCGTCAGAAGGACGGCAAGAAGCTTGAGTTCGTCTTCTGGACCTGGAACGCGACGACGCAGGAACGCATTGCCCAGGTGATTCAGGGGCAGCTCGGCGAGGTTGGCATCAGCGCCAAGCTCGAGACGATGGAGGTTGCCACCCTTCTCGCCCGCCTCAAGGAGAACAGCTCCGCGATGGATCTGATGGGCTGGGGCTGGTCGGAGTCAGATCTCCTGTTCATGATGACGGATGGCGACGGGCAGTTCGGTCTGTACCAGAAGTACAACCCCGATTACGCCAAGGCCGTCGTCGCTGGCCGCAGCACCTCCGACATGGATGAGCGCGCGGCAGCCTACCTCGAGGCGATGAAGATCGTCCTCGCCGACTGCGCTGCTGTGTCACTCTGGAGCGCAGTGACGGTGTGGACCGTGCGCAGCGCCAGCATCAAGGGCGTACACCTCGGCGCACAGGGCGCTGTGACGTACCTGGACGCGTATCAGGAGCTCTAAGAGAATCGCAGGCGGCCC
Organism: Thermomicrobiales bacterium; assembly: GCA_037045155.1. Taxonomy (NCBI): domain Bacteria; kingdom Pseudomonadati; phylum Thermomicrobiota; class Thermomicrobia; order Thermomicrobiales; species Thermomicrobiales bacterium. Next base: position 185,276 of record JBAOIG010000005.1, read on the forward strand.
GGTCTCGCGCGAGATCGGGCCTCTTCGCCCTGGAAGGTCAGATGGCTAAGTTCATCCTCGTCCGTCTCCTCGGAACGATTCCAGTGCTCCTGGGCGTCAGCATCCTCGTCTTCTCGATGGTGCGCCTTGTGCCGGGCGACCCGATCGACATGATGTTCTCCAACCTCGCCCCGCCGAGCCCGGAGCAGAAGAAGGCTATCCGCCACGACATGGGTCTTGATAGACCCGTCTATCTCCAGTACGCATCGTTCGTCAGTAACGCCCTGCGTGGCGACCTGGGCAAGTCGTACCGCACCAAACGCCCGGTCTCGGAAGAAATTCGCAACCGGCTGCCAAATACGATCAAGCTCACCCTCGCCAGCCTCGCTGTCTCAACACTCATCGGCGTCGTCGCTGGCGTCGTCGCTGCAACATTCAAGAACACCTGGATCGACTTCGTCAGCATGGTGGTTGCGATCATCGGCGTCTCGATTCCCGGCTTCTGGCTCGGACTCATGATCATGATGCTCTTCTCGGTGAAGCTCGGGTGGTTCCCGGTGGCCGGCGCGGAAACCTGGAAACATCTCGTGCTACCAACGATCACGCTCGGGGTGCTCGCCTCGGCGATCCTGGCCCGCATGACGCGCTCGGCGATGCTCGACGTGCTCAATCAGGATTATGTCCGGACTGCCCGCGCCAAGGGCTTGCGCGAGTGGCGGGTCATCATGGGCCACGCCTTCCGCAACGCCCTCGTCCCGATCATTACTATTCTCGGCCTCCAGATCGGCGGTCTGCTCAGCGGCGCGTTCATCATCGAGTCCGTCTTCGCCTACCCCGGCATCGGCATGTTGGCAGTCCAGGCGCTCGCTACCCGCGACTTCCCGCTTATCCAGGGCATTGTCCTCCTCGTCGCGGTGATCTACGTGCTGGTCAACCTCGCCGTCGACATGCTCTACAGCGTGTTCGATCCGCGCGTTCGGAACAGTTAGTCATGGCCAACGAAAGAGGAAAGCAGGCAACCATGGCTGATGCCACCAACGCAGTGGTGCAAAGCACTGACACGACGCTGAAAGACCCACGACTGGCGCGCTCACCCCGACAGATCATCCTGGGTCGGATACGCGAGTCCCGTCAGGCAATGGTTGGACTGGCGATCGTCGGCCTTCTCATTCTCATGGCGCTGCTCGCGCCGATCCTCGCGCCGGCCAGCCCGACCAAGCAGAACCTTCTCGATCAGTTTCTGCCGCCGAGCAGCGCGCACTGGTTCGGAACCGATGAGTTCGGGCGCGATATCCTCAGCCGTATCGTCTTCGGTGCCCGGATCTCGCTTCAGGTTGGCATTATCGCGGTCGGCATCGCGATGGTCGTCGGCACCGTTGTCGGCCTGATCGCGGGCTACTACGGCGGCTGGTTCGACATGCTCAGCCAGCGGCTGATCGAGATCATGCTCGCCTTTCCCGGCCTGCTCCTCGCGCTGGCGATCGTTGCCGTGCTCGGAAACGGTATCCAGAACGTGATGATCGCGGTCGGCATCGGCTCGATCCCGTCCTACGCCCGGCTAGTTCGGGCACAGGTGCTCGCCGCCAAAGAGCACGAGTATGTCGAGGCCGCGCGGGCAAGCGGCGCAGGCGACGTTCGTCTTCTTGCCAAACACATCTTTCCGAACGTCACTTCCTCACTGATCGTCCTCGCCTCGCTCGGCATCGCGGGCGCGATCCTGTCGGCGGCGGCGCTCTCGTTTATCGGCCTCGGCGCACAGCCGCCAACGCCCGAATGGGGAGCGATGCTCAGTCAGGGTCGCGACTTCCTGCGCGACCAGTGGTGGATCACGACATTCCCCGGTATCTTCATCGCCGTCACCGTTCTGGGGTTCAACCTGCTCGGCGATGGTCTACGCGATGCATTCGACCCGCAGAGTGATCGCTGACTGTTGTGGCGGGCCACGTTACCGGCCACAACGGAAGTCCGCAGACTGGTGCGGACCACCAGACACCAATTACGGAAAGGGATTGCATGGCAACTGAGAACAAACCCGAGAAACAGCCGCTGGACTGGGCCGCCTACACGGGTCTGGCTCCGCTGGCCAACGATCTGCTGGCGCACTGGAATGTCCCGGGCGTTGCAGTCGGCATTCTGCGCGACGGCCAGATCGAGACGCACGGCTTCGGCCTTGCCAATATCGAGACCCAGCAGCAGATGACCGCCGACCATCTGCTCCAGATCGGCTCGATCTCAAAGGTCTTTACCACCACCCTCGTCATGCGGTTGGTCGGAGAAGGCAAGCTGGACCTCGACACGCCGGTTCGCGAATACCTGCCCGAGCTCGAGCTCGAGGACGCCACGGCGCTGGAGACGATCACCCTCCGTCATCTGCTCACCCACACCAGCGGTATCTTCGGCGACTTCTTCGAGGACTTCGGCGTCGGCGACGATGCCCTTTCGAAGGCGATTGCCAAGTACGGCACGCTTCGTCAGCTCACCGCCCCCGGGGAACTCTGGAGCTATTGCAACAGCGGCTTCAACCTCGCTGGCGCTGTCGTTGAGAAGATCCTCGGCGTCCCGTTCGAGCAGGCGATGCACGAGCAGATCTTCCAGCCGCTCGGCCTCGACCACTCGTTCTTCTTCGCCGCCCAGGCGATTGTCTATCCGGTTGCTGTCGGCCACGTCGAGACCGAGCCAGGGTCCGACGAGATCGCTATATCCCGAGGCTACGCGCTTCCGCGTGCCGTCAACCCGGCCGGCGGGATCATCTCGACCGTTAGCGACTTGCTCGGCTTCGCCAGATTCCACATGGACGACGGCAAAGTCGGCGACGATCAGATCATCCCGGCAGACGCTATCCACGCCATGCAGGAGATTCAGGTCAAAGCCGCGAACTTCACCCAGTCCTGGGGCATCGGCTGGGACATCAAAGACCTGGACGGCGTCCGCGTCATCGGCCACGGCGGCACGACCAACGGCTTCCAGGCTCGACTTAGCGTCGTCCCGTCCAAAGGCTACGCCGTCGCCACTCTGACCGACGGAGATAGCGGCTGGGCGGTGAATGCAGCCATCGGCGACTGGGCGCTGAGCCAGCACCTCGGCCTCTCCGACCCCACGCCGGAGCCGATCGAGCTTACCGACGCCCACATCGCAACGATGGCCGGCGTGTACGAGAGCCTGATGGCCGTTATGACTATCTCGCCAGACAACGACTCGTTCCGCATCAATGCCAAGACAAAGGTGAACCCGCTGTCCGCAGAAGAGCGGGAACTGCCGGCGTCGTGGATGAAGCCGATCAGCGATCGGGAATGCATCTTCACCGGGGGCGCTGCCGCCGGCATGCGCACCGACTTCATCATCGGCGATGACGGCGCGACCCGGTTCGTCCGCTTCGGCGGCCGCCTTTATGACAAGGTCGCCAGCTAGCTCACGCTCTCTCGATCCTCTCGCCGCCCCGGAGCTGTTTGTGGCTCCGGGGCAGTGTCATCTCCCCAGGATTCGATTCCCGACTTCGCCAGTCGGGAATGTTTGAATCCCCTCAGACGCTATACAATGCAGAAGGCGTGTACGCGACTGATCCGAGGGGAGCACTATCATGCGCGATGTCCTGGAATATATCGATGAATGGACCCGCGAGGGGGAGCAGATCGCTCTGGCGACCGTCGTGGGCGCGGCCGGCTCGACACCCCGTCCCGTCGGCGCCAAGCTCATCGTCACTCGCTCCGGTCGGATGCAGGGCTCCGTCAGCGGCGGCTGCGTTGAGGGCGCCGTCATTCAAACGGCGATGGAGGTCCTCGAATCTGGCACGCCACAGCTCGTCCACTTCGGCATCTCCGACGAGATGGGCTGGGAAGTCGGCCTTTCCTGCGGCGGTGAGATCGACGTGTTCGTCGAGCCGCTCGAGACGAGGGGCTAGCCCATGAATCTCGAAACCTTCGAGCAGCTTGAGCAAGCGATCCAGTCCGATACCCCCGCAGTCATGGCGACCATCGTGGCCGGCCCGGCGCTCGGGAATCAGCTCCTCTACATCCACCCCGACCGATGGATCGGCTCTCTCGGCGCAGCCGACACTTCTGACATCCGTGACCGCATCCGAGCGATCGTCCGCGACGGCGGCACGACGCAAGCAGAGCAGAACGGCAACAGCCTCTTCGTCGAGGCCCACCTGCCTCCTCCTCATCTCGTCATTATCGGCGGCGTTCACATCGCGATGCCACTCGTGAGCTTTGCGAATACGCTCGGCTACCAGACAACAATCATTGATGCTCGCAGCCAGTTCCTCACCGAGGAGCGCTTCGCGCATGCCGGCCGACTGATCGACGCCTGGCCCGATGAGGGTCTTGCCCAGCTTAATCTCCACCCCGGTGTCGCCGCCGTCTGTCTGGCGCACGACCCCAAGTTCGAGGACCCTGCGCTTGAGGCGCTGCTGCGAAGCGATGTCGGTTACATTGGCGCGATGGGCAGCCGCAAGACGAGCGCCGAGCGGCGCGAACGCCTCAAGCTGGCCGGCTTCACCGACGAGCAGCTCGATCGTATCTACGGCCCGGTCGGCCTCAACATCGGCGCGAAGTCGCCCGCAGAGGTGGCTCTCGCCATCATGGCCGAGATTGTTGCCGTTCGAAACGGCAAAAGCCCCCGCCAGACAAATGTCATGGTCGGCGCAAAGTCCACCGCGTGACCGACGCTCCGGTCGCAATCATCGTCCTGGCCGCCGGGACCTCATCGCGGCTGGGGCAGCCAAAGCAGCTCCTGCTGGTCTCCAGTCAGCCGTTGCTCGAACGCACACTGGATGTCGCCCGCCATTGGCCTCGCGGTCCACGCATCGTCGTCCTTGGCCACAAGGCCGGGGAGATCCGCGCCACAGTCAACACCGAGGGTTACCAGGTTGTCGTCAATGCCGCCTACGCAAAGGGGCAGGCGTCATCACTTCACGCCGGCCTCGCAGCGCTGCCGAGCGATTGTTCCGCCGCGATCGTGATGCTCGGCGATCAGCCGCTCGTCCAGCCGTGGCTTCTGGAGAAGCTGGCCGCAGACTTCAACCCGACCACGCACTCAGCAGTCCGGCCGCGGTATGCCGACGGCGCTGGCAACCCCGTCCTGCTCTCTCGCTCGCTCTTCCCGGACTTGTTGGCCTTGTCCGGCGACGTCGGCGCGCGCGACGTTCTCCGCGCCCACCACAACCGCGTCCACGAGGTGGACTGGAGCCGCCAGCCCGCGCCTCGTGACGTTGACACCGCCGAGGACCACACCACCCTGCTGCTCGACTGGGCCTCGCTCGGCGCTCCAGACACCCCGCGATACTGCCAGCGCTGCGCTGCCGAGATGGAATACCGCAAACGCCACGGCCGTCTCCGCCCTGTCTGCCCGAATTGTGGCTTCACCTTCTTCACCGACCCCAAGCTCGCCACCGTCGTGGTCGTCGAGGTCGACGGTCGCGTCCTGCTGCATCGCCGTGCGATCAACCCCGCCCGCGGCAAGTGGACCCTCCCCGGCGGCTATGTCGACCGTGGCGAGGCCATTGAGGATGCTGCACGCCGCGAGGTCTTCGAGGAGACCGCTGTTCGGGTCGACGACGTGCAGCCACTCGGCCTTTTCTCCGAAGCAGGAGAGACCGTCGTCCTCGCTGCCTTCCACGCCACCGCAAACGGTCAGACGCCACAGCACTCACGGGAGAGCCTCGAGATCCACGCCTTCGACCCCGACGATCTCCCACCGCTCGCGTTCCATCGTGACCAGCGCATCATCGACCTCTGGCGCGCAATACGTTGACCACACCCCCGACCTCGGGGACAATACCTCCATCCGCGCCACGCGGCGCGACGATTATCTCGCGAGGAGGCAGCGATGGCAGGCGCGACGACTGACGGACGTTACGTTGGGCAGCCGCTGCGCCGGCAAGCAGACCGCAAGCTCGTCACCGGCCACGGGTCGTTCGTCGACGATGTCCAGCCAGATGGATGCCTCCACATCGCATTCGCCCGCTCTCCCTTCGCCCACGCCGAGATTGTGGCGATCGACACGGCTGCTGCCGCAGCTGTCCCCGGAGTCGTTGCCGTCATCACCGGGGCCGAGGTCGACAACTGGCTCGCGCCGCTCCCGATTCACGACCCGCAGTTCTTGCCCAACCGTCCGATGGCGCGCCGCTCGCTGGTTATCGACAAGGTCCTCTTCGCTGGCGACGCGATCGCCGCAGTCGTCGCCGAATCCGCCGAAATCGCGCACGATGCCGCCGAGCTCATCGAGGTCAACTACCGCGAGCTACCGGTCGTCACGACGCCTGCCGCCGCGATGGTGTCCGATGCGCCGCGCCTGTACGAAGCCTGGGATTCCAACGTCGCCTACCACCTCCACGCCGGATCCGGCGATATCGACGTCGCGATGGCCGACGCCGCCTGGCGTGTTCCTCTCCGGCTCGTCGTTCCGCGCGTCGCATCCGTCTACGTCGAGCCCAAGGCTATCCTCGCCGAACCCGACGCACAGATGAACAAGCTCACCGTCCACGCCTCGACACAAACCCCACATGGCCTGCGCTCCCAGATCGCCAGCGTTCTCGGCATGCCCGAGCACGCCGTCCGGGTCATCGCGCCAGATGTCGGTGGCGCGTTCGGCACCAAGGGTCGCCATGCCCCCGACTATCTCTTCACTTCCGCCGTTGCCCACCGTCTCGGCCGGCCGGTCAAGTGGGTTGAGCTCCGCGGCGAGTATTTCCACATCGCCAACCAGGGCCGCGATCAGGTCCAGGAGCTCGAGGCAGCAGTCGCGCGCGATGGCGCGATCATCGGCCTCCGTGTCCGCGTTCTCGTTAACTGCGGCGCTCACAATGCGTCGACGCACGGCCAGCGAACGCTGATGATGTCGAGCGGCGCGTATCGCATCCCGAACCTGGTCACCGACGTCTATGGCGTGATGACGAATACCACCCCGACTGGACCATATCGCGGCGCCGGCCGTCCCGAGGCGGCCTACATGATCGAGCGGCTGATCGACGAGATCGCTCGCGTCACTGGCATCGAGTCACTGGAGTTACGCCGCCGGAATTTCATCCCGGCCAATGCCTTCCCATACCGCGCAGCCACAGGCACGGTCTACGACTCCGGAGATTACGCGCACGCCCTCGACGTCGCGCTCGCCCGGCTTGACTACCCCATCGCTCGCCAGGACATTGAGCGCAGGCGCGCCGCCGGCGAGATCGCGGGTATCGGTGTTGCCGTCTTCGTCGAGCCGTCTGGCGGCGGCTGGGACAGCGCCGAGGTCCGCGTCGCGCCATCCGGCGCGGTGACCGTTGCTGTCGGCGTCTCGCCACACGGCCAGGGCACCGACGTCGGCATCGCCCAGCTTGTCGCCGACGAGCTCGGCGTCTCGATAGAGCAGGTAAGCACCCGACACGGCGACACCGACACCACCCCGCAAGGCATCGGCACGTTCGGCTCCCGCAGCCTCACGCTCGGCGGCGCGGCCGCCGTCGTCGCCAGCCGCAAGATCGTCGACAAGTTGCGACGTATCGCCGCCGGCTTGCTCGAAGTTGCGCCTGACGACGTTACGTACCGGGCCGGCGTCGCCAGCGTGTCCGGCGCGCCCGATCGCAACGTCCCCTTCAAGCGCCTCGCCTCCGCTGCCTACAACCCCGGCAACCTGCCGGTCGGCGTTGAGCCAGGGCTTGACGAGAACGCCTTCTACCTGGCTGAGAACAACCAGTTCCCATTTGGCGTCCACATCGCCGTCGTTCGCATCGACCGCGACACTGGACGTCCCACCGTCGAGCGCTTTATCGGGGTCGACGATTGTGGCAACGTCGTCAATCCACTGATGGTCGAAGCCCAGGTCATCGGCGGGCTTGCCCAGGGTTTCGGCCAGGCCCTCTGGGAAGAGGTCGTCTTCGACGCCGATGGCCAGCTCATCACTGGTTCGCTGATGGACTACGCCGTCCCGCACGCCGATCAGCTGCCGAACTTCGAGCTCGATCACACCACCACGCCAAGCCCCGGCACTCCGCACGGCGTCAAGGGCGTCGGAGAGGCCGGCACCACCGGCTCCCCGCCGGCCATCGCCAACGCCGTCCTCGACGCGCTCCTCCCCCTCGGCGTCACCGCGCTCGACATGCCGTTCACCGCCGAGAAGATCTGGCGCGCGATCCGAGAGGCTTCCGTCTGACCCAACGAACCGACGAAGCGGCACAGCCACCTACTGGTCATCCCCAATGCATCAACCCAGAAGCTGTATCGAGTGACAGCCTGCCCAGTCTCGTGTCATCCTGCGTTGCGGCCCGCACTGGAAGTGGCATCGGCATCCGTTCCTGTGTCCTGTCGTTCCGGGCCGCAGCGACGAGTCTCGCCTGTTTTCTATCACGGCCAGCCGGATGAGATCCTCCGCTTGCCTAGTGTCCGCCGGGCAGAGGATGACCGCACACGTGATTAGCTTTGCCAAAAGACACATTTGCTGCGACTGACTACCGGGTGCGCACGCGAACGATCTCCCCCGCACCACTGTGGTCGAAAGGCGGGAGAGGCTCCTCGATACGCGTGCGCACTCTGGGCGGAGGATGACATCAGGCGGGGCGCTATCACAGCCGCTACGGATATGCTTTCCTGTCCCCGACACCGATGCGTACTCCGGTGATGACTGGCAACGCACAGGGTGTCTATTGCGGAATGGATGCTGAAACCCGTACGCCGCAAATGGAGCCGCTGCCGCCACTCGGTTGAGACGACAGGACGTTCGGTCTGCGAAGGATAAGATGTCGGCAACCTGCGCAGCATCCATCTGGGCTCGATTGTATGAACATGCGGGCTACGGAGGTTCGTCGTGGATCTGGTACTTCCCAGGTCCTTTCGGAGCATATGGATACGGCACGGGGTGGGCAGTCGGCTGAGTTGGGAGTTCGGCCAACCACAAGGCATCATCGGCAAAAACCAGCAGTGGGTCAAACTGCTTCGGGTGGGAGTTCTGGACGGATATCAGTTTCGACGGATCGGCGTATGGATGTGCGAGCCGCCTGATGCCTGAGCACCGACTGGCCTCACCCACGCTTGGTGATGTTGCAGGCAGACATGCTACCGCTCGTCGTCCAGCGACTCAACTTCGTCGCGCAGCGCCCTCACCTGTTGTCCCAGATACAGGAGGTACACGGCGATCGCCAGCCAGGTGATGCCGAACGCAGCGAACAGGTAACCCAGGTTATTGTCCATCGTTCCTATGCCTCCGAGCCGCCGGATACGTCGCCGGCCCGCGCGAGCGCCGCCGGCTGTGGCGCCAGCAGTGCGTCCATCTCGCGATCGGCCAGCCTGTCCCGAACAACTTCGATCCGGATCTTCTGAATCAGCAGGTAGACGAATAGCAGCGTGAACCCCGTGAAGCAGACCAGTAACGTCCAGAGCATCTCGTTCGGCAGATTCGGCCCACCAGTATTCAGCACGACAGGCTGCGGGTGGAGCGTCCGCCACCATTGCACCGAGAGGTGGATGATCGGCACATCCACCGCGCCAATAATCCCCAGCACGGCTGCGTAGCGCGCGCCTCGCTCCGCGTCAGCCGCGTACGACCGGATCATGAAGTAGCCCAGATAGATAAACCACAGGATCAGTGTCGTCGTCAGCCGCGCGTCCCATGTCCAGAACGTGTTCCAGATCGGCCGGCCCCACAACGACCCGGTGATCAGCACCAGCGTTGTGAACAGGAATCCCAACTCGGCCCCAGATCGTGCCAGCCGATCCCAGCGCATATTCCGCTTCCAGAGATACCCGACGCTGCCAACGAAGATCACCCCGAACGCCAGGTACGACAGCCAGGCCATCGGCACGTGGACGTAGAAGATGCGTTGCGCCTGCCCCTGCACCGAGTCCATCGGAGCGTAGACAAACGCCATGAAAATGCCAATCGTCAGCACCGCGACAGTGACCGCCCCGAGTGCCTGGACCTTCAGGTCCGACTTTCGGGCGCGCGCGGTTTGACCAGCTCTTGATTCACTCACAATAGATCATTCCTCGAGGACAAGGTCGAAGACGACGTACGCGATAGCGACGAAGATCGCATCGAACGCCGCAAGGAGATTAAACCACGGCCAGGCGTCACCGAGGTTCCCTTCGAACACCAGCGTCGTCGCCCTCACACAACCGATCACCACTGGTATGGCCAGCGGAAAGAGCAACAGCGGCATCAGAATCTCTCGCGAGCGGCTCCCAGCCGCGAGCGCCGAGAACAATGTACCCAACCCGGAGAACCCGATCGCTCCGATTAGCGCAATCGCCACCACCATCGGCCGCAGCGCCGGCAGGTCATATAGCGCCGCGAACACCGGCAGCGACACCAGCTGCACTGCCAGCACAAACACCAGGTTCGAGATCAGTTTGCCCAGGAAGATCGTCCCGCCGTCCACCGGGCAGAGCATCAGCCCCTCCAGCGTTCCACGGTCGCGCTCGACCGCCAGCGAGCGCCCCAGCCCAAGCATCCCGGCAAACAGATAGGCGATCCAGAGCCCGCCGGCCCCGCTCGCCTCGCGTCCAGCTCCGGTCAGGTCGAACGCGAAGTTCAACGTCACAATCGTAATCAGGGCAAACACCAGCATCGCCCCGAGGAACTCTCGTCCTCGCGCTTCGACCACCAGGTCCTTCCAGACCAGCGCCCCGACCCGTCGCATCGCCTAGCCGCCCACCCCGGCGATCGCTGCCTCCACATCCCCCCGCGTCACATCCGTCCGATTCGCGTCGACGACGATTGAGCCAGCGGAGACCACCACCACACGTGTCGCGAGATCCAGTGCCAGATCGAGTGCGTGCGTCGTCACCACGGCGCTTCCGCCGGCCCGCACATGCTCATCGACCATCCGTGCCAGCACCTCGCGGCCTGCCGCATCGAGCCCGGTGTCCGGCTCATCGAACAGCAACACATCTGGTTCATGGAGCACGGCCCGCGCCAGATTCAATCGCTGAAGCAGGCCCCGCGATAGTGTTCCTGCGGCATCATCCAGGCGCGCGCCGAGGCCGACATGTTCCAGGGTCGCCTCGACACGTTCCTCGAGTCTCTCGAGCTGAAACATCGTCCCGAAAAAGCGCAGATTCTCCCGACAGGTCAGCTCCGGGTAGAGCCACGGCTGATGAGCGACGACCCCCAGTCGGGATCTCACAGCCTGTCGTTCCTGCCATGCATCCACCCCAAAGGCGAAGACCGTGCCCCGCGTCGGCCGGGAGAGTGTCGCCATCGTCCTGAGGAGCGTTGTCTTGCCCGCCCCGTTGGCGCCCAGCAACGCCACGCATTCACCCTGAGCGATCTGCAGGCTTACATCGCGGAGCACAACAGCTCGACCGTATCGTTTCGAAACTCGTTGCGCGTCCAGTGGCGCGGGCGCGATGCTCACGCTGCGTCGCCGGCCGGTCTGTCAGCGATTCGTCCCGACGCAGCCCGACCTTCGACAACAACCTCTGTCTCGTCCAGCGGATCATCCGGGTCTGGCCCGAAAGCGTCCTCAGCCTCATCGCTCCCGATATCAGGGAGAGGAATAGCGTCGACGACGATCTCGTCCGGCTTCGCCAACAACACGGGCTCAAGAACGAAGGCGAATACCAGAACCCCCAGCAACACCGTCCCAATGAGCGCGAGCGTCATCCGTTTGCCTCGTCCCCCGGCGCCCGACTCGGATTGCCGAGCGCCTCGCGCGCGATTGTCTCCAACTCTTCGTCCTCCGCGCTCACTACCGGCGTGATCGGTCGCGGCGCCCGCGTTCGCTCGCGGATGAACGTCGCCACGACCACCGCGCCAAGCGCCACCGCCACCAGCGGCATCCACCAGAGCCCCAGCCGGAACCCTGATTTCGGTGGGTCGAACAGAATGGATTCTCCGTAGCGGGCGACGAAGTAGTCCTTGATCTGCTGGTCGGTCTCTCCCGCCTGAACCTTCTCCTCGATGATCCCGCGCATCTGCCGAGCAAGCTCGGTCTGGCTATCGGCAATCGACTCGCCGACACAGATCGGGCAGTGGATCTCGCGCGCCAGCCGGATTGTCCGCTGCGAGTAGATGTCTTCAGCGCCAGCGATCGACGCCGACGAGAGAATGACCAGCAGCGCCACCGCGAGCGCAACGACCACCCTATGCTGTCGCCTCACCGGTCGCCTTCCCTCGCGCTGGCGCGGTAATCGCGACACGACGCGGAACCGGGGCCGGCCAGAACACAATCAGCATCCCCATCATGTAGATCAGCCCGCCAACCCAGACCCATGGAACCAGCGGATTGATGAAGATATGCAGGCCCGCCGCGCCACCGTCATTCCACTCCGTCAGCATGACGTATACATCGTCGAAGCCGGTCGTCTTTACGGCGACCCGCGTCGTCGGCTGCTGCTCGAATCCATCGAAGAAGAACCGCTTCGCGTGGATAACACCATGATCGCGTCCACCCGAGCTCACGTCGATATTCGCCGTGTACACGTCGGCATCGACGATCCGGCTCCGCTCCAGCCCGTTGAAGGTGAGAGTGTACTCGGCCACCTGCACCGACTCACCCGGGTTCAGCATCACCTGTCGCTCACTCTGGAAGAACTGCGTCCCGATAATGCCGATCGCGATGACCGCGACGCCGAGATGCACGATATACCCGCCGTATCGCCGCGGGTTGCGTTTCGTTACCCCCACCACGGCCGCCGGCAGCGACTCTCGCGTGCTTTGCCGTCGGGCCGCAGCGCCGCGCCAGTATTCGACTCCAACCGCGCCGATCGCGAACACCGCGGCAGCGACACCGATCGCGGCAGGCGGCTGTCCGAACAGGAACAACAATGCAACGATGGTCAGGAGCGCCAGCGCCATCGGCACTGTCGCCGCCCGGCGTAGCGCGCCCAGTGTCGTCTTACGCCAGGCGAGAAGCGGGCCAATACCCATCAGGACCAGCATGACTGCGAATAACGGGCCGTTCACCTGCCGGTAGAACGGAGGCCCGACGGTCAGTTGCGATCCAGTTGCCGCCTCGGACACGATCGGGTAGATCGTCCCCCAGAATGTCGCGAACGCAATCCCCGCGAAGACGAGGTTATTCAGCAGGAACCCGGTCTCTCGCGACAACACCGCGTCGAACGTGTTCTCCGATTGCAGCATCGGCATGCGATAGATCATCAGCCCGATCGCGACCACCGTCACCAGCGTCAGGTAGCCGAGGAAGAAAGGACCGATCGACGATACCGCAAACGTATGGACCGACTGGATCAGGCCACTCCGGACCACGAACGTGCCGAAGATCGCCAGCACGTAGCTCGCCAGCAGCAGCCCCATGTTCCAGACCTTGAGCATCCCGCGACGCTCCTGGACGATCACCGAGTGGATGAACGCCGTCCCCGTCAACCACGGCAGCAACGAGACGTTCTCGACCGGATCCCAGCCCCAGTATCCGCCCCAACCCAGCACGTGATACGCCCACCAGCCGCCGAGAAAGATCCCCGTACCGAGGATCGCCCACGCCACCAACGCCCACGTCCGGACAAATCCCAGCCATTCGCGGGTCATCCGCCCGGAGATCAGCGCCCCGATCGCGATCGAGAACGGGACTGAGAAGCTGGCAAATCCCGAAAGCAGCATCGGCGGGTGGATCAACATCCCGGGATCGCGCAACAGCGGGTTCAGCCCCTGGCCTTGCGCCGGGACGATCGCGTTGATCTCGAATGGAGAGCGGACCATCGTCAGCATGAGCAGGAAGAAGCTCGAGAGCGCCAGGAATGTTGCCGCCGCGTGCGGCACGAGCCGTGGGAAACGCGCCCGATTGCGGACGAACGCAATCGACGCCAGGATCGACGCCATTGTCGTCCAGAACAGGAGGCTCCCCTCCTGACCACCGTAGAACGCGGTCACCACATATCGCAACGGCATATCACTGCTCGACCGCGACGACACATAGGCGAAGCTGAAATCGTGCGTGATGAACGCTGTCAGAAGGATCGCGTCGGCGACCAGTAGCAGAAATGTGACGCCAACAACAGCCCGAACCGCCGAAAGCGACAGTTCCGGAATTCGCCGTCGCTCGCCAAAGACTGCTGCCCCAATACCAAAGAATGCTGTCACGAGCGCCAGCAGCAGTGCGCCATGCGCCAGTTGAGCCATCGGCGCGGATCCCTTCTGTCGGAGGCTGGGCTACCCTGTTGTCTGGGTCGCCGACTCGAAGCGCGAGGGGCACTTCGTCAACAATGTCGAAGCGTGCATCGTCCCGTCGGACCCGACCTTGCCCTCGACGACCACCTCGACGTGTTCGGAGAAGATATCAGGAACCACCCCGGTGTAGACCACTGGGAGTGTGTTTACCCCGTCGGTCATCGTGAAGCGCAACTCGTTGGTGGCCACGTCGCGCTGGATTGATCCGGCAAGCACAGTGCCGCCAACACGCATCTGATCGCCGGATGTCGACTTGCCAGACGCTTCCATCTCGCCAACGGTCTTGAAGTACGCCATGGACGAACCCATCGCGTTGAAGACAAGGAACCCCACCGAGGCGACAATCACGCCCGCAACAATGAGCAGCTTCGGGTTCAACCACGGGTTCCGCCGCCGCAGCGGCGTCATGGCAGTCGTCGAGGCCATCAACCTATCCCCATCTCGTGTTCAGACCAGTCCCTTGCCGTAGACACTCGCAAGAACGACGCCCAGTCCGAATGCGAGGGCGCCGAGCGTGAGTATCAGCTCCGGCCGCGATCGTCGTCTCGGCGCATCGGTGCGTGCGCGGCGTCTGGGCCGTAGTCCCGCTAGCCAGAAAGCCACCAGAGCGGCGACGATCTTCGCAGCCAGGACTCCTGCATATGTCAGACCACCGCCCGCGTTCGATAGCCGATCGAACGTCAGGATCACACCTGTCGCGAGCATGACAACCGTCGTCACCCGCGCCCAATCGCCATAGAGTGCCTGCGCCGCTGCGACGAATGCACGCGGCGGCTCCTCGGTCTGCCGCATCGCCGGCCGGATCGCCACGAGGTAGTATACCCCTCCTCCGAGCCAGACCGCGGCGGCGAACGCGTGTGCGAGCCGCAGCAACAACAAGAACGCCTCGCTTGCGCTCACTTCCTCGTCATCCCGGCAACCCCGGAATGCCGGACAGGAACCGCTGCCCAAGGATCGCCAGCCGGAACATCTGTCCGCTGACGAGCAACACCCCGACCACGATCATCGTGACCCCGCTCAACGAGGTAATCAGCGCGGCGTGGCGCGTGCCCCAGGTGATCACGCTGCGGATTTGCCCAACTCCCGCGCCGACCATCAGAAACGGTATGCCCAGACCCAGCGAATACGCTGTCAGAAGGAGCGTTCCGTACCGCACCGTATCCGCTGTGCTCGAGTAGACGAGGATGGAGGCCAGAATCGGCCCGAAGCACGGGGTCCAGCCGAGCCCGAACGCCATCCCCAGCAACAACACCTCGCTCGGCGAGAAGGTGCGCGGCTGAAAATCCACTCGACGCTCGCGCATCAAGAACGGCGTCCGAAACCCCCAGAGAATAACGATCCCCATCAGGATCATCACTCCCCCGGAGAACCGCGCCAACGGCTGTCGGTACTGATCCAGCAGATCGCCAAACACCGAGGCCGACGCCCCCAGCGCGATGAACACCAGCGAGAAGCCGAAGACGAACGCCAGGCTAGGCCAGATTGCCTGCACACGTGGCGGCAGCGATGCGCCATGCCGGCCGGCAGCTGAGCTCGTGATCAGCGACAGGTACCCGGGTAGCAATGGGGCGACGCACGGGGATAGGAACGACACGAACCCCGCGCCGAATGCTGTCAGCAACCCGACCGAGGACACTGCTACTTCCTTGCCTCGTCGACCATATCCTGGAGCTGCCGTATGCTCGTCACCGCCCCTGGAAGATGCGCCACCATGTTGCCCTCGGCATCCACCACGAATGTCTCCGGCACCCCGCTCACCCCATAATCGACGGCGATTTTCTCGCCGCTATCGGGTCCGGTTGGGTAGTTCACCTCATACGTGTCCAGAAAGGTTCGCGCGTCCGCGTCGGTATCCCACACGTTGACGCCAACCATCACCACATCATCACCCAGGGCGCCGCGCGCCGTCGTCAACAGCGGCATCTCCTGGCGGCACGGCCCACACCAGGATGCCCAGAAGTTCACCAGCACGATCTTCCCACGCTGGTCCGACAGCCGGAATTCCTGGCCATCGAACGTCTTGAGCGTGAAGTCGCCAGCGATCTTGCCTTTCTCGAGAACGAGCGCTCCCGATGAGTTCACCCGGCCACCCTGTCGCACGCGCGCGCCCTCCGGCGCGAGCAACGCATAGGCCAACAGCCCAAGCAGTGATCCGACCAGGATTAACGCGACCAACGGCACGACGAACGACCCAAATCGGCTTCGCGGCAGCGGTGGCGCTGCGACGGCAGCGTTATCGTTCGCGGCGGTCTGCTCCGGATGGTCTTCTGGAACCGTTGTGTCTGAATCCTGCATCGTTCGTCCTTGAAAAGTCTGGAAACCGTGGGTCTCTCGTGGGGGAAGAGGGACTCGAACCCTCACACCTTGCGGTACGTGCTCCTAAGGCACGCGCGTCTGCCGATTCCGCCATCCCCCCGAGTTAACTCTAAGCCGTCAAAAGTATAACAACGCCCGCCCGACATGGTTCCGCGTCGACCGGAATCGCTCAACCGTGGCCCGAGACGTGCAAAACGCCAACCGAGGGATCGTAGCCGCCTGGGTTGCGGCTCCGCGGAGACCGGGCCAATTGAAGGGAACAGTGATGGGAGCCTCACGTCATCGACGCCGCAGGCCCTTCCGAGCCGGGCTACACCAGCCACATCCGCCCGGCCGGGCACACGCACATCGCTACCGCGTCGCTGCGATCAGCACTGGCTGCTTTTCATCGCGGGACATCATCGTCGCCGACGACGACGGCAACACCTTTCTGATGGCGCCGGCCAACCGTCGGCTAGCTCCGCTGGACACCGCCGAGCGCGATGCACTCGGGATGTTCTACGAGCCTGCCGCCGACTTTGACTGGCACACGCTTGCAGACCTCCGGCATCGCTTTTACGACGTCTGATCGTACCCAAACGAAAACACGCTGGGGCGAAGGCGCCGTGCGCCCTCATCCCAGCGTGTTGCTCAATCGGTCGACTCTAGTGGCCGCAGCCGCAGCCCTGTGACGTGCCGGCGTCCATCCCGGTGTCAAAGGAATGCCCGCAGGCGCACGACGCCACCGCGTTCGGGTTGCGAACCGTGAAGCCGCCACCCATCAGGCTGTTGACGAAATCGATCTCCGCCCCGCCGACATACATCGCCGAGAACTCATCGATCACCAGCTTGACGCCCTTGGCTTCGATCACGGTATCGCCGTCGTCAGCGGCCTCCTCGATCGACATCCCGTATTGCAATCCCGAGCAGCCGCCCGGCGCGACGAACACGCGCAGCGCATGATTCGGTGTTCCCTGTTCGGACAGGAAATCGCGCAGCTGCTCGACAGCCTCATCCGTAATGGTCATTATCGACATGGATATACCTCCCATGGAATCAGCGCCCCATAGCACTGTGGATACAACGAAGTATATACCGTTCCGAAACCCCTGTGATGATAAACCGCTGCCTATCCCCTGTCGAGAATCTGTCGCAACAGCCGAAGCTGTCGATCGAGCTCGCCAGCGTCGCGTCGATACTCTAGCACCACTGCGCCCGGCGTGCTTCGTTCAAGCACGAAATGGAGCAGCCGCACCTCGCGTTCCGTCATCACTTCGTGAACATCGTCGAGCCGCCGGGTATTCCCTTCCCCGACAATCGGCCGCGGGCTACTCACATGCACCTCGCCGATCCGCTTCAACGGCAACGCAGCCAGCATCGTCTCAGGCTCGCTCCCCAGCCAGCTCGCCGACACAGCCAGATGCCCGATGTCCAGCAGCAGCCCGCAGCCCGTTGCCTCCAGCACTTCACTGATAAACCCCGGATCGCAGACGTGCTCATAAGCGCCCTCGGGGCAGTAGTCGAGATTCTCGAGCAGCAGCGGCACATCCAGGCGTCCGACCGCCGCGGTCGCGGACGCCACGATTCGAGCGAGAAGCTCATCACGCTCCAGCAGCCGCGACCGCGGGAGCATGTGGCCGTCAAACAACACGCGCTCAGTCGAGAACCCCAGATGCAGGCTGAACCACGGGCTGCCGGCCCGCCCGATCGTCGCGTTTGCCCGGCCGGCCCATTCATCGCTGACATAGTCGGTGTTTGCCAGGCTCACGTCGAGATCGAGGTTGTGCAGCAGCATCGGGCCATGCCAGCCCTGGATTGCGTCGTCCAGTCCCCAGCCCGGCGCTTCGATAAGATCGACCAGCGCGCCAAGATCGGCCAGCATCGCCGCGGCCGGCGACCACGTTGTCCCGAGCAGCGGTCGGTTACTGACGCTCACGCCGCCAGAATCGCCGCCAGCTGTCGGCGGACCTCATCGCCGTACTCGCAGGTCGAGAGCGTCTCGCCACCCTGAGCAATGTCCGCCGTCCGGGCGCCCGCGTCCAGCGTCCGACTAATGGCATCCTCGATCGCCACCGCCCGCTCTTCCAGCCCGAACGACACTCTCAACATCATCGCCGCCGAGAGAATTGCGCCGGTCGGGTTCGCGACGCCCTTACCCGCGATGTCCGGAGCGGAACCGTGGATCGGCTCGTACACCCCGAACTTCCCGCCTTCGCCGATGCTCGCCGACGGCAACATCCCCAGTGAGCCGGCCAGCACGGAGGCCTCGTCACTCAGGATATCGCCAAACATGTTCTCCATAATCAACACATCGAACGATCCCGGTTGCGCAATCAACCGCATCGCGCAGGAATCCACCAGCTGGTGTTCCGTTGTGATCTCTGGGTAGGCCGCCGCAACCTCTTCGACCACCGATCGCCAGAGCTGTGACGTCGCCAGCACGTTCGACTTGTCGACGCTCGTCACCTTACGTCGTCGTCCTGCCGCAAGCTCGTATCCAAGCTCAGTCAGACGCCGGATCTCACCCTCGCTGTACGCCATCGTATCGACTGCCTGCCGGCCAGTGTCCGTCGTCCATTGCTCGGATGGCTTGCCGAAGTACAGTCCGCCGGTCAGCTCACGAACGATCACCAGGTCGACCCCGCGGACCACCTCCGCCTTCAGCGGCGAGGCGTCCGCGAGCGCGTCGAACACCTTTACCGGGCGCACGTTGGCGAACAGACCAAGGTCGTATCGCAGCTTCAGCAGTCCGGCTTCAGGCCGCAGAGCGCGCGGCTGTCGATCCCAGGTCGGGCCGCCGACTGCTCCCAGCAGCGCCCCGCCGCAACCACGCGTCTCCGAGATATCCTCATCCCGCACTGGCACGCCGTGCGCATCGATCGCCGAGCCACCGATGTGCCGCATCACGAACTCGAATGCGACACCAGTCGCCTCGCCGACAGCAACGAGTGTCTTGCGAGCCTCTTCGATAACCTCCGGGCCGACCCCATCGCCCGGAAGCAACATGATCTTGCAGGCGGCCGTTTCCGTCACGCTCCCGCCTTCGCCTGCTCAGCAGCCCGTTGGCGCACCCGCGCCGTTACCGCCTCCATGAGCCCGCCGGCGTTGACGATCTCCTGCACGTAGGGAGCGTGCGGCTTGGCCGAATAGGTTTGCCCGGTCCGGGTATTGACCACAAATCCCTCGGTCGTATCCACCTCGAGAATATCGCCCGTCTCAGCGTCAGCGACCGCCTCCGGGCACTCCACAAGCGGCAGCCCGATATTGATCGAGTTCCGGTAAAAGATTCGCGCGTAGCTCTCGGCAATCACCACCGACACCCCGGCGCCCTTGATCGCCATCGGCGCGTGCTCGCGCGACGATCCGCAACCGAAGTTCTTCCCGCCGACGATGATGTCGCCGATCTGAACCTTCTGTGGAAACTCCGGATCGATATCCTCCATGACATGCTCTGCCAGTTCCTTGGCGTCGATCGTCAGCAGATACCGCGCGGGAATAATCACATCCGTATCGATATCGTCCCCGAACTTCCAGACCCTGCCTTGAAACTGCATCTCTCCCCCTTCATTCGTCAACTCGTACCCCGCGACCCGCACTCACTCCCCCTCTCCAGTGGGGAGGAGGAGCAAAGAGCGAGGTTCCGCGGCCTGCTCGCTAGTCGCCGAACGCCCGCAACATCCAGTCGTCCGGCGACTGCTGCTCCTGCCACATCCGCGCCAGACGCTCAATGTCGCCGCCTTCGCCGGCCCCGATGCTTGCTCGAACCCAATCGTAGACGCGCAGAACCGTCCCGACATCCGCGCCATCCGGCTGAATCCGCGCGCAGAGTTCCGTCGTCAACGTCCTGGCCTGCTCGTCCCCGGTCATCCCGTGCTGATGAAATGCTTGCATCGACGTGTCCCTCTCTGTTCAGGAAGATCGGTCTTTCAACATGGACGGAGTACCGACATGGCCCAGCACCGCGCTCGCCGCCGCGACAAGCGGACCGGTCAGAATAACTTGCGATTCACGATGTCCCATTCGCCCGCGGAAATTTCGGTTCGTCGTCGAGACGCACCGCTCGCCCTTCGCCAGCACCCCCATGTACCCGCCCAGGCAAGGGCCGCAGGTCGAGGTGCTGAACACCGCGCCCGCGTCCATGAACACCTCGTCCAGTCCCTCCCGCGTCGCCTCGCGGGCCACCTTCTGGGACCCCGGGATAACGATGCAGCGAACCATCGGGTGCACCTGGCGTCCCCGCAAGACCTCGGCCGCCTGTCGAAGGTCGGACAAGCGCCCGTTCGTGCAGGATCCGATGACCACCTGGTGGATCGGCTCGTCCCCGACCTCGTCGGCCGCGTGCACGTTCGACGGCAGGTGAGGGAGCGCCACCACCGGCTTCAGACCCGTCACGTCGATCTCGACCACGCGCGAGTAGGTCGCATCCGAGTCTGACGCATACGATGTGTAGTTGCCGTCGGTCACCTCGTCAAGGAATGCTTTGGTCTTGTCATCGAATGGGAAGATGCCGGTGTCGCCGCCGGCCTCGATCGCCATATTGCACATCGCGATCCGGTCGTCGAGCGGCAGCGCGTCAATCACCGGTCCGGTGAATTCCATCACCGAGTTCAGCGCCCCGTCGACCCCGATTAACCCGATGGTGTGCAGAATGAGATCCTTGCCACCGATGTCTTTGGGCAGCGTCCCCGTATAGACCAGCTTGATCGTCTCCGGCACCCGCACCCAGGTCGTTCCCAGCGCCATCGCTGCCGCGATATCGGTCGATCCCATCCCAGTCGAGAACGCGTTGAACGCGCCATAGGTGCAGGTGTGCGAATCCGCGCCGATGATGATGTCGCCCGGCTTCGTGAGACCGTTCTCCGGCAGCACTACGTGCTCGATCCCGGCTCGCCCGATCTCGAAATACAGTGTCCCCTGCTCGTGCGCGAACTCGCGCATGATCTTGGCCTGCTCGGCCGACTTGATGTCCTTCGCCGGCACGAAGTGGTCCGGCACAAACACCACCTTCTGCGGATCGAAGACCCGCTCCAGACCCGTCTTCTTGAACTCTGCAATCGACAGTGGCGCGGTGATGTCGTTCGTCATCACGAGGTCGACCGCCACCTCGACGATCTCCCCCGGCGTCACCGTTGCGCGTCCGGCCCCCTTCGCCAGGATCTTCTGGGCCATCGTCATTCCCACGTCAGACCACTCCCTCTGCCTTGAGCGGCGCGCGTACTGCCACCGCTGCTCGGTTCAATGCCGTCAAATACGCGCGCACGCTCGACTCGACGATATCGGTCGCCACGCCATGCCCGCTGAAGATCTGTCCGTCCACTCGAATTCGCACTGCCACCGAACCCTGCGCGTCCTCCCCGGGCGTCACCGCGTCGATGTGATACTGCGCCAGTTCGGCCTCAATGCCGGTCACCTGGTCGATCGCCTCATACAACGCGTCGATCTGGCCATTCCCGCGGCCCGTCGCCTCGCGCTCGATCCCGTTGACGCTGACAATCACCGCCGCCTCCGCGTCGCCGTCGGACCCGGAGTGCGCCCGCCAGGCGAGAAGCGTGTACGGCTCCGGGCCAAAGTGCTGAAGCTCTTCTTCGATGATCGCGACGATATCGGCGTCGGAGACTGTCTTCTTCCGATCGGTCAGCTCGATGAATCGGACATACAACGCCTTCAACCGCTCGTCGTCGACCTCGTAACCCAGCTCCTTCAGCCGCTGCCGGAACCCGGCCCGGCCCGAGTGCTTGCCCATCACCAGCTTGTTGCCGGTCCAGCCAACCGAGTCTGGCGTCATGATCTCGTAGTTCTCGGGGTGCTTGATCACCCCGTCCTGGTGGATCCCCGACTCATGCGCGAATGCATTTGCCCCGACGATCGCCTTGTTCGGCTGAACCGGGATGCTTGATGCCCGAGTCACCGTCCGGCTGGCCGGCACGATCTCCCGTGTGTTGATCCGCAGGTCGTAGTCGCCGAAGTAGTCGCGGCGCGTTCGCAACGCCATTACGACCTCCTCCAGCGCCGTGTTGCCGGCCCGCTCACCGATCCCGTTGACCGTCACCTCCACCTGCCGCGCCCCGGCCTGGATCGCCGCCAGCGTGTTGGCTGTCGACATTCCCAGGTCATCGTGACAGTGGACGGAGATCACCACGTTCTCGATCCCCGGCGTGTTCGCCTTCAGATACTCGATGAGCCGTGTGTATTCTTCTGGCGTCGTGTAGCCAACCGTGTCGGGCACGTTGATCGTCGTCGCGCCCTCCTCGATCGCCGCGCCGAAGAGCCGCACCAGGAACTCCCAGTCAGCCCGCGTCGCGTCCATCGCCGAGAACTGCACGTCGCTGAGATACCCCTTGCAACGCCGGACCGCCTCCCGCGCCATCTCCAGCACCTCGTCGGCGCTCTTGCGCAACTGGTACTGCATCTGGATCGGCGACGCGTTCACGAACGTGTGGATACGCGGGTTCTCTGCCGTGCGTACCCCCTCCCAGGCAGCGTCGATATCGGTCGGGTGAACTCGCGCCAGGCCGGCGACCACCACCCCGCGAGCCTCCCGCCCGATCATCTGGACCGCCTCCAGATCGCCCGGGGAGGCTGCTGGATACCCCGCCTCGATGATATCGACGCCAAGCCGAACGAGCTGTCGCGCGACCTCCAGCTTCTCCGGCGTCGTCATCGTCGCCCCCGGCGACTGCTCGCCATCACGTAAGGTCGTATCGAAGATCAGAATCCTGTCGCTCATGGAATATCCCTCCTGCTATCGAGAGTCCGTCCGTCGTCCTCAGCTGGCCCCGCAGTGGGGCCAGGTAAGTGACAGGCAGCCTCGCGATGAGCGACGGTGAGCCTTCGTCCCGGCGAAATACGTTGTGATCGTGTCTGCCACGGTAATCGACTGCTCCAGCTCCGGAAAAGCAAAAAACCCGCCCCACAAAGGGACGGGCTCAACCCGCGGTACCACCCTGATTGACCGGTGTCATTGCTCGCCGCGCTCTGGCGGGAACCACCGGCCCACTCGGAAAGCTATAACGGGCTGACCCGGCGCGGCTTCAGAACGTCAGCCGCGCGGCTCGGGTGCGAGTTCGTGTCGCTCGTCGCGCCGGGCTTCCACCTGTCCCCGGCTCGCTGTCCGACCTGCGACGCTACTACTCACCGTCATCGCCGGACGATATCCCGCAATCTAACAACGCCTTGCACGCGTTGTCAAACTCGCGACCCCGTGTATGTCGCGCCGAACTCGCAGATCGCGCCTCGATAGCTACTGGTAGTAGACGGCCGCCGTCGTAATGAGAATCCACGGCGCCTGGCCCACAACACCATTCTTGGCCGTGTTTACGATCGTCAGCGTGTTCTCGCCGGCATGAAGCGCGTTGAGGTCTCCAACCAGCCAGGCAACATCAGTCCACGATTCGTTGTTGAACGGGCTCGGGCCCTCCCAGATCAGATAATCGTTGAGCCACAGCTGCATCGGGACATGCGCCGCCTTCTCATCGTCCATGCCAGTCACCGTCACGAGAATGTACTGCGACGGCCACTTCGTGGCCTGAAACGTCGCGGTCCCCGTATCCGAGCCACTTCCCTGGCCGTAGAGATGCGCGGCAGGAAGGCCATAGAGCCGGCCGTCGTCACGTCGATACGCGCCCTCGAAATCACTCGCATTCAGCGTGACCGATGGTCCCTGGAAGATCCGCTGCGGCACCAGCGATAGAGGGAACGGCGTATCGTATGCGACCGTTGGCACTGAGGGAACCGTTGGGGTCGGCGGCTCCGGCGTCTGCGTCGGCTCCGGTATCGGCGTTTGCGTCGGC
Source organism: Thermomicrobiales bacterium (assembly GCA_037045155.1). NCBI lineage: Bacteria > Pseudomonadati > Thermomicrobiota > Thermomicrobia > Thermomicrobiales > Thermomicrobiales bacterium. Next base: position 209,443 of record JBAOIG010000005.1, read on the forward strand.
TCCGGCGTCGGGGACGGTGTTTGCGTCGGCTCCGGCGTAGGCGATGGCGTCTGCGTCGGCTCCGGTGTCGGAGATGGCGTCATCGTCACGGTCGGCTCGATCGTTGCGGTCATCGTCGCTGGCGGCGCTGTCTGTGTTGCGGTTGGCGTTGTCACGATCCCCGGGGCGTTCGTCTTGTCGTTCCCCTGGCTCGCAAGCACGACCAACGCAACCACTACCGCGAGCAACAGGAACACCAGCAGCGGCAGGATACGACGCCACCATGACCCACCGCCGCCCCCGGCCGCCGGCCGCGCCGGAGGGGGAGGCATCGATGGAGGTGGCCCGGCGACCGCCGGAGGCGCAATCGCCCGCGACACCGCCGTCCGCTCGGTTGGATCAAACGCCGGCGGGCGAATGACAGCAGCTGCCGCCGTCGGATTCAGCAGCGCGTCGCGCATCGCAATCGCGTCCGGGTATCGATCGTCCGGAGATTTCGCCAGGCTCTTCAGGATCACCGCCTCGAGCGCCACCGGAATCGATCGATTGATCGTCCGCGGCGGTGGCGGCAGCTCGTTCACATGCCGGTACATCACCTGGACCGGATTATCGCCGGGGAACGGCAGACGACCCGTCAGCATCTCGTAGACGACAACGCCCGCGGAGTACAAGTCGCTCGCTGGCGTAATCTCCCCGCCCGACGCCTGTTCTGGCGCCATATACGCCGCTGTCCCGATCGCCGTCCCCGCCTCGGTCAAGCCCGCATCGGCGCTCCTCAGCCGGGCAATGCCGAAGTCGGTCACCTTCACCTGGTGCGTGTCTGTCAGCAAGACGTTCTGCGGCTTCACGTCGCGGTGCACGATGCCTGATGCATGGATTGCGGCAAGACCATCCAGCATTTGCCGGCCGAATCCAACCGCCTCGTCGACCGTCAGCGGGCCCTCCTCGCGGATGTAATCCTTCAGGCTCGGCCCGAGCACGTACTGCATGACGATGTAGGTCGTCCCATCGTCACGCCCGTAGTCAAACACCTGAATGACATTTGGATGGCTGATCCGCGCCGCAGCACGCGCCTCATTCTCGAATCGAGACGCGAATTCCCCGTGCGACGCATATTGATCGCGCAGGATCTTGATCGCAACATCGCGTCCGAGCACCGTGTCGGTGGCTCGGTACGTAACCGAGAAGTTACCCTCCCCGATCGGCTCTTTCAGTTCGTAACGCTTACCCAGAATCCGCGGCTGAGACAGCGCCACGCCTCCTCCAACCACCCGGAGCGGCGCCAGTTTCACGCGTCGTCCGCGCGTCGGCCGCCCTCATCTCGTTAGTACAACGCATACTTGCCGAAGATCGTTATATCATCGGTGTCCGTACACTCTTCCAGCTTATAATGCCACGTTCGTCCCCATCAGGTTCAATATGCGACGATTGAGGCAGACGCCGGCTGGCAACGGACCAGTCTACTGCGTCCGCAGAAACGAGAGGACAGCCTACCGTGAGTGAAGACATCTCCTTTGATCTGGGCGGCGACGAAATGAGCGACGAGGAGAAGGCCTCGATCGTGAATTCCCTTATCGACGAAATGCGTGTCTTGTTCCACGATTATGTCAATGACAAGCTCCCCTACGACGAGCTCTCCTTCGAGATGTTCGACACCCTGCAGACCATCCATGCCCTCGCCACCGGCGCTCTCGTCATCGAGTACGAAGACGGTTTCGAGGATAGCGCCGACAACAATCACCACGCCGAACAGCCAGCCAGCCAGCCAAAGAAGGGCTCTCGGCACGATGGGAACTGACCTCGAGCGGAGAACTCGCGACGAGCTCGTCGGCCTGCTGGATCGCTGTGGAGCGCTCACCGAGGGGGTACGTTTTCTGGAAGGCGACGACCTCCTCGAGCTGCTCGACGAGCTCGATTCGATGCGGGCGCTCATGATCGACGCATCGCTCATCCTTCGATCGTCCGTCGTCCGCTGACACTAACCTGTCCGATTGGCCAGCAGCGACTGTCCTCTGTGACGGTGCCAGCGTCCTGGCCCCGCGCTATCCTCATAAACGTCCGGTGAGTCGCACTCGCCGTCCAGACGATCGTCGTTCGTGGCAGAGAGGAGGCTTAACATGGTACGCGCACTCCCGTTGCGTCTTCGCATCCCGCGGGCCTTCGAAGGGCCCACCCCTGCCACGGATCGACGTTGGTGACCTCTGGCGCTGAGCTGGAGCCATGCCACGCGACCACCGACCCGGGCAACGATGCCCGGGTCGCCGCGTCTCTGGAGAGGATTCTCAAGTGTCCCACCGCAGTAGCCCGATCGGTGGCCAGACCATCCACGGCCCGGTCATCATCCTCATCGGCGACAGGTTGACGATCCATCGACCGTCGCCGTCCCACGCTCGCTATCACGACTAGATATCCCGTCCCGTCGTCGTCTACTCCGGCGGCGACGGCGCGGGTCGGTCCGGTATAATCCCCAGTAGTCAACGTACGTACATCGCCGGATCGGACGATTCATGCCCCGCACTATCGCCTTCTTCAACCAGAAGGGCGGGACCGCCAAAACCACCAGCACACTCAACGTCGCCGCTGCGCTCGCCGAACGCGGCGTGCGCGTCCTCACGATGGATCTCGACCCCCAGGCTAGCCTGACGATGGCGTTCGGCGTGGACGTTGCCGGCCTCGAGTTTTCGGTCTACGACCTCTTCCTCGACGACGACCTCCCCATTGCCGACATCATTGTCCCGACGACCATCGACGGCGTTCACCTCGTCCCGAGTCATCCCGACTTCGCCACCGCCGAGATGGCGCTGATCAACGAGCTGGAACGGGAACGGATGCTGGCGACCCGGCTCGCCGCCGCTGACCTCTCGGACTTCGACGTCGTTCTCATCGACGCGCCGCCGGCCCTCGGACTGATCAGCATCAACATCCTGGTCGCCGCCTCCGAGCTGATCATCCCGATCGAGCCGCATCCGCTCTCGCTACTCGTCCTGCCACGCCTTTTCGACACCATCGCCCGCGTCCGCCGGCTCAACCCGAGCCTGAGCGTCGTCGGGTTTCTGCCGACGAAGGTCCAGCGGACGTCACGCCTCGCGAACGACATGATCGATGCCTTGCGCCACCGCTACCCCAACACACCGATCCTCCCGCCAATCCCACTGTCGATCAAGGGCGCCGAGTCGATTGCTGCCCGCACATCGATCCTCGATTACCTGCCGAAGTCGCCACTCTCCGTCGCGTACCGTGACGCCGCCGCCGTGCTACTCGATCATTCGCCGATCGGGTCGGCCCATGTCTGAGCAACGCGGACGTCGCAAACGCTTCTCCGTCGACGCGTTGTTCACCGACACCAGCGCGCGAGGAGTCGGCGTCAGCGAGCTGGTCGAAGCGAAGCTGATCCAGCTCGATCGTATCGAGCCCGACCCGCGGCAGCCCCGTACCGATTTCGACGCTGACGCACTCGAGGAGCTCGCCGGCTCGATTCGCGCCGACGGTGTCCTACAGCCGATCGCGGTCCGCTACGACGCAGAACGCGATATCTACGTGATCATCCACGGCGAACGCCGCTGGCGTGCTGCCCGGAACGCCGGCCTCGATACGATCCCTGCCGTCGTCCGCGACGTCCCCGAAGACCGCCGACTGATCCATCAGCTGGTCGAGAACGTCCTCCGCGAAGACCTCAATGCTCTCGACCGCGCAGCGGCACTTCGCGGTCTCAAGGCAAGCATGAACGATGCCCCCTGGGAACAAGTCGCCGAGGCCGTCGGCATTCGCCGTAGCCGCCTCTACCAGCTCCTCGGGACCGAGAAGCTGGCCGAGCCGCTCCAGGAAGCTCTACGTCGCGGCATCATCTCCGAGAAGCAGACGCGCTCGATTCAGCGTCTTCCCGAAGGCGTCCAGACCGAGCTTGGCAACCAGATTCTCGGCGGCCAGCTCGCCCCGGCCGCGCTCGCCACCTATGGCACCACTCGCACGGCGCGGGCCGGCCACGCCAGCGCCGACTATGCCCCCTTGCTGCGGCAAGCCACCAGCATGCGACGAACCATCGACGCGCTCACAGGTCCGGCAACGAACGCAACAGCCCGTGAACGCGCTCGCATTCGCGCGTCGCTCGTCGACCTCCGCGAGACGATCGATCTTCTCCTCCGTCGCCTCGAAGACTGACTATCGCGCCACCGAGATCGGCGATGCCTGTCTAGGCCACCGTCTGTCCCCCATCCGCCACGAGCATCGCCCCGGTGACGAAGCTGGCCTCGTCGCTTGCCAGAAACAGCGCACACGCCGCCAGCTCCTCCGGCTCGGCGATTCGTCGAAGCGGGATCATCTCCGTTGCCGCAGCCAGAGCCGCGGGGTCGGCCACGACGTCTGCCGTTAACCGCGTGCGCACAAACCCGGGCGTCAGCGCGTTCACGCGAATTCCCTCCGGCCCGTAGGTCACGGCCAGCGCCCGCACCAGCGAGAGCAGCGCGCCCTTCGTCGCCGCATATGCATGGGTCGGTCGCGTCCCAACGCCGATCAACGCGCTGCTCGACGAGGTCACCACGATCGACCCGCCGCCGGCCGCTCGCAGGTGAGGCAGTGCCGTCCGACACAACGCATAGACCCCGCGTGCGTTCACGTCGAATGCGCGGTCCCATCGCTCCGGCTCGATCGTCTCCACCGTGCCGCCAACGACGACCGTTCCAACCGCTGCGTTGGCAACAACGATGTCGAGACCTCCCAGCCGTTCTGCCGCCGTATCGACCGCGGCTGCCACCGACTCGACATCGCCGACGTCGCACTGCAATGCGAAGGTCGAGCCGTTCCCAACGATCGCCGACGTAAGCTCCTCCGCGCCGGCCAGATTGACATCCAGAATCGCAACCGCCGCCCCTTCGGCGACAAAACGCCGAACGATTGACGCGCCGATCCCGGTCGACCCGCCGGAGATGATGACGCGCTTTCCCGCCAGACGGCTCATGATGTCCCTCCCAGCGACTGCTGCCCAAACAGCTCCCAGATCCGCGCCGCGTAGCGAATCCCGTTGCGGTAATAGTCGAGCACCATGAACTCGTCCGCCGCATGTCCGCGCCAGGCCGGCGGGCCAACACCCGTTCCGGCTGCCGGGATACCTCCGAGCATCCCGCCGAGCCAGACCCCTTGCCGGCCGGAGGCGTCTCCCGTCGGCTGTGTCTCCGGTTGAGCGCCGTACACCTGTCGCGCCGCGTCGATGACGACATCAGCGAATGCGTTATCCAGTGCTGTCCGCGACGCCTCAATCGAGCCCATGTCTTCCATCTCGAAATCCGCGCAGCCGTGGTCGTCGAGAAATTGGCGCAGCGTTGCCAGAAGTACGTTGGGATCCTGGTCGGCCACCAGCCGGAAGTCGAGCCGGCACGCGGCCCGGCTCGGCAGCACCGTCTTGTGCCCCTCGCCCATCCAGCCGGTCGCGAATCCAGCGATGTTGCACGTCGGCGTGAACAGCAGCCGTTCGTGCGCATCCACACCTGACACGCCGTCGATGAACTCCGTCACTCCAAGATCGCGCTGTTGCGCCGCGTCATCCCAGCCGGCCTGCTCCAGCATCTCCCGTTCCAGGTGCGTTACCGGCCGAATCGCATCGTAGAACCCCGGAAGGTGAATCCGCCCGTCCGGCGTCTTCAGTTGCGTCAACGCCCAGATCAACCGCCACGCCGGGTTCTGCACCAGTCGCGCACGAGCAGAATGGAGATCCTGCTCCGCCCCACGAGCACGAATCTCAACGAACAACAGCCCGCTTGATCCAAAGCTGATTCGCGGTCGATTACTGCCACCAAATCCGCCATCAAACGACAACGCAGCATCTGCTTTCAGCAGATCGGTATTCGCGCGCACCCAGGCCGGCAGGCTGGGGCTGCCGCTCTCCTCCTCGCCATCGAACACCAGCTTGATCGAACAAGGTAGATCGACCCCAGCATCGCGAAATGCTGCAATCGCCCGCAGGTGACAGAGCAAGTTCCCCTTCGCGTCGGTCGTCCCTCGCCCATACATTACGCCGTCGACGATCTCGGCGGCGAATGGCGCGTGGGTCCACTCATCGAGGGGTTCCGGTGGCTGCACGTCGTAGTGGTTGTAGATCACCAGCGTCGGCGCACCCTGCCGGGCCGACTCGATTGACCCGAACACGACCGGCAGCCCGTCTGTTTCCATCACTCGCGCGTCGATTCCCAGGTCGGTCATCATATCGACCAGCAATCGCGCGCACTCTCGAACGCCAATGTTCTGCGACGAGATACTTGGCTGCTGCACGACTCGCTGCAACGCCGCGACGCTCTCTCCGAACCGATCCTCGATCGCCTGCTCTACTCGCTCTATGTCGCTCATCGAGCTCCCCCTGTTTGCCTCTGCAACTGGAGCGCACTCTAACAGACACAGGGGGGCTCTTCACTCCTGAAGATGGGAAAGCGGGAGGCACTGCGGAGGGTGCGCAAGGATCTGGCGCGGAGCCAGTGAAAAGAAACCGCCCGGCAGTGTTCCTGCCGGGCGGTCAGAATGCAAGCGTCGAATTGCTATTCGTATCTCTTGAAGATCGCGACGGCGTTTTGTCCACCGAAGCCAAAGGCGTTTACCATCCCGGCTCTCACCGGCATCTCGCGCGCCTCGTTCGGCACGTAATCCAGGTCGCAGTCTGGATCGGGGTATTCGAGGTTGATTGTTGGCGGCACGATTCCATTGACAATCGACTTGACCACGGTCACCCCGGCTACCCCGCCGGCCGCTCCGACGAGATGCCCGAGCGCTCCCTTGATCGACGGCACCGCCAGTCGCCAGGCATGATCCCCGAAGGCCCGCTTGATCGCGGTCGTCTCGGCCTTGTCACCCAGCGGGGTGCTCGTTCCATGCGCCGAGATATGATCGATGTCCTCCGCGTTCAAGCACGCCGCCGCCAATGCGTTCCGCATCGCTCGCGCCGTATATGTCCCATCCTCGACCGGGGCGGACAGGTGGAATGCGTCCGCTGTCATCGCTCCGCCGGCCAGCTCACAATAGATCCTCGCGCCGCGCGCGCGCGCGTGCTCCTCGGTCTCAAGGATCATCGCGCCGCATCCCTCGGCGAAGACGAACCCGTCCCGTTCGGCGTCGAACGGCCGGCTGGCTCGTTTGGGGTCATCGTTCCGCCTCGAAAGCGCTCCCATATTCGCAAATGCCGACACCGCGACCGGATCCATTCCCGCCTCGGTCCCTCCGGCAATAACGATATCGGCCTCGCCTCGTCGCAACAGGTGCCAGGAGTCGACGAACGCCTGCGAGCCGGCCGCACATGCCGCAACCGAACCACGCACTGGCCCATGGATCCCGTATGTCATCGAGACCTGGCTCGCAGCCATGTTCGGCGCATACATCGGGATGAAGAATGGGCTGACCCGGTTTGGTCCCTTTTCGTAATAGTTGCGGACCTCTCGCGTCAGCGTCTGGATGCCGCCGCCGCCGGTGTTCATCATCACCGCGATCCGCTCCGATCGCTCCGGATCGATCGTGATGCCCGCGTCGCACAGCGCCTCGCCGGCCGCCGCCACCGCAAGCTGCGAGAAGCGGTCCATCCGGCGTGCTGCCTTCATGTCCATGTAATTCTTGGGATCGAACCCCTTCACCTCACCGCCGATGCGAACATCCAACGGAGACGGGTCGAACGCCGTGATGCGCGCGACACCACACTCACCAGCGATCAGATTCGTCCAATACGTCTGGACATCATTGCCGATCGGCGTCAGAACGCCAAGACCCGTCACAACTACACGCTGCACGTTGCGGCAAATCCTCTCGGGCTATCTCTCCCCGCGCCAGGCATCCGGCCCGACAGGGTCATTCGGCTCGAATCCCCCACGGTCGCTACGACGACCCGTCAGTTTCCCTCGATCGAGATCCCCAGGTCCCCGACAGTCAGCGTCCTGGCCTCGCGCTTCACTCTCCGGATCAACCCACTGAGCGCCTGGCCCGGGCCGACCTCGAGGAATGTATCGACGCCGTGGTCCACCATTTCGCGAACCGAGCCTGTCCACTGAACCGGGCGGACCATATGCTGTCCGACATTCCGTTTCAGTTCATCGACCGAGGTAATGAAGCGCCCCGACAGGTTCGAGACGATCGGCGTCACCGGCTCGCGAAAGCTGACCTTCTGAACGAGATCGGCAAGCTGCGAGCCTGCCCGCTCCATGAGCGGCGAATGCGACGCTATGCTGATCCCCAGCCGCACGACTCGTCGGGCGCCCGCGGCACTCGCCAGCGCCATCGCCCGCTCCAGCGCATCGACCTCGCCGGAGATCACCATTTGTCCCGGGCAATTGTCGTTCGCGACAACGACGATACCACCGGCCTGGGAAGCTTCTGCGCAGACTGCCTCGAGCTTCTCGTTGGGTAGCCCGATTACTGCAGCCATCCCACCGGGCCGCTCTGCGCCCGCTTCCTTCATCAACCGCCCACGCTCGCGGACGAGATGGAGTGCGTCTTCGAAGTCGATAACCTCGGCGGAGACAAGCGCGGTGTACTCACCCAGCGAGTGGCCGGCCACGCAGACTGGCGACAGGGCTTCCCCGAGATGGCCGAGATGCTCGCGCAGCGCTTCAAGCGCCGCATAGCTCACGGTCAGAATAGCTGGCTGGGAGTTGAACGTGTCCTCCAGCTCGTCGGCCGGCCCCTCAAAGCACAAACGGGAAAGCGAGAAGCCAAGAGCGTCGTCCGCCTGGCGAAAGATCCGCCGTGCCGTCTCCGACGCGCCGTGCAGGCGCTGCCCCATCCCGACGAACTGGCTGCCCTGTCCGGGGAAGACCAATGCCACACCGCGCCCAAGTGCCTTCGTGCCGTGTTCGAGGCTTGCGCTACTCACGGTTCTCTTCCATTCCCCACAACACAGCAGGCAACATCGTCGCGAAAACAAGCAACTGCGCCATGCGGACTATACCAGAAACACCGATCCCGACACTCCGAGCTCTTGCCCGACCACCCAGCGCCGCTGTGTCTGAACTATTCAGCCTCGACCACCTCCATTGCAGCCACCTCAATCGCTGCAGGCGGAGCGCCGAGTAGCTTGATCAGCGCCTCTTCGTCGATTGTCTCCTCGTCGATCAGTCGATGGGCGAGACCGTCGAGCGCCTCCTGATACTGCTTCAGCAGTCCGATCGCCTTCGCCATCGCCTCGTTCAGTAGCCGGTGAACCGCCTCATCGGCGCGGTCGAGCGTGTTGTCGCTCATCTCGCGCTCCTGCGTCAGCTCGCGGCCAAGGAATACGTGCTGCTCGCCAGTCCCGAGGTAGACCGGCCCGATCTCATCACTCATGCCCCACAGGCCGACCATCCGCCGCGCCAGCTCCGACGCCTCCTTCAGGTCGCTCTGAGCTCCGGTCGTCACCTCATTGAACGTGATGACCTCGGCAGCTCGCCCGCCCATCATCACCGCCAGACGCGCCAGCAGATATTGCCGAGAATAGTTGTATCGATCCTCGGAGGGCGTCTGGATCGTCACCCCGAGCGCCCGTCCTCGCGGCACGATCGACACCTTCCGCAATGGGTCTGCCCCAGGCGAGAAGTGCGCGACGATCGCGTGGCCCGCCTCGTGGTATGCCACCACGAGCTTGTCGTGGTCGCTCATCACCATCCCACGCACCGTCCCGAGGATGATCTTGTCGAGCGCCTCGTCGAAGTCCCCTCGCGCCACCGTTTTGCGGCTGTGCCGGGCTGCCGTCAGCGCCGCCTCATTCACGAGATTCGCCAGGTCCGCCCCCGAAAACCCGGGTGTCCCAGCGGCGATTGATAATAGATCGACGTTCCCCTCCAATGGGATGCCGCGAGAGTGGATCTTGAGAATGGCTTCGCGGCCCTTCTTGTCGGGCAGTCCGACGGTCACTTGTCGGTCAAACCGGCCGGGCCGCAGCAACGCCGGATCGAGCACGTCCGGCCGGTTCGTCGCCGCGATCACGATCACGTCCTGGTTCGGCTCGAACCCATCCATCTCGACCAGCAGCTGGTTGAGCGTCTGCTCACGCTCGTCGTTCGAGCCACCCAGACCTGCGAACCGCTGCCGGCCCACGGCGTCCAGCTCGTCGACAAACACGATGGCCGGCGCTGCGGTCTTCGCCCGCTCGAACAGATCACGCACACGCGAGGCGCCGACGCCGACAAACATCTCAACGAACTCCGACGCGCTCACGCTGAAGAACGGCACTCCGGCCTCGCCGGCCACCGCCTTCGCCATCAGCGTCTTGCCAGTCCCCGGCGGGCCAACAAGCAGGATGCCCCGCGGCAGCCGTGCGCCGATCTGGTGGTACTTCGTCGGATTCTTCAGGAAGTCCACCACCTCGGTCAGCTCGCGCTTGGCTTCCTCCTCGCCGGCCACATCGTCAAACGTCAGATGGGGCCGTTCCGGGTCGTACATCTTTGCTTTCGACCGCCCGAAGCCAAAGACATTCTGCTGCCCACGGCTCATGTTGCGCGTCATCAGCACGATCAACCCCACGAACAACAGCAGCGGCGCGACGGTGAACAAGAGCGTTGGCAGAATCGACTGACTCTGCTTCTTCACCTGAATCTCGACACCCTGATCGCGCAACAGCGGCAGCAGCTGTTCATTCGAATTCTCGGGGATTATCGTCTCGAACTTCGTGTCGGTGACAACCTTCGCCGTCCCGGTCGGTGCTGTCTGGCCCGGCGGTAGCAGCTCCGTGCCTGTCCAGGTCATCTCCTTGGTGAATTCGCCGGTGACATCCTGGCCGGAAATCGTCACCGACTTCACCTGCTGCTCCTGCACCGCCGTCACCATCATCGAATACGGCAGCTCGATCCGCGAAACGCTCTGCGGCCAGAGAAACATGTAGATGTAGCCGGCCGAGAGTGCCGCCAGCAGCACCCAGAATAGCCAGCTCGGCATCCGAAAGCGCGGTTGTGGCTCCGCTCCGCGACCTCCTGGTGGGGTCCGCTTCGGTTGCTGTTGGCGACCGCCTGGATCCATCATCGTGTCGCAGACTCCTCTATCGTGGCGCCGCTTCCGGCGATCACGCGACTCCGTGGTGCGTCAATGCACAACAAGCTCAGCGGACGCAGGGCACCCGCTCGCTCCTAAGGATAATCCACCGTCAAGTAAACCGTCAGTCTGCCCTGCAAGCCCCCGCTGTCGGTCTGGTCTGCGGTATGGTTGTTGGTCGCAAACCAGCAAGCGCGGCTGGACGACGGCTGGATAAGTGGAGCGGCTCGTGCAGACGGATGGCGACAGGCACCTGCTCGAGTTCTGGGCTCTCGCTCAGCAACTCAAGACGCTGAAACGCCAGGGCTGGCTCGATCGTGGCGTCCCCGACCCCGAGTCCGCTGCTGAACACTCCTGGGGAGTGGCGCTCCTTGCCTGGCTCCTTGCCCGTGACGATCCCGCGCTCGATCGCGACCGCGTCCTCCTCATTGGCCTGGTCCACGATCTCCCTGAAGCCGTCGCGGGCGACCCAACGCCCTTCGATCGCTACCGCGACGCGCGGGGCGCTATCGAGCCCGGTCGGTTTGCCGAGCCCCCGATCTACACATCCGACGCGCGCCAGGTGAAAATCGCGGCCGAACGCAACGCGCTGGATCAGATGCTTGGCCACCTCGATACGGCAATAGCTGCCGAGGTGCGCGACGCCTGGACGGAGTACGAATCCGGTCGCACTCCGGAAGCCCGGTTCGTCCGGCAGGTCGACAAGCTGGAGACACTCCTGCAGGCTGAGAGCTACGCGGACCGCCACCCCGACCTTGCCATCGGCTCGTTCCGCCTCGGCGCCGACCGCGATGTCACTGATCCCCGCCTGACCCGGCTTGTCCGGCTGAGTCGGAGGTCGTAGCGGCCCCTCCCCCATGGCCCCACCGCTGGTCGCGAGCCGCCGCTTCGGCGTCGAGCTCATCCAGGCGCGACCGACTCATCTTCGGCACTAGCGCGCCCATCGCCAGAGACACGACGACGACCGCCGCCCCGCCGGCAATCATCGCGATCCTCGGCCCGACTGCGCCAGCCATCACCCCACTCTGAAACTCACCCAGCCGTGGCCCGCCCATAGCCATCGCCGAGTGAGCAGCAGCCACACGACCGAGCAATGGATCCGGCGTCGCCAGGTTGCGGATCACGGCCCGCATCGCCACGCTGATCGAGTCAGCCGCGCCTGCGCCCGCCAGCGCCAGCAGCGCGACAAGCAGCGTTGTGCTCGCGCCGAACAACATCAGTCCGGCGCCGTACCCTACGACCGCTCCGACCATGACCATGCCCGGCCGCTCCGGCTGCGGCACCAGGCTGATCAACACGCCGCCAAGCACCGCGCCCGCGGCCGGGGCGGAGAGGAGCAGACCAAACCCTTCCGGCCCGATCTTCAGAACATCGGTCGCGAATATCGGCGCCAATCCGACCGTCGATCCAAGGAGTGTCGCCAGAAAATCCAGGAGAATCACGCCCCAGATAACCGGCGTCCGCCGGATGAACTGCAATCCCTCAACGATCGCCTCGAGATGGTTACCGCGAACCACCGGTGGCTCGAGTCGCGTCTGCATCATAGCCAGCGCCGCGATCACGAAGAGAAACGAGCCGGCGTCCAGCCAGTAGGTGCCAGAGAGTCCGACTTGAGCCACGGCGATGCCGCCGACCGCCGGCCCGACCATCCGCGCGACGCTGAACACCAGCATGTTCAATGACATCGCGGGCGCAAGCTCTACCCGCGGCACCAGCCCAGGGATCAACGCCGCGCGCGCTGGCCCGTCAAACGCCGATGTCGCCGCTGCCAGCGCCGCGATGACATAGAGAAACCAGATCGTCACCGACCCGCTCATCGTCACGACCGCAATCGCCGCGCTCAGCAGCATCAGCATCGCTTGCGTCACCAGCAGCACTCGCCGCCGATTGAACGCATCGGCAACCGCCCCGCCGAGCAGCGATGTCGACATGACCGCGATCGCCCGAATCAGCCCCAGCAACCCGAGCTGCACCGCCGACCCTGTCATCTGATACACCTGCCACGACAGCGCAGCCGCGTGCATCTGAGTGCCCAGCATCGAGACGAACTGCCCCATCCAGATGTATCTGTAGTCTCGATGCCGTAGCACATGAACCGGCAGCCGCCGTCGCGCGCCGTTGTCGACCCCGCTCACCGCGCCTCGTCTCTCCCAGCGAAACTCGCGTCCCACGCCCCCAACAGACGTCGCAGCATACCGACAGTCACGTCGGGACGCCACTTGTGTCCCACCGGACTTGCGCTATCATCGCCAGACGATTTTTCGGGCACTGGGGGACTACTGGTGACCAGAAGCGCCGGCACACAGCCAGAGGAGCCGGTCGAAAGCGCAGCCGGCACGCCCCGCGACGTGGCCCGCTTCGGCGCGCTCGAAGTCCCTGTTTTTCGCAACTACTTCTACGCCACGATCATCTCGAATATCGGCTCGTGGATGCAGATCCTCGCCCAGGGATGGCTGATTCTCCAGCTCACCAATTCACCGTTCTATCTCGGACTCGTGGGGCTCGTGCGCGCAGTGCCAACAATCGGGCTCTCGTTGGTTGGCGGAGTGCTCGCCGATCGCTTTTCGCGCACCCGGATCCTCATGGTAACTCAAGCTGGCATGGCGCTCTCGTCACTGGTCATCGCGCTCCTCACCGTCAGTGGGCTCATCACCGTCTGGCATCTGCTCGTCATCTCGTTTGTCTCGTCGGTGTTTTTCGCCGTGGACAACCCCACTCGTCAGGCGCTCGTCCCCGATCTTGTCGGGCGCGACCGCCTCACCAGCGCAATCGGGTTGAACTCAGCGGCATGGAACGCCGCCGCGATCATCGGCCCGTCCATCGCGGGCATTCTGATCGCCGCCGTCTCGATCTCCGGCGCGTTCTTTCTGAATGCGGCCAGCTATATCCCGGTGCTGATTGCCGTCGCAATAATCCCGCCGCTCGAACGGCGCGCCCCGACCTCTCGCTCGATGATCAGGCAGCTCTCGGAGGGCCTTGGCTACATCCGGTCCGATCGAGCGATCTGGGGCATCCTGCTACTTATCGCCGTTCCCAGCATCGCTGCGCGTCCTTACACCCAGATGATGCCCGTCTTCGCCCGCGACATCCTTGGCCTCGGAGCAACGGGATTCGGCGTGCTCATGGCCGCCAGTGGCATCGGCGCGCTTGCCGGCGCGCTCATTACCGCCAGCCTCGGCGGATTCACCCGTCGGGGCTGGCTCCTCATTCTCGTCACCATCGCCCTCGGCGTGTCGCTGCTCGCCTTTTCGCAATCAACCTGGATCATCGCGTCAATCGGGCTCGTCATCGTCGTGGGCGGCACGTCGACGCTCATGATGTCGCTGGCCAATACCCTCTTGCAGGGGATCGTCCCCGACACCATGCGTGGCCGGGTGATGAGTGTCTACACACTGATCGCGGGTGGTCTGATGCCCCTTGGCTCGATGATTCTCGGCAGCCTCGGTGAGTTCATCGGCGTGCCGCTCGCCGTCGGGCTCGGTGGCGTGATCACCACTATCGTCGCCCTCGTCTTCGTGCGCAGTCTTGATGACGTTCGCGGAGTCCGTTGAGCCTAGCGGCCGAGTGCCAGGTAGAGGAGCGCAATGCAGCCGAGCGCCACAACCGTCATTGCCAGTCCTGTCAGGATGCCCCAGACGGCCGCCCGACGCCGGCTCTCGCGAACCATGGCATCTCGTGCCGTGCTCGAATCTGACTCCTCGACGCCCTGGCGGTCGCTTCGGGGTTGTTCGCCCACCCGTGTGGACTCCTCACGTTACTACGGCACGAAAACGGATTCGGAGAGAGCAGGATAACATGGATACACACGTGACCTCCCTCACCGTCCTCGACCTCGGCCGCGCCGATATCGACATGGGGGTCGTCATGGCCCCCGGCGACCTCGACGGCGTCTGGGCCGTCTGCGCCTTCCCGGGCTATCTCGTCGAGCTCACCGATGGCCGGCGCGTCCTCATAGACACCGGTCCAAATCGGCGCCACATAGACGAACCGATGTATGAGTTCCGCGGAACCGAGTTCGGCAAGCACCTCGTCCCCCGCCTCGCCGCCGTCGATGATTTGCGGAACCGCCTTGGCGAGCTTGGCTATGCCGAGGCCGACATCGACATCGTTGTCCTCACCCATAACCACTTCGACCACGCCGGAAATGTCGCCGATTTCCCCGACGCCGAGATCATCATCCACCGCGCCGACTACGAGATCGGCCTCGACCATGCCCGGAATGGCCGGCCCGGCGGGATCCCCGAGACCAGTCTGGATGGCCGCCCGCTCAACTACCGAATCATCGACGGTGACGAGCAGATCGTGCCCGGACTGACTCTCCTCCACACCCCCGGCCACAGCCCCGGTCACCTGTCGGTCGCGATCGAGCTCCCGGAAACCGGCCTCGTCATCCTCGCGATCGACGCGATCTACTCACGGTTCAACCGCGAACGCGGCAACTACAAGATCGGGGCAGATCCCGCCGCGAGCACGCGATCGGCCGCCCGCCTGATCGCCCTCGCCGAATCCCGCGATGCCCTCCTGATCTACGGCCACGACCCCGACCAATGGCCTACGCTCCGCCACGCGCCCGACCACTATTGCTAAGGAATGAAGGCGTCAGTGATCGGATGTCTCGACTGCTCGACAGGGCGAACCTTGTGTTCGCCCTCGACGGCTCGAACACTCAGGCGCTTCGTTCCCATACGCCGACAATCCCGGCTTCCGTCAGCCGTCGCGCCTCGTCCGCACCGATCCCGATCTCGTCCAGAATCTCCACGCTATGCTGCCCCAACACGGGCGGCGCTTCTCGCACTGCTCCCGGAGTCGCGCTCAGCTTCACCGGCAGGCCCAGCAGATGCAGCAATCCCGCTGTGGGATGCTCGATCTCGACGACCATCTCACGGTGGCGCACCTGCGGGTGGTCGAGCGCCTCGTCCACGCCGAGGATCGGCCCACACGGCACGCCAGCGTCGTTGAGGATCTCCTCCCAGTCCGCCGAGGATTTTGCCTGTAGCTTCGCGCTGATCAGGTCGGCAAGCTCCAGCCGATTCGCGTGCCGGCCGCCATTCGTCGTGAAGCGCTCGTCTTCCAGCAGCTCTGGCGCGCCGATGGTCTTGCACAGCAGCGGCCAGCGCTTATCGCCAGTGCCGCCGATCGTCACGTAGCCGTCCTTCGTCCGGAACACTCCGTAGGGCGCATTGATCGGGTGGTGGTTGCCGGCCGGCGGTGGCACATCGCCGCCGTTCAGATAGCGCGTCGCCTGAAACGCCAGCGCCCCGACCATGCTCTCCAGCAACGATGTCTCGACCCGCTGCCCGCGTCCTGTTCGCTCGCGCGCCTGCAAGGCCGCCAGCACGCCATAGGCGCCGAACAGCCCCGTCAGCAGGTCGGCAATCGGGATGCCTACCCGCGTCGGCTCGCCACCCTCAAAGCCGGTGATGCTCATCAGCCCGGAGACGCCCTGGATGATCTGGTCCAGACCCGGCCGGCTCGCGTACGGTCCGTCTTTGCCGAAGCCAGAGATCGAGCAGTAGATGATGCCCGGGTTCGTCTCGGCGACAGTCTCGTAACCGATCTCCAACGCCTCCATCACCCCTGGTCGGAAGTTCTCGACCACCACGTCAGCAGTCGCGGCCAGCTTGCGGAAGATCGCCTGCCCCTCTGGCCGCTTCAGATCGAGCGCCAGTGAACGCTTGTTGCGGTTGGCTGCAAGGAAGAACGCGCTCTCGCCGTTGAAGAACGGCGGCCCGCTCGACCGAGCGTCCTCGCCCTTGCCCGGATTCTCGATCTTGATCACGTCTGCGCCGAGATCGCCCAGCCACATTGCCGCGGTTGGCCCAGCCAGATGCCGGCCCAGGTCGATCACCCGAATGCCAGACAGCGGCATCATCCCCTCCCCATCAGCCATGTCTAGCGCCCCTTCCAGTCCGGCTTGCGCTTCTCCAGGAAGGCATCGACGCCCTCTTTGAAGTCCTCACTCATGTAGGCCCGCACCATGAGATCGGTGTCGCGTGGCGGGCGGCGCGAGTGCAGCACCCGACGCACTGATTCCTTCGTGACCTGCAACGTGATCGGCGCGTGTCCGGCGATCTTCTCCGCCAGCGCGCTCACTCGCTCCTGGAACTCCTCCGGCGCGACGATCTCGTTCACCAACCCGATCGCCTGCGCCTGCTCGGCGGTCACCATGTCGGCGGTAAAGATGATCGCCTTCGCGCGCGCCGGCCCGACCAGATCCACCAACCGCGCGTAGCCGCTCATCGACAGTGCGTTGCCCAGTGTCCGCGCAATCGGCACCCCGAACTTCGCGTCCGGAGTGCAGACCCGCAGGTCACAGGTCAGCGCGATCTGCGCGCCGCCGCCGACCGCGTAGCCACGCACCGCTGCGATCGTCGGTCGCGCCAGCGATTCCAGACGCGCCAGAGCTCCCTCGATCCGCGCCTCGTAGTCGATCGCGTCCTGAGGCCCCGAGAACGCGCGGAACTGGCTGATGTCGGTCCCGGCAACGAACGCCTTCTCCCCCGCTCCAGTCAATACCAGCACGCGGATCTCCGGGTCGGCCTCCACCTCGTCGCAGATGCTCGCCAGCCGGTCATACATCGCGAACGTCATCGCGTTGCGCGCCTCGGGTCGGTTGAACGTCACCCAGGCCACCCGCCCGCGTCGCTCGAACAACACGTCCTTCGTCACGTCCGTCGCTGTGTCCACGCTACCCCCTCATGTCTGCTCGTCACCACGATCTCATGTCCCCGGCTCACGGCATCCTAGCGCCCCTCTCGCCCAACCCGCAACGAACCACGCCTTGCAGTTCCTTTCCGCTCCGTGCTAGAGTCCCAGACTGACGCGGCCATGCGTCTACGACCCAGTCTCAGGAGCCACTCCCTTGACCACGGACCTGTAACCACAGCACACCTTGGGCCGGCCAGCGCCGGTTCCCATCGTCCATCGCTTCTCGATGAGGTTACAGGTGCACCATGCTGCTCAGTGTCTCGCGGGTCTCAAAGACCTTCGGCCCAGTGTCCGTTCTCGACAACATCTCCTTTGTCGTCAACAACGGTGATCGTCTCGGTCTCGTCGGCGCCAACGGCGCTGGCAAGTCCACGCTGCTCCGAATCATCACGGGTGAGATCCTGCCGGATAGTGGCGAGATCCTCATTCCTGATAGCGTCGTCGCCGGCTACCTCGCCCAGCAACCACCCGACCTCCCCGGCGCGACCGTCGATGATCTCGTCTACGAAGTCATCGGCGCGCTACGCCAGATCGAGAGCCGGCTACGCGAGATCGAGGCGATGCTTGCCGAGGGCATCGACGAGGTCGACACGCTGCTCGATGAGTATGGACATCTCCAGGAACGATTCGAGCGCCAAGGTGGCTACGAGCTGGACCACCGGATCGAGATCGTCTTCGCCGGCCTCGGCCTCGCCGATCTGTCGCGCGAGCGGCCCTTCGTCACCCTCTCCGGTGGCGAACAGGAGCGCGTCCTGCTCGCCACGCTGCTGCTGCAATCCCCCGACCTGCTGTTGCTGGACGAGCCAACCAACCACCTCGACTTCGCTGCGCTGGGTTGGCTCGAGTCATACCTGGCGGGGTATGCGGGTGGCATCGTCGCCGCTTCCCACGACCGCGCCTTTCTGAATCACACGGCTACCCGCATCGTCGAGATCGACGAACGCACCCACACCGCTACCGAATATGCGGGCAACTATGCTGCCTACGAGCGCGAGCGCGAACGCCAGCAAGCCGCCTGGCTCGCTGAATTCGAGACTCAGCAGGAGGAGATTCGCGAGCTACGCCGGGCGATCCGGCTCACCGGACGCAAGGTCGCTCATAATCGCGCCCCGCGAGATCCCGCAAAGATGGCCTATGACTTCAAGGGTGGCCGGGTAGACACCGCGGTCGCCCGCAACGTCCACGCCGCCGAAGAGCGGCTGCGCCGAATCGAGGCCGATCCGGTCTCCAGGCCACCCAGCGCGCTCCGTATCCTGCCCTCATTCGACGTCGCCGAGGCGCGAAGCGCCGAAATCATCTCTGTCGCCAGCCTCACCCAATCCTGGGACGGTGACGTCGTACTCGATGACGTCTCATTCGTCATCGGGTCGGGAGAGCGAATCGTCCTTGTCGGGCCAAACGGCGCCGGTAAGTCCACTTTGCTGAATATCATTGCCGGCCGGCTTCAGCCGACGACGGGTGACGTTCACGTCGCGCGCGGCATCCATCTCGGTTATCTCGATCAGTCCGCCGACATACCCGGCCAGTCTGGCACAGTCCTCGACGCCTACCGGCAGGGGCTCGGACTCCATGGCCAGGACGCGATTGACGAGCTGATCCGCTATGGACTGTTCACAATCGAAGATCTTGCCAGGCCGGTGTCTGTCCTCAGCGCCGGCCAGCGCCGAAAGCTCCAGATCGCCCGCCTCCTTGCCGAGCAACCGGCCGTCCTCCTGCTCGACGAGCCAACGAACCACCTCAGCTTCGACGTCCTCACGAAGCTCGAACACGCCCTCGCCGAATATCCCGGACCGATCCTGGCAGCTTCCCACGACCGCTGGTTCATCGAGCGATTTGCTGGACGTCTCTGGGAGGTTCGTGATGGCCGTATCGTCGTCCATCACGGCTCGCCGGCCGACGCGCTCGAACATCTCAGCAAAGCGATGCCCGCGTCCAGCATGGATGTATCATGACGACTGGTCGCCGGGTGGGCCGTGACCGGGCCGAGGGATGCAGCAGGAACGACGAGTGATGACCGATTCGACGAAGCATGGTCTGTCGATTGCCGACATGCGCCGCGAGTACCGCGAGCCGGGGTTCGACGATATCGACGTGAACCCCGACCCCTTCCGTCAGTTCGAAGCCTGGTTTCAGGACGCTGTCGACGCAAGTGTCATCGAATCGAACGCGATGATCCTCGCGACGGCAACGCCCGACGGCCGGCCTTCCGTCCGTGTCGTCTTGCTGAAAGGCATGGACGAAGACGGCTTCATCTTCTTCACCAATTACGATAGCCGCAAGGGCGCCGAGCTGGAAGCTAACCCGCGCGCCGCGCTACTGTTCTACTGGCCCGAGCTCACTCGTCAGATCCGCGTCGAGGGCCGTATCGAGCAGGTCAGCCGCAGGGAGTCCGCGGAATACTTTCACTCGCGCGCCCACCTGAGCCAGCTTGGCGCATGGGCGTCCCGGCAGAGCAGCGTCATACCCTCCCGCACGTACCTCGAAGAGCGCATGGCCACGCTGGTCGAGCAGTACGACGGCCGGGAAGTCCCGCTCCCGGCATTCTGGGGCGGCTATCGGTTGACACCCGAGACGTTCGAGTTCTGGCACGGCCGCCCGAATCGTCTCCACGATCGTCTCCAGTATGGCCGCCAGCTCGACGACTCCTGGGAAATCGAGCGTCTCTCTCCCTGACGGGATTGTCGTGGTGGCGATCGAACCAACGGAGCCACCACGACTACTGTTCTCCTCCGCCGATAGGCAGCGGGCGCAAGGGGCGACGAAACGCCCCCGTGGCTCGACTCCGCCACACTGCGAGGCCGCTGAGTTCCCCGAGAGGGGGCGCTAGATCGCCAGCTTGCCCGTGTAGATCCGATCGTGTGTTCGCTGTGCGACATCGGCCGGGTCGAGCAAGGTCCGCGCCACACCCGTCTCGATCGCCGCACGCGCGACGGCGGCCGCCACGGCGGGGGGCACACGCAAGTCGAGCGCTGCCGGCATGACGTAGTCCGGCCCGAGCTCGTCGTCGCTGACCAGATCCGCGATAGCATGCGCCGCCGCGACCTTCATCGCATCGTTGATGTCCAATGCCTTTACGTCCAGCGCACCTCGGAAGATGCCTGGGAAAGCCAGCGAGTTGTTCACCTGGTTCGGGTAGTCCGACCGCCCGGTCGCGACGACAAGCGCGCCAGACTCGTGCGCCAACCCGGGTTCGATCTCCGGGTTCGGGTTGGCTAGCGCGAAGATGATCGGGTTCGCATTCATCACCCGGATATCGTCCGGAGTGACTGCGCCTGCGCCGGACACTCCGACGAACACATCCGCGCCCACCATCGCGTCGTGGAGCGTGCCGTCCACGTTCTCCTTGTTAGTGACCTGGGCCATCTCCCGCTTCGGCTGGTTCATGCCGGTCGTTCGGTTTCGTGAGATGATGCCGAGCCGGTCGCACATGATGATGTCGCCGACACCAGAGGATAGAAGCAGCTTCGAGACTGCGATGCCAGCAGCGCCCGCGCCGTTGACGACGATCTGCACGCTTTCGATCGCCGTTCCACGCAGCCGCAGCGCGTTGAGCAGCGCCGACAACACAACGACAGCGGTTCCATGCTGATCGTCGTGGAATACCGGAAGCTTGAGGCGAGCCTTCAAGCGTTGCTCGATCTCGAAGCAGCGAGGCGCGGAGATGTCCTCCAGATTGATCCCGCCAAACGATGGCGAGATTGCGGCGACGATATCGACAAGCTTCTCCGGGTCGCGCTCGGCGATACAGATCGGAAACGCCTCGACGCCGGCCAGCGTATGGAAGAGGACTGCCTTCCCCTCCATCACCGGCAGCGCCGCCTCTGCTCCGATGTCTCCCAACCCCAGCACGGCCGTCCCGTCGGTGACGATCGCGACGACGTTGTCCTTGACCGTCAGCTCGAATACCGACATCGGGTTACGGTAGATCTCGGCGGCCGGAGCCAACGCAGCCGGCGGCACATACAGCACATTAAGAATATGGTGATCCTTGATCGGAATCTTCGAGCTGATCTCCAGAACGCCGCCAAATCGTCGCCGCAGATCCAACGCCTCCTCGCGCAAGCCCTCAGGCTTGCGGCGAGACTGTCCATTCGCGACACCGTTCGTCGTTGACCGCGGCAACATCACCCCTTCGTAGACGAATCGGCGAGTCCGCTCGGCGACCGCTTCCGGATGCACGTCGTAGAGCGCCTCCCCCGTCTCGACCGCCGCCTGGACTACCGCTGCCGCAACCGCTGGCGCGACCCGATAATCGAAGATCCGCGGCACGATGTTGTCGGGGTTCAGCTCGTTGTCCGGCACGAGCGATGCCAGCGCCTCGGCGGCATAGACCAGTGTCCGTAGCCGGATATTGCGCGCGCCGCTATCCAGCAGACCACGGAACACGCCGGGGAAGACCAGCGAGATATCCATCATATTCGGATGGTCGGATCGCCCGGTCGCAACGATCGCCGCGCCCGCTTGCTTCGCTACCGATGGGTCGATCTCCGGATGCGGGATCGACAACGCCAGCACGATCGGATCGGGCGCCATCGACGCCACCATCTCTGCCGTGAGGATGCCCTCGGTCGACACACCCACGAAGATGTCAGCGCCACGCAGCATGTCCGCCAGTGAGCCGCGCCGCCGCGCCCGGTTGGTTTCCTTCGCAAGGTACTGCTTCGCCCAGTTCATCCGCTCAGCTCGGCCGGTATAGATCGCGCCCGCCCGATCGCAGACGATGATGTCGCGCACCCCGAATCGATGCAGCAGCCGCGCGACACCTACCCCGGCGACGCCGCTTCCCGCGATAACAACGCGGGAATCCTCCAGCCGGCGGTTCGTCAGCTTCGTTGCGTTCAGGAGCGCGCCCAGCACCAGGACTGCCGATCCATGATGCTGGTTGGAGAATACTGGTATGGTCGACGCCTTCTCAAGATGATCGGCGACCGTAAAGCAGCGCGGCGCGCTGATGTCATCGATGCAGATTGCGCCGAACGTAGGCGCGAGCGCCGACGCAGTGTTGACGATCTCAATCGGAGCGGTTATGTCTAGTGCTATGGGAAACGCATCAACGCCGGCGAACGTCTTGAACAGGACGCTCTTGCTCTCCAGAATCGGCAGCACTGCCTCGGGCGAACCACCCTCACGACCGAACAGGTCTGAGCCATCCGAGATGATAGCGACCGTGTTGCCCCGACAGGTCAGGTCGAACGCAGATTCAGGATGATCGACGATCTCCAGACACACCTCGGCAACACCCGGCGTATAGACCAGGCCCAGTATCGACCGATCGCGGATCGGCACCTTGCTATTGACCCCGATCAACCCCTGGTAACGCCGCCGATAGTCCAGACCCTCGTCTTCATGGTCAATGCGATACAACGTTTATCCGAGCCATTCTCAGTTCATCGCCAGTAGCCGCCAACCATTAATTCTACGCCACCTCCCAAGAGCGCCGGCGCTGGACACGGGAGCGTCGCGACACAACTGTCCCAGCCGAACCACATCGTCCGAACGCAACTGCGGAGGGCCACACGACGACCAACAAGACCACCACTGCGTGCGTTCCACGTGGAACGTTAGCCCGCGCCGACTCGGCGTACCCCCGGCGACAACTACTTCTGCGCTTTCCACCTGGGTGGACTGCCCCTCACGCCACCAAGACTCGCGGAGGGCGGGCCATCGAGCGATGGGTAACTGCACTGGATGCATCCGTCAGCGCCCCGCGAGTGACTCAGAGTCATGCCTTGTGCGACGATGGGCGAACGGGTATTCTATGTACGTACACTGCCCATTCGTGCTGGGCGAACAAGGGGGAACTATGTCCGCACTGCCTGACGCGGCCCGCGATAAGAGCTATCCGTTCGCCTCGACGCCGCCGACCATCCGGTTGTTGCATGATGAGTCCGCGGCCCATCCGTTTGCGCTAGCAGTTGCCGCTGCCTGGTCCTGCTATGGCTCCAGACCGGCCAGGGTCGAGAGTGTCCTGAAGCTCATGGACGTCGGCCTCGACGACGGCGACGAGCTCCGACCGCACCGACGCTCGCGCGCCCAGCGGCTCTATCGAGATCTGTTTGACGCCGGCCATCACACGACCTTCCAACACGCGAACTTCGTCTTCATCCTCGATGGCGTGTCACGCCTCGCGATCTGGTCGTTCTTTCACCATCACCCGCACTACAACTCCGAGCAGGTCAGCCAGCGCTACCGCGAGGTCTCAGGTAAGGCGATGGTAACGCCAGGACTCTCCGAACGGCAGGAGGCGATCTATCGCGCCGCCACCGAACGAGCCATCGACGGCTATCGCAACCTCACGGAGATCCTCTCGCCGGGCCTCGCCGAGCGATACGCGAAGGTCTTTCCGTCTCGGGCCAAAGCGGCCGGCCCCGAGGCAGAGCGGCGAATTGCCGACGCGGTCCAGAAGCGCGCGCAGGAAGTGGCCAGGTACGTGCTGCCGTTGGCGACCCCCGCGCACCTCTACCACACGATCAACGGGCTGACCCTCCTTCGATACTACGTGCTGGCTAACCAGCTCGATGTGCCGGCAGAAGTGCGCTACATCGTCAACACGATGGTCGCTGAGGTCCTCAAGATCGATCCCTATTTCCTGGGAGCGCCGGGGTACGAGCTTGATCTTCAGATCCTCGGCGCAGAGGATACGATCGAGTATGAAGCACTCTCCGGGATGCAACAGACGATCGGAGCCCCGGCAGACGAGCGCTTCTTCGACGAATTTGACGCCGAACTCGGCGACTTTGACTCCCGTCTGGCGAGCTACAACGTCGACGCCGAAGCAACGCTGGCCAACGCTGTCCGCGCTGTCCTCGGGCGCGCGCATGACGAAATGACCGACGAAGACGCGCTGCTGGCAGTCCTCGATCCCGCGCGCAATCACTACCTTGGCCACCCACTCTTCCTGGCCATGAACTCGAAGCTGATGCAGACGATGAATCACGTCCCGTTCACGTTCCAGAAACGTATCAGTGGGGCTGAAGATGCCCAGAACCAGCGCCACCGTGGAACGTTGTCATCCGGGCCGGTGCTGGCTTCCCACATGCGGCGTGATCCCGACGTGATCGTTCCGCACGAGGTGGCCAGCAACGATCAGGCGCTCGAGGAATACCAGGCAACTGTTCGCGCGCTATGGGACGCAAAGAATCAGCTTCTCGACGACGGTGTCGCGCCGGAGCACGCCCTGTACTTACTCCCGAACAGCCATCGGCTCCGCTTCTACGAGACCGGCACGTTGCTGACCTACTACTGGAAGTGGGTGAAGCGCCTCTGCTACAACGCGCAGCGCGAGATCTTCGACACCGCGGCGCAGGAGACGGCACAGGTTCGTGTCGCGCTGCCAACGATCGGCGAGTTCGTGAGCGGTCCGCCGTGCGTGCTCCGGTCGAGGGCAGGCAACAAGCCGTTCTGTCCGGAAGGTGAGCGCTACTGCGGCATTCCAGTCTGGCGGGGGTTCGATCCCGACACACTCGTGGAACGTCGTATTCTGTAAGCCCCGCTCGTATCGCCGTCAAGCGCCCGCCGGCCCGGTCCGGCGGGCGTTCGCCTATACTCGGCATATATGAGACCGCGCACGTCGAAATAATGGGAGGGCATTCACGATGGAGTTCAAGGGCGATGTCACGATCCAGGCGCCCCGGGAGCGGGTCTACGCGTTTCTCACCGACCCGAACCAGGTGACCCAGTGTGCGCCCGGGCTCCAGAGCTTTGAGATCATCGACGAGGACCGCTTCAAGTGCACGGTCAAAGCGGGCGTCGGCATGATCAAGGGCACCTTCAACTTCGATATCACATTCCAGAAGCGCACCGAGCCGTCACATGCCACAATCCTGGCCGCCGGCAAGATGCCCGGGTCGGCGGTGTCGATGACGAGCACAATGGACCTCGCCGATGCCGGCGGAACCGCGACGGTGATGACGTGGGCTTCCGATGTGCGCGTGAGCGGGACGATCGCTGGAGTCGGCGCACGACTGATGGGCGGCGTTGCGGACCGAATGACCAAGGACATCTTCGGCTGCATCAAGTCGAAGCTCGAAACAGAAGACTGACACCAATGGCTGGTCTAGCGAGACGTCGGCCGCGTTTGCGCGCCCGACGGCATCGTGGCCTCCGCGTCGTCTGCCTTGCGAGCACGGTCTGCCCCCATACCGCCGTCGGCCCCCTGTAGTTCCTCGACAGATCCCCGTGGGAAGAAGAGCACGGTAATCACGGCGGCCACAACTGCCAGGCCCAGCATCGTCATAAAGACGATGTGCAGCGATGACGAGAGCGCAGTGGTCAGCTGGTGGAGAATGTCCGGTGTGAGGCTGGCGCGCACTTTCGCGTCGAGCAGCGCGTTCGCGCCTTGCATCGAGCCATCCATGCCGCTGAGGCGCGACGTGAGTTGCGCCGTCAGGAGCGTGCCCAGCACCGCAACGCCGATCGCGCCGCCGATCGTTCGAGAGAACTGCACGAGGGCAGTTGCAACACCACGCTGGCCCCAGCCGACGGAGTTCTGAACAGCGATCAACATCGCGGTTGACGAAAGACCCATGCCAATACCGACGAGTCCGGAGCCGACGGCGGCCGGCCATCGGCCAGTGTCGGGGGAGACCAGCAGCAACGAGACGCTACCGGCGACTGCGGATAGCGTCCCAGCAACGACCGAAAGGCGATAGCCGGCGCGCGTAATGATCTGACCCGAGACAACCGAGGCTGCCGACCAGCCGATCGAGAATGGCGCGATTGTCAGGCCGGCATCAATCGGCGTGCCTCCCAGGACACCCTGAATGTAGAGTGGCACGAACGACGAAATGCCAAACATCACGCCACCGATCAGCGTGCCCGCGCTGGTCACGACCGCCATGATCGGCGAGCGGAACATCCCCATCGGCATCATCGGACTAGGGAAGTGGTTCTCGTGATAGATGAACGCCGCCACGAGGAGGGCGGACAGAACGATCATCCCGCCTGTCCGCGGGCCGAGCCACGAAGCACCCTCGCCAATTTCGAGCAGAGCGAAGAGGAATGCGGTGATCCCGGCTGTCAGCAGGATCGCGCCGAGATAGTCGATCCGGCTGCGCTCTCC
Source organism: Thermomicrobiales bacterium (assembly GCA_037045155.1). NCBI lineage: Bacteria > Pseudomonadati > Thermomicrobiota > Thermomicrobia > Thermomicrobiales > Thermomicrobiales bacterium. The sequence goes on from JBAOIG010000005.1 coordinate 236,156, forward strand.
GGTCCGCGTCTCGTGGAGCGAACGCCACATCAGCGTTACCGACACGATGCCGAACGGCAGATTGAGGTAGAAGATCCAGCGCCAGTCGATGACCTGCACGATCAGGCCACCGAGCGTCGGGCCGGCAACCGCAGAAGCGCCCCAGACAGCCGAAAAGAGGCCGGCCATCTTGGCCCGTTCTTCGACCGAGAACAGATCGCCCAGGATCGTGAAGGTCACCGGCACGATCCCGCCCGCGCCGAGCCCCTGTATCGCGCGGAAGGCGACGAGTTGCTCCATACTCTGAGCAATGCCGCACAGCGCCGAGCCGAGGACAAACAGCGCAGCGCTGACGACGAACAGCGGCTTCCGACCATACATGTCGCTGAGGCGGCCGTAGAGTGGGACAGTGGTCGTCGAGGTCAGCAGGTAGGCGGAGAACACCCACGAATAGAGCGATAGGCCGCCGAGTTGGCCAATGATGGTCGGCATCGCCGGACCGACAATGCTCGAATCGAGCGCGGACAGAAAGGTTCCCGCCATTGCCGCGATAATGACAAGTCGCCGGTTGGTCAGTCGCTCTCCAGTCAGAATACTGGACATAATCACCCCTCAACGTGTTGATGGTCGGGCGCTCGAGCCGACCGAAGGTTGGCCCGGTTCGAAAAGCCGCGCTATTGTAGCAGCGGGATTCGACCGCGCTGGGGACAGGAATGAAACAGGATACGGCCAGATGACGAATCAAGCACACGGGGCGGAGCCACGGTCGGTCGACCTGATCCACGATCTGATCGCACGAAAGCTGATCGATCGCGCGGTTCTGCTGGGAGAGGCACGGTGGCCGGGTTCGGGACCGCTCATCCGACTTGCGGCGGCATGGCCGGAACTATCTCCCGAGGAGCGGACAACTCGGCTGGCTTCAGGTGCGCCAGGTACCGCCGGGGAACTGCAGTCGCTGGCCGGCCTGCAACCAGACCTGGCCCGAATGATGGTCGAGATGGAACAGTGGCGAGGCGCCGGCGCCACATCGGAGGCCGTGGCGACCGGGCCAGAACCGGCAGCTCCCGAAGAAGGCGAGGGACTCCCGGCGATCGAGTCGCCGAGCGGCACGCGCGCCGAGGCCGCGGACGCGCCTCGGCCGATCGCAGCTCACGCCATGCACGCGACTCTGGCTGACGTGGCAGTGGGGGAGCGGATGATCGCTGACAACTCGCGCATGATCGCCGATGAGCGAGCCATCGCAGAGGCCGCGGCGATGCTCGAACGAGTTCACCTGCGCGTGCAGCGATCGATCGAGGAGGCGACGAGGCTCGGCATGCCCGCACCGGCGCAACCGGAACCAGAGACCGGGGTGGTGGAGCGCGAGGGCGTCGACGCTCTGCTTGCCGACACGATGACACGCACCGTGACGACAGGGGTATCCAGAGCGAAGCTCCCTGAGCTGCGCCGCACAGCGGAGGCGTTCGGGCTGGAGTACGTGGAGCTGGACGCCGACCGGCTGTCGCGTGGCGAGCTCTACGGGCGGCTGGTCCGCTCGGGCTCTACGGTCAGGGCAACGGCTGGTCTGTTTCCCGCGGCGGTCGTTCGACCCGGAATGGTGGCGTTTATCGGACGGTTGTTGCCGCGTCTATCCGAGCGGCTCGCGGGGGGGTACTGCGATATTCCGGGCACGAACGCTACCGTCCGCGTCCACCCGGGTTGCCGGATCATCGTCCTGGATCGCGACTGAGCGCCGGGGCTGAGATAGCAGGACGCGGGAGCGACCAGCCCCCGCGTCGTCATCGTCTAATATGGGATGGATTATCTGGGTTCTACCCGGCGACGTAGGAACGTCGCTCTATCATGCCGGACTGGCCGGCCATCCTCCCATTCCAGCAATCAGATCTGTCGTCTGATTACTGTGTGATTATGCTGTGCCTGGCCGAGGCCGAACGGGTTGGGTCTGTCTTACGGAAGCGGTTGTTCAGGCGCCCGGCCTGTGGTCATCTTCGAGGAGTGGGCAGCGTACCCAGAGGGCAATTCCACTGCCGGCTATGCCGAGGCGTCGCGTCACCTGCACTCCTCCTTCCTGTCGCGGTAGCAATCAGGATCAATAACGCGAGTGTAGTACCTTCCGCCAGAAAACGCAATCCCCATTCGCGACATCCGCGGCTTGCGCAATATGGATCCGCACGCGCGTCGTCGCGAAACAGCGCCGGCCGGAGCGTGCTGCCCCGGCCGGCGAAGAGATCTCTGAATAGCAGTGGAGGCTAGCTCGGGGAAGCGACCTCGTAGCCCGCCTCGGACAGCCCGGCGACGAGCACCGCGTCGGTTACAGCGTCGCTGGCCCGGACGGTGACGACCTTGGTGGGAATATCGACGCTGACCTGCTCGACTCCGTCGATCTGGGTCAGTTCGCTGGTGATCGCGCGAACGCAATGCTCGCAGCTAACATCTGGGACGATGAACGTCTTCTCTACCATCTTGCCTCCTCGACATGATCACAACTTATACCCCGGTGGGGTATCTGCTTGTATTCTAGCATATGGGGATTCCGATGTGTCAAGCGGTTCGTCGGGCATACTCTGATCGTCCTCGCCGGGGACGGAGTGGCCGGCGGATCCCCGCTTCGCGGGCAGCGCACGGCGCTGCGCAGTCGGTCATTGACGGCGCAGGAACGCGCTGCTGTCCTGTGAGCGACATCTCCGCACCTGGGATGCATCGCATCTGCGGCGTCTCGTGGGGCGACTATCGAAATCGGAGATCCGGAACCGATGAGACAGCGTGGGACTGGCGAGCTCAATCTGGCGCTTGGGTGTGGTTTCGCGGTGGCGCTGGTGGTGGCGATTGCCCTGATCGCCTATCTGTGGACGCTATGACCGTGCGGGGGGCTTGGTCCTGGCGCGCCAACGCCGAGCGACAACTTCGACGAATTGCCAACTGAACCGTTCGCACCCGGGGCAGAATAGCCCGGCCGCTTGCCAGAGAACAGGTTCATGTGGCTGTCTCAATCATCGGAGCGGGCGAGGTCGGATGTGACGACACCGTCACCGAGGGTGATGACACGATCGGCGAGGTCGATCAGGACCGGGTCGTGGGTCGCGACGAGGGCAGTGACCCCTTCGCTGCGAACAAGCGCGCGAATCAGCGTCATGATGGTGCGGCCGGTTTGCGAGTCGAGCTGGCCGGTCGGCTCGTCGGCGATGAGAATCTCGGGAGAGTTCGCCAATGCTCGGGCGATCGCAACACGCTGCTGCTCACCGCCGGACAGCTCGTGCGGACGATGGCGGGCGCGGTCGCCGAGACCGACAAGCTCGAGAAGAACGCGAACGCGCTCCTCGCGCCGGGAGATCTGCGCCTGGGCGAGCCGAAGCGGCACCTCGACATTTTCGGCGGCTGTGAGAATCGGGATGAGACCGAACGCCTGGAAGATGAAACCGATCCGATGACGTCGTAGCTCGATGAGCTCATTCTCCGGCAGCTCGGAGATAACCATGCCGTCGATCGACGCGAGACCCGAGCTCGGGCGATCGAGACCTCCGATAATGTTGAGGAGCGTGGTCTTGCCTGAACCCGACCGCCCCTGGATTGCGACAAGCTCGCCACGTCCAACGGTCAGATCAACTCCTCGGAGCGCGTGCACCACAGAGTCACCCATCGGATAGTCGCGGGTCACACCCTCGACCCGGATGACGGGTTGGAGCACGTCGACACCCGCGCCGCGGCGACGCTCGGAGGACTGATGCCGCTCCGTGGAAGAACGCTCTTCGGCCGGGGTGACGAACGGCGACTGACTACTCGTGCGCTGCGTCGGCGGGCGCCAGCGTTCGTTCGGGTCGCTCACGAGCGGTCCTCCTGTTCGGCATGCGGACGATCCGGCCAGACACCGATGTGATCAGACTCCAGCTCAAGACGAACCCGGCGCTCCATCTCGAGCGTATCGACATAATCTCGGGGAAGCTGTAGCCGGCCGGCGCGGTCGAGGACGGCATATTCCTCGGCGATCACATGATGCTGACCTTCTTCGCCGACTTCAATGCGGCGGAGCGTCTCGCTGCTGGTGCGGCCATCGCGGATGGCGACCGTGCGGTTGACCTGCGTCGAGACGAGAGGGTCGTGGGTCACGACGACGACTGTGACACCGAGATGGACGCTGGCCGAGCGAAGAACCTCGAAGATCTGGTGAGATGTCGCGGTGTCCAGCTCGCCGGTCGGCTCGTCGGCGAGCAGCACCTCCGGGGCGTTCGCGAGCGCGACGGCAATGGCGACACGCTGTTGCTCGCCGCCAGAGAGCCGGTCCGGACGATGGCTGGCACGATCGGCGAGGCCGACGAGCGTCAGCAGCTCGGCAGAACGTTCGCGTCGGAGGGCCGAGGGCATGCCATCGAGAATCATCGGCAGCTCGACGTTTTCCTGTGCCGTGAGGTAGGGGAGGAGATTGCGGGCTGTTTGCTGCCAGACAAAGCCGATAACCTGACGTCGGTAGCGCGTGCGCTCGGTCTGGTCCATGTTCAGCAGGTCATATCCGGCGACAATGGCGCGGCCGGCCGAGGGGACGTCGAGACCGCCAAGGATGTTCAGCAACGTCGACTTGCCGCTGCCCGACGCGCCGACGATGGCAATCAGCTCACCGGGCGCGACCAGCAGGTCGAGTCCCTGAAGCGCAACGACCTCCAGCTCGGCGACCTTGTAGATCTTGACCAGATTGTCGCAGATGATCTGCGAACCACTGCCGAACTGCGGTCGCTCGGCGCGAGCCGCGCGCTCTGCCAGGGAACGAAAGTCGAGCGTGTCGGTCACTGATCCCCCAATCTGAGCACTTCGCCAAGGCTGATCTTACGCGCGAAGCGGGTGGTAAGTAGCACCGCCACGGCGGTGACGACGATGACGACGATCAGCAGCAGGACCACGGCGCCCCAGCTCACGTGAAGCTCCACTGGCAGGCCGGGGCCGGTGAATTCGATGAGGTTGAGGCCCGGGCTGATCAGCCAGGTCGAGGCGAGCCCAAGGATGACTCCTGCGGCGACACCGACGACGATGCCCGGCCCCTGCTCGACGGCGGTGAGGCCGAGTGATTGCCGGCTGGACAGGCCGAGCGTCCGGAGATAGGCCTGGTCGCGAGCGCGAGCCTTGCCGCGCAGGAGCATCGCAAAGGCGACAGCGACGCCAGCGTAGAGTGCCGTCACGATCAGGCCGAGGCGAAACCCAGTGGCAACCCCGGCGATGAGCGGGGCATCGTGGACCGCGTCGTAGGTTGCGGCGCGAGAGGTGAGATTTGCAGATTGCGACTGCTGTTCGAGGGTGTCTCGCAAGGTCTCGTCGATCGAGCGTGGGCCGCGGACGAACATATCGGTGTTGCGCACCGGGCGATCTGGATTGATTGCCGCGACGCTGGGCAACGGCGCAACGACGAAATCGCGATCGATCGGCAGCCCTGCGAAGCGTTCGCGAACTTCGACGACAACAAAGGTCGTTTCGCGGCTGAACAGGCTCATGCCGAACGTGTCACCGGGAGCCATTGTGCCGTTGCCGGCTTTCGTCGAGATGATCGCGGGGATCGGGTTCGTCGGCTGGCCGATATCGGCGCCGATCTGCTCACGCATCATGTCGATGGGCATGTGGGCGTCGGCTGGCGTACCGGCGGTGACCTCCTGAAGTCGGGCAGGCTCGACGAGCATCAGCTGGGCGATGCCGGAGCCGGGGACGCGGCCGGAGAAGAGCGCATCAGGGATGATGGAGGCGCGAGCAACTGCCTCAACCCCCGAGGCGGCCGTTGGATCGACGCCACGATAGAGATAGCCCGACAGGCCCGAAGTGATTCGATAGTCGGCTCCGACCTGCTGCCATGATGAGGCGACCTGTCCGCGGTCGATCGTCGTCGTCAGAACGAGCGCAAATGTGGAGACCGCGAGGGCGAGCAGAAGGACGAGCACCGGCAAGCTGGTATCACCAGGCTGGCGACTCGCGCGACGGAAGCCGAGGACCGGGACGAGGTCGCGGCGAAGGCTGCTGAGCCAGGAAAGGAGACGCGCGGGAATCGCGTACAGTCGAATAGTTAGCAAACCGACAGCGAGGCCGAGAAGGATCGGGACAGCGGCCAGGTATGGGTCCATCGACGAGATTGCGCCGGTCGCCGACCCACCCGCGATTCCGCGACGGCGTAAGAGGTAAACGCCGGCAAGCGCGAGTGCAACGATGAGCGCCTCAAGGACGACGCGACGGGGAGTGATCCGCACGACGACGAGGTCATCCTGCTCCAGATCGCCAAGAGGCCGGCGCACGAGCCGAGACTGCGTATAGACCAGTAGCGAAACCATGACGACGGCGACGCTCGCCGCAGCAATGCCGGACCAGATACCGGCGCGCCCCCCTGCGAGGACAGCGGCGGCGAGATAGCCAAGCCCGGCGGGGGGAACGCTGACGAGGAATCCCTCGACGACCTGCGCGCCAAGGAGCTGGCGGGCGGAGGCGCCGCGGCCCCGAATCAGCCGCAATGCGTCCCGGCGACGATCGGCAGCGATACCCGCAACAAGCGCCAGGACCGCGACGGCAACGCCGATCAGGCCAACTGTTATCAGCGAGAGCACGGCCTGGGTGAGATTCCGTTGGCTGAGATAGTCACGAAGGATACGGGAGAGGCCGGTCGAGACGCCGATCTTGGTCGGATCGGCGAACACGGACCCGTATTGCGCGTCGAGCTTGCGAAGGTCGGCGGCGAGCTGATCGAACTGGCCGGCGTCGAGGCGGGCCGGATCGACGAAGTACCGCCAGGTGTATTGAAACGGAAGCGCATGTTGCGCCGGATCGGCGAGCAACGGGTAGGCGTCGGGAGCGAATAGCGCAGTGGCATAGATCTGGACGGTATTGCCGTCGTCGTACTCAATCGCGCGATCGAGCCGAGTGTCACTCAGCCAGTATTCCTCGGTGACATCGTTCAGCTGAATCAGCCCGACAACGCGGATAGCGATCGGCCGGAGCTGGTTGTAGGGCGAACGACGGACGACCGGGTCGTCTCGAGCAGGCTGGAGAACCAGGGTATCCCCGAGGGTGACGGCGATCTGGCGCGCCGTCTCGGGTGAGATGGCGATCTCGAACACCTGGGCATCGACGGGTTGGTCGTTGAACTGGGTCGGGACGGTTTCGTCGACGGCTTGCGGCATACGGCCATCTACGAGCGTGATGTGCTGATCGATGTCCTGCTGATAGCGCAGGGTGACAAAGCGTGGGAAGGGGAAGACCGGTTGGCCGGGCGTGTCGGCAACAGCGAAGCGGACGGTATCGACAACGAACGACGATGGGCTGGTGATGCGCTGGATCGACGGCGCCAGGCTCGCGCGAAACTCGTCGCCGGCCGCCGACACCGGCGCAAACACATCGGTTGATGGGCCAGGGGTGATCGAGCTGACCTGGCGGGCAACGACGTTGCGCGTGAGCGGCGAGGCGTGGTCGATGGCCCAGACGAGGCCGTTGTCGGCCATGCGGTTGAACACTCGTGGGATAGCGGAGAAGACGAGGCTCGTCAACAGAACCGCGATCAGGACGACAAAGACCAGCTCGCGTTCGAATCGAAGACGCCGCAGTACTGCCTTGACGACATCGAGAGACAGCGGGGCAGTGGCGCCTCTGGTTGGGAGGTCGGCGCGCGCCATCGACTACTCCTCACCCAATCGCAGCAAGCCGCCGAGACCAATCCGCCGTAGGAGCAATCCGAGAACGGTTACGACGACAGCCAACAGCCCGACAACGGCCAGCTCGAGCAGAATGATCCAGCTCCACGGAATGACCACGATGATCCCTGGCACGATCTCACTTGCCGACTGAGTCAGCGTCACAAACGGGAGGATCAGCCAGGCGAGCCCGAGGCCCAGGATCGTTCCGCCGATGACACTGATCATCACCAATAGCCCATTTTCCAGCGAGAGCCAGCCACTGAGCTGCCGGGGGGAGAGGCCGAGGGCGCGGAGCAACGCAAACTCGGTCAGACGTTCGTGGGCAGAAACGGCGGCGCTGACAACGAACCCGACCGTCGCAAACAGAATTGCCGCGATGAACCCCACCGATAGCGCGCCGATGATGCCGAGGGCAACGGGGTCGGTCTGCAACGTCGTGGTGCGCTGGTCGCGGGATTGCAGCTTCCAGGTAAAGAACGGAGATGCATCGACGACACCAACGACAGCGCCGGACGAGCCCGGGCGGGTGGATAGCCACCACTCTTCGATGCCCGGTAGAAGGCCACCGTCCAGATAGGAGAGCGCCTGATAGGTCGGGAGGTCGACGATCAGAGCGGCGCGGTCGGCAGCAGTGGTCGGGAACGCATCGACGATTCCGGCAATAGTGACCTCCCGGCGCGTGCCGGCCAACTCGATCTGGACCGTGTCGCCAAGATGCGCCTCGGTCGCGGTAAGGAAGGCCGTGCTAACAACAACTGGGACGCCGGCCGGGGCGGAGGCCGCTCCGGGTCGGAACGAATAAACGAGCGGCAGCATGATGTTGCGCTCGACCGCGCCGGTGGCAATACGGGCGTCAACGCCCGGCTGGCTACCGGGCTCGATCGACGCCGCGACCGACAGACCGTTGAGGCGGCCCTGCGAAAAGACCCAGTCGCCGGGCGAACCGAGCCCGGCCGGAGACCACTCGTCGCCATCCAGCGACGGACTTGCCTCGATCGACTGAATCACGACCTCGCCCGTCCGCGCCGCGCCGCGCGGGACGATGGTCCGCACGTCGAAACTGACAACTGAGAGTGGCGCGGTCGGGGACGCGACTCGGCCATCCAGAAGTGGGTGGGCAAGTGACGCAGTCACCACCGTCGGCGTATCGCCTGGCGCGAGACTGCCGACATCGACGCGGTAGAGGGTCCCAGTTCCATCACGGAGGATGAGGGTGAGTGAAAAGGGAGGATCCTTGACCGGGTCAGCGGTCGCCGCCAGCGGATCGAGTCGGACCAGCACGGCGACCCGCACACGCTGGACATCGCCAGGCAGCGCAAGGGCCGGCAAGTCGGGCCGGCCGGCGACGAGCGATTGCATCAGCGCGGGGAATGTCGCCGCCGACAGATCGGGGCGGAACGCAACGACGGACGGGGCGATCGCAGCATCCAGCGCAATGATCTGACCCGTTCCAGCCGAACGGGACACAGACGCGATGTCGCGGACGACCGGCATTGCATGCTCGACTCCGTCGACCTGCGCATAGCCCGAGGCCAGGTTCCACTGCGGGATGGCGGTGCCGGTGCGTTGGTCAGGGGTGAGGCGAAGGTCCGCGCCAACTTGGAAGGCCGCCTGATCGACCTGTGAGCGACGCCACGTCTCGGTGTACGAGACGGCGAAGAGGCCGATCGTGAGAGCAAGGATGAGGAGGAGCGCGGCCCGCGCGTAGCGCAACGGCCGGCGGGAAACCTGCCAGGCCCCAAGCGAGGCGATCAGGCCACGGGTGCGCTTGACGCCACGATCGAGGGCGCGCGCGCCGAGCGGGACGAGGCGCAGCGCGGCGATGGAGCCCGCAAGCATGCCGAGGGCCGGAGCAGCGACGAGAAACGGGTCGAGCCCGAGCCGGCCCTGTACGGTCTCGGTGATCGGGGCGCCGTAGCGGCGTAGCTGCCAGTAGCCAAGGACTCCCACGAGCAAGAGGGCAAGGTCGATGCTGGCACGCTGGGCAACGCCACGCGTGCCTTCGCGGCCGGCGCTGGACCGGGCCTCGACGAATGTGCGAGCGGTGAGCGTCGCGGGCACGACGAGGGCGACGACGCAGGCTGTGGCCGCCAACCCAGCGAGGATGAATGCGGACGTGGTCAGGCGCGGATCGAGGCGAAGATGGATCGCGGTGAGCGGGCCGGCGACATTGAGCAGACGAAGGGACGCTGCGGCAATGAACGGCCCGGCCACCGCCGCCGGGACCGCCAGCAGCAGCCCCTCCATCAGGGCCATCGTCGCGACCTGCCCGTTGCTGGCGCCACGAGAGCGAAGCAGCGCAGTCTCGACCCGCCGTTGCTCGACCAGCAGGCTAGCGGTGAGCACGAGCGCATAGCCTGCCAGGATCGCGAGCTGGATCGTGAGAATCATGACTCCGGAGCGGGTGACAAGGAGGGACCGCTCGGCACGGCGGAGGATGTTGCCAAGGTCAGTCTCGACCACGACACGATTGCTGACACCGAGGTCGGACTCAAGACTGCGCTGTAGGCCCTCGACGTTGCGACGAAGACCGACGATCTCATCGACCTGCAGGTTCTCGACGATGGGGTACACGCGCCAGATCACCTCCGAGGAGGAGGGAGTGACCGCCGGAGAGAAGAACGTGGCAGGAGTAACGACGAACGGCCCGTAGGTGGTGAACGACTGGCCGGCATCGACTCCGACGAGTGTCAGCTGGTCGTCCCACCAGTAGGGATCGGTTGTGTCGTTGTTGTGGTAGAGACCGACGACGCGCACGGTCGTCACCACGCCTGCATCGCGACGGTTGGAGAGCGTGACCTCGTTGCCGACGGAAAGGCCGAGAAGCCGGCCGGCCTCGTCGGACAGAACTGCCTCGATGGGGTTGGACGTCGTTTGTGGCCAGCGTCCATCAACCATGGTGGCGTGGTTCTCGATGCCGTCGAAGAAGCTGAAGACGGCGAGGTCGCGGACATCCTGCTGGTTGGGCAAGGCGTAGGAATCGGAAACGCCGGTGCGCGCGATCGGGCCGCCTGTGGCCGCAAACGCGCCACTGCCGACGCGAACGACTGCATCGTCAAAGCGCTGCAGGTCGTCGGGGACGATCCGGGCGCTGATCTGCACGTTGGCCGCGGCGACCGGGGCATCGTGAAGCGTGCGATGAAGCCCACTGAGGCTCACTGCCGCCGCATAGATCGGCCCGGAGGAGAGCAGCGTAGTGGCGAGGGTAATGATGAGCAGCGCCGCCGCGAGGATTAGCCAATCCGCGCGCCCACGCTTCAGGATGACGCGCCAGGCGGCGGCGAAGATCGAAAGCATGCCTCTCCTGTCAACCGGTGCGTCACGAACTGCCAGAAGCCATCAGACAGGGCCAGGCATGACGCACACCCGGGACGAGCAAACGATGTTGCCGGACGATGCTAACAGAAGATTCGGAGACCGCCAGCCCCAACCGGGGAGTCGGGGCTAGTGACGGCCCACCTGGCCGGCAGTGAGATTGGCGGCATCTGGCGATGGAGTCGTCTCCCACGACCAGTGGTGGTCGAGACGAAGGAGGCCCCGGCCTGTGTAATCGCCAGGGACAACCCTGGCTTGAGTCTCGCGACGATCCATCACCTCGCGGCCGTCTCGCTGGAGATCGAGCAGCGTCGCGACCAGACGAACCGAAGCTGTCGTAAGGGGAAGCGCGCGGATTACGAGCTCGGCGACGCGGGTATCCGGCAGGTCGGACGCGCGCTGGCTGGCTTGCTGGGCATACGGCAAGTCCGACGGCAGATCGACACTTGCGCCGAACAGGTGGATGCCGGCGTCGTCGATCAGGTCGAGCTGAAGACCGAGGCCGGCCGCGCCGCCGCCATTCGGGATGCGCAGCAGCACTTCGACGCGCAGATCCTCTCCGGAGAGCACTTCGTCACAGGGAAACCCGAGGCGGTCGACGGGACGGACGCGGAGGAGGCTGACACGTGGCTCGGTCTCGTGGAGAAGGCGCTGGTAGTGATCGACGATATCCTCGGCGGGTCCGACATCCAGGAGTTGGCCGGCCGACAGCAGGGCAGCGCGGTCGCAGAACGCGCGGACCGCGTTCGCGTCGTGGGAGACGAAGAGAATCGTTGTCCCGCCCGCCTTGAGCTCGTCGAGAGCGCGGTAGCACTTCTGCTGGAAGTTCTGGTCGCCAACAGCAAGCACTTCATCGATGACGAGGATCTCGGGCTCCATGTGGACGGCAATGCCAAAGCCAAGTCGGGCATACATGCCCGACGAGTAGTGTTTCACCGGGGTGTCGATGAAGCGCTCCAGCTCGGCGAATTTGACAATCTGGTCGAAGCGGCGCGCCATCTCCTTACGGCTGAACCCATAGAGGCTGCCATTGAGGAAGACGTTGTCGCGACCGCTCAGCTCCGGGTGAAAGCCCGCGCCGAGCTCGAGCATGGCGTATGAACGGCCATTCACGCGGACGCTGCCGCTGGACGGCTCGAGAATGCGGGTGACGAGCTTGAGGAGGGTGCTCTTGCCAGCGCCGTTGCGACCGACGAGACCAAACGTCTCCCCACGACGCACAGCGAACGTCACGTCGCGTAGCGCCCAGAACTCCTCGGCAGCACCACGCGGGCGAACGAGGCCAACGAACCAGTCCTGGAACGATGCGCGGCGCTCATGGTGCAGGACGAAGCGACGGGAGACATCGCGAAACTCGATTGCCGGATAGTCGGGCTGATTGAGCACGGCCATCAGAGGCGTTCTCCCAGCTGTCGGCTGACCCGGTTGAACAGCAGATAGCCGACGACAACCATCACCAGCGCCGTCACAAACGTGCGGGCCATGAAGAAAGGATCCGGAACGCCACCATAGTACAGGACGGTGTGAAGCTCGGCGATGATCGAGGCCATCGGGTTCACTCGATACATCAACGAGACATAATTCGGAGCGACATCTTCAACGCTATAGAAAATTGGCGTCATGAAGAACCAGGCCAACAATCCGACCTCGACGAGGACAGTGGTGTCGCGGAAGTAGATGTGGACGGCTGAGAGGATCAGCACCGCGCCGATGAGGAACGTCATCTGGACGAGGATGATGACCGGAACGTAGAGGATCCATGGGGTGAAGTCCATCCCGGCAACCAGCATGGCAACCAGGATGACCGGCAGGGCAAGGATGTAGTTGGCCATGTTGGAGGCGACGACGGAGATCGGCAGGAGGATGCGCGGGAAATAGACCTTGTTGATCAACGAGGCGTTATCCACCAGCGAGGTCGTGCCGGCCGCAATACTCGTGGATGTCCAGTTCCAGGAAAGCAGGCCGATCAGCACGAAGACAGGGAAATGCGGGATGGTCTCGCCGAGCAGCTTGGTGAAGACAAAGGTGAACACCATCATCATCAGCAGCGGGTTGAGGAGTGACCAGAAGAAGCCAAGCATGGACGACTTGTAGCGGACCTTGAGGTCCTTGGCGACAAGGTTGCCGATGAGGCTTCGGTAGCGGATGATCTCGGCTGTCTGCGATACCATGCTCTGTCGTCCATTCCATTGCAGCCGATGCTACCGCGACGTTGCAGTATGGCCCAGCGGCAGGACGCGCGCCAACCTTCTCGTGGAGGTGGGGACGCGGAACCCGCGCGTGTTATCCTCCGGCGTCGCTGAAACCAGGCGCCGCTCGATGGGCGTCCATCGCCTGCGGACGGCGTCGAGCATCGTGCCGACACCGATCCGAATATCTGTGCTGGAGCCCCCACATGAGTCGCCATTCGACTGCTCTATCTTCTCGACGTACTCCGCGCATTCGGTTGGCATTCCTCGCGGCTCTGACACTCCTACTGGGCGCGTGCGGCGGACATTCCGGCAATCCAACAACTCCCGCGACGGGGTCAACCGGAAGCTCGACTCCAGTCGCAACAACAGCAATCACTACCGCAACGCTGATGACTCCGACCACGGCTACGACAACGGGCGCCGCCGGCCCAACCCTGATGGCGATCGACCCGGCGGCGTTGCAATCCACCATCGACTCGCTCATGGCTGGAGTTTCCGGAGTGACGGCGGTGGAGATAGAGAATCCGGATGGCTCGATGCTGGCAGCCTGGAACGCGGGCGAGCAGATCGAGGCGGCGTCGCTCTACAAGTTGGGGATCATGGTCGAGACATACCGCCAGCGCGATGCCGGGATGCTGACGTTCGACGACCAGATCGTCCTGCAGGATTATCACTTCTCTGAGGGGAGTGATGTCTTTTCAGAAGACGAGGTTGGGATGACGACCGACGTTGGAACCCTCCTCCAAGCAATGATCACCGTATCGAGCAACGTTGCGGCGACTGCGTTGCTGGAGTATGTCGGGACCGACAACGTCAACGCGACGATGGCGTCACTTGGTCTGTCCAGCACAGAGATCCGCTGGTATCCGGGTCCGTCTGGCACAGTCCGGCAACCCGGGACAGACCGGCAATTACTAACGGTGCGGCCGGATGTCCGCGCGAACGCGGCAATGAACGTGACCTCGGCCGCCGACATGGCGTCGCTGTTTCGGATGCTGCTGGCCGGAGAGGTTGTTGACGCGGAGGCGAGTCGCGAGATGCTCGACCTGCTGGCTCGACAGGAGATCAACGATCGGTTACCCGCCTACTTACCGGCTGGGACGGTCGTGGCGCACAAGACTGGCAATCTGGACGGGCTGATGCACGACGCAGGCATTATCTACGCGCCGACCGGCCCGGTGATTGTCGTTGTCATGACCGAGGATGTTGACGACGCTGCCTCGACCGACCTGATCGCTCAGATCGGGCTACTGGCGTACGAGACGCATCAATAGAGAACAAGATCAGGGCGCCGGGGGCAGGACAACCTGTTCACGCTCCACGGTCTGGATGACGCCGGCCCGCGCAGGGCCAACAGCAACCGGGGAGAATGCAAACCATGACCGACACCGCGCGAGACCCACGCCAATCGCTGGCGCGATGGGCCGACGAACCGTACGCATATCTGACGACAACCGGACGACTGACTGGCCAGCCACATCGCATCGAGATCTGGTTTGCCGTGCGCGATGGGCGCGTGTATGTCCTTTCCGGAGGTCGCGACCGATCCGACTGGGTGCGAAATCTGCAGGCGAACGCGCGGGTCACCATCGAGCTTGGTGATGAGACGCACGCTGGCGTCGCCCGGATCCTTGAGGCAGGCGCCCCCGACGACCTGCTCGCGCGCGAGCTGCTGGTCAGCAAGTACCGGGAGGGTGACAACCTCGACGACTGGGGCCGCACCTCGCTCGCTTTGACGATCGATATCTGAGCCCGAACCAGAGACACCGCCATCCGCGATCGTCGGAGGCTGCCGGCCAGCGGCGGGGTCAACGCAAGTCACGCATTACAGGGCGCAGGAGGATGGTCCAGAAGCCGGCAAGGATGAGCATGACGCCGGCAACAGCGAACGCGATGGCGGTGCTGGTGAACTGGGCGATTGCGCCCAGGAGCAGAAACCCGATCGGCATCAGGCCATTGACCATCGACTGGGCAGCGACAGCGCGACCCCGGAAGCGATCCTCGGCGAAGGTCTGGACGAGGGTGTCGTTCTGGATGATGTAGAGCATCTGGAACAGGCCGGTGACAAAGAGGCCGGCCATGATCGCCGGCCGGGTATCCGAGAGCGCGACGACGAGCAGGCCAATACCGGATCCGACCGTGCCGACGATGATTGTCGCGCCACGAACGCCACGGCCAGTCAGGGCGCCCGCGACGATCGTGCCAAGCATAGCGCCTGCGCCGCTGACGGCGAAGAGCAGGCCGAGGGTTCCGGCACTGCCGCCGAGAGTGCTACTGGCGATCGCTGGCAAGAGCGCCGTATGGGACATACCAAAGAGATACGGGACCACGTCGTTTGCCAAGGCGGCGCGGAGCATCCGATTTGCCCGGATATATGCGACTGCCTCGCGTAAATCACCAACGACGGATGGACGCGCGGCCGGCTCCAGCGGACCAGTGGCTGTCGAGACGCGGACGGCAGCCGCCATCAGCGGCACCATCAGCACGAGAACGGCAGCCGGACCGTAGAGGCCTATTCCGAGAAGCAGCGCAGCCGCGACCCCGGTCGCGTCGACGAGAAAGCCGACACCAGCCGGGATCGCGACGCGCGAGACGTTGCCAACCATGGCATTGACGGCAATGGCGCTCTGGAGCGCGCGAATCGGAACAAGGCTGGGCAACAGTGACGAGCTGGCCGGGTAGCTGAACGCGCTCGCAACGCCCATGATCACGACGGTCGCCGCGATGGTGGGAACCGTCAACCAGCCAAGCAGCGCGAAAACCCCGAGCACGCCAAGGCCGATACCCTGGATGGAAAGTTGAATGGACAGAATCAGGCGGCGATCGAATCGGTCGACAACGACACCGACGACCGGGCCGAGAATCAGCTGTGGGACCATATTCATGAATGAGATGAGGCCGAGAAGGAAGTCACTGCCCGTAAGATCGTAGACGATGAAGCCCACAAGGGTCGTCTGGAGCGACCGGCCACCCATCGCCAACGCCTGGACCCAGAAGTACCGGCGGTAGGATGGATATTGCCAGGCAGCCAGCGCGGCCGAGCCGCGAATACGGCCGGCGCGCTTGACGATCTGTGGCTCGACTTCATGGTCAGTCTCAAGCACCGGACGGCTACCTCCCCTCACGATGAGCGGTGGAACGATAGCATCCGGCGACGAGAGATAGTGGACGCCGTATCCGACCTTCATTTCGAAGGCATGAGGCGGCACATTTCCGATCGAATCGCTGGGCGAGGGGGGAACAGGCCAGACAATGCAATTGCGAGTAGATCGAGAGGCGAATGCGCTGGTGGTGACGCCTGATATGGCGGAGCAGGAAACGCGAAACGCTACGACCGAGGGAACGATCGACGTCGGGGCCGACGGGGCGCTACTCGGGATCGAGATACGGGGATCTGCGATGTGGACCATCCTGGCCAGGCAGTTCGCCGGGTGGGGCAGCGCGGTCACCGTCGATGAGGGGGCAGCATACGTCTCGCTCATGCCGGGGGACGACCGCAACGCGCGTTCCGCCGAGATCGAGATCGGGGTGGGGCTGGACGAGCAGGGGCATGTGGCGAGACTCAGCGTCCCACGCCGTGGCACGGGGTACGAGATTACCTACCCGAGCGGGAACAGGTGATGGACGATCAGCCGACCCGGCGGGTCGGAGGGCTGGGTTTGCGAACTCTGAGCAGGGGCTAGAGGCTCGCCTGGCGACGGGCTTCGTAGAGCAGCACGCCGGCGGCAACGGCGACATTGAGCGAGGTGGCCGTGCCGAGCATTGGGATGCGGGTCGTGAGATCACAACGCGCGACCGTGGCTGCATCGAGACCAGTCGCCTCATTCCCAACGACGATGGCAACAGGCGGATGCAGAGCGGTTGTCCAGACATCACCTGTCGCGTGGGCCGAGGTGGCGACGGTGCGACATCGGCCGGCAACCCACTCGAAGAGCTCGTCGTGCGACCGGGCGACGTGGATCGGGAGCAAGAACATCGTTCCGAGACTGGCGCGGAGGGCGGACGGGTGGGTCGGGTCAGCGCCGCCGAGGACGACCATCGCCCGAGCGCCGGCCGCGTCGGTGGCGCGAGCAATTGTGCCGAGGTTGCCAGGGTCGTGAACGTCATCGGCCACGAGGATGATCGCGTCGCTATCGATTGCGAGCGCGTCGAGGGGCAGCGGCGCCCAGCGGATAACAGCGACAAGGCCGACCGGGTTATCCCGCGCGGAGACACGCTCCATGTCCCGGGTCGGAAGCTCGACCAGCATCGCGCCGCCCTCAACGGCGCGCTGGATGGACTCCCATGCGACTTCGCTGCGGAGTTTGGCGGGATCGACCAGGAGCGCCTCGACCTCATGCCCGCCATCGATCGCCGACAGAACCTGGCGGATACCCTCGACGACGCAGACGCCCTCCTGCTCCCGCACGCGGCGGTCGCGGAGGGCGCGGACGCGTCGGAGCCAGGCGCGTGGCTGACTCCCAGTGCCACTCATTCCGGCTGGTTGCCGATGCGGTGGAAGACGCGGGCTGTCTGGCGGATACCGTTGACGAAATCCGCGATGCGGACGTTCTCATTCGGCGCGTGCGCCGCGGAATCAGGGTAGCCAATGCCGACGTTGGCCACCGGCACGCCGATGTGGCGGACGAACGAGTCCATCGGGCCGGAGCCACCGCTGGTCGGGGAGACGATGGCCGGCCGGTCGTAGACATCCCAGGCGGTCTCGGCGACGAGGGTGACGAACGGATCGTCGGGGTCGACACGCGCCGCGTCGTAGCCGCCATGCTGGATCACCTCGATGTCACCGAATCCCTCGGCAACGAGGTGCGCCTTGAGCTTCTCGATCAGGTCTGCGGCGCTCTGGTTCGGAACGAGGCGGAAGTCCACCTTGGCCATTGCTTCCGCCGGCAGGACAGTCTTCGACCCCGGCCCCTGATAGCCACTGGAGAGACCGGAGATGGTGCAGGTCGGCTCGAAAAGCCCACGACGCTTCAGTTCCAGACCCTCGGCATCGAGCAGGAAGCCGGAGAGCTCGTAGGTGGACTTGAGCCGTTCGGATTCGTCGGGCAGGGCAGCCAGCAGCTCCATGTCGCGGGCGCTGGCCTCGCGGACATCGTCGTACCAGCCGGGGATACGAATGCGTTCGTCCTGGCCCTTGAGAGTCGCGAGCGCCCAGGTGAGCCGCCAGGCGGCGTTCGGGAACATCGAGCCACCGAGCCCGGAGTGCGCATCGCGGTTGGCAGTTCGCGCGCGAAGCTCGACATACAGGTCACCGCGCATGCCGGCGAAGATCTGCGGCCGGTCGTCGTAGTCGACGCCGCCGAACTCCCAGAGGCACCCGTCGGACTTGAACAGGTCGGCGTTTGCGGCAATGAACGGGTCAAGGTTGACGGAGCCGATCTCCTCCTCGCCCTCAATCATGAACTTCACGCCGCAAGGCAGGCTGCCAGTGACGGCGCGAAGCGCGTCGATGGCGGCGAGGCGGCAGATGATGTGGCCCTTGTCGTCACCGACGCCACGGCCCCAGATATGCCCGTCGCGAACCTGGGCGTCGAATGGCTCGGAATCCCACAGTTCGAGCGGCTCGGCCGGCTGGACATCATAGTGGTTGTAGCAGAGGACAGTCTGGTCCGAGTCACCGGCAGCCTCGCCGTAGACAACCGGGTTGCCGTCGGTCGGCATCAGCCGCGCGGCGACGCCGTATTTCTCCAGCAACGCGCGTGTGGCCTCGGCCGTCTCGTCGATCGCGAGCGACTGTGCGGCGACGCTCGGCAGCTTGCAGAGCAGGGCGAGATCGGCGATGTAATCGTCGAGATGCTCCTCGATGTGGCGGTCGATCGCGGCCAGGATATCGTCGGTCACCTTATCTCCTTTTCACTCCGGTACACTGGCGCGGATGGTAGCACGAGTGGGGACGGGGAACGGGGGACGAGGGGGTATTGGTGTACGAGTGCGTGTATCGAACGGTGATTGCGCGGGGGGATGCGGAGCGGGCGCATCATCTGACGGTCGCGGCGATGGCGGCGGCGGGGCGGACGCCAGGCGGAGTGGCAGCGCTGGGAGCGTTCGCGCCGCCGGCGGACGACCGGCTGCGGCAGCGCCTCTGGGGGCTACCATTCGCCAACCCGCTAGGCGTCGCGGCAGGGCTCGACAAGGACGGGCAGGCGGTTATCGCGCTGCATGCCCTCGGGTTCGGGCATGTCGAGGTCGGGACAGTGACGTTGCGACCGCAGGCAGGGAACCCGAAGCCGAGAGTCTGGCGAGCGGTCGATGAGCGAGCGCTGGTCAATGCAATGGGGTTCCCCAGCGACGGCGCGGCGGCGGTTCGGGCGAGGCTGATCGGGCTGCGGCCGGCCGGCGTTGTCGGCATCAACATCGGCAAGAACCGCGACACACCGATCGAGCAGGCGGTCGAGGACTACGCGGCGCTGGTGGCGGCACTCTTCGACATCGCGAACTACGTCGCCGTCAACGTGTCGTCTCCGAACACGCCGGGATTACGCTCGCTCCAGACAGCGGGGGAGTTGCTGCGCATTCTCGACGCAGTGAATGGGGCCAATACTGAAGCGGCGGCGCTGGCGGGTCTGCGACCGCGACCGGTGCTGGTGAAGATCGCGCCGGACCTGACAGACACTGAGGTCGAAGCGGTTGCCGAGGCGGCGCTCGAAGGCGGGGCGAGCGGCATCATCGCGACGAACACGACGACGAGCCGGGCAGGGCTGCCGGACCGGTTTGGCGAACTGCCGGGTGGGACGAGCGGCAAGCCGCTACGGGAGCGCGCGAATGCGGTCTGCCGGCTGCTGTATCAGCGGGTCGGCGGGCGGTTGCCGATCGTTGGTGTCGGCGGGATCATGACCGGCGCGGACGCGGTGGAGCGGGTACGGGCCGGGGCGTCGCTGGTGCAGGTGTATACAGGGTTCACGTACGCGGGGCCGCGGTTTGCGGAGTCGCTGCTCGGTGCGCTATCGGCGGACGCGGATGCGCGGGGTTGGCATGACATCGGCGCGGTGGTCGGGTCGGACGCATAGTGCCAGACACAGGGTATGCCTACGGGCTCTCGACGCCGGATGTGCTCCCGATCAGATGACCGGTAACGGCGTCAAATATCCAATAGGCCACGGTGTCTGGGTCTGGTGGTCCGACAGGCGTGACTTCGGGAGGGAGGTGGATCTGCCAGTCGCCCGTCAGCGTGACGAGAGCAAGCAGCGTGTCGTCTGGCCGATAAACAGGATGATTCACCTTCGTCGCAACCTCGCAAGCCGACATGAACTCGACGCGCTTGACGACGGGGTTTTCGTCACTCTCCATCGCAGCGACCCAGGCCCGCACGTCCTCCTCGGTGAATGCAGGTTTGCCCGGTTCCGGCGTCAGCGACGGATGAATCTCAGGTGTGCCCATGAGGGCCGGATCGACAACCGACCCCTGGTAGCCGCAGTAATCTTCGGTTGCCACTGGTGACGCGGAGTCGATCCATGCGATTGGCACGGTTGGGGTCGGTTCGTTGTGGCCGGCCCCGAGGTCTGCGTCGTTGGAACCACAGGCCGCGACAAGGAGTGCGATCGCGAACACCCCTGCGCTCGATCGTTGAAGCCACGTGTGACGCATGAAGGGCTCCTGACCTTACCGCGGGACATCTGGCGTGAATCGGCGATGAGCCGGTGTGGATCTGGAACGAACCGATCAGGGAGGATTCTTCGCCCGAACTCGAAAACACAGAACAACGGTCAGGTGGAGGGTGGTAATCCCGCACACGCTTGCGCAAACAGGCGGTGTGTCACAGGATAATGATACCAGCGGCCGATCGGTCGCGATTACTCACGTAAGGGAGACTGTGCCGATGGAAAAGATCGCGCCGCATCTGGTCGGGCCGGAAGAGCTGGCAGGGCGTACGCCGCTATTGGGGCAGCCAGCGCCGGAGTTCCAGATGAAGGACGAAGCGGGGAACTACGTCACCCTCCGCAGGCTGGTGCGGCAGCGGCCGATCCTGCTGCATCTGTATCGGGGTGAGTGGTGACCCACTTGACGACTGTACCTGTCGCAGTTGCGACAGCACTACTGGGAACTGCGCGGTCTGGGAATCGAACTGGTGGCAGCGGCGAACGACACGCCGGAGACGAATCGCGACCTACGCGAACGGTATGACCTGCCGTTCATGATTCTGAGCGACGAGAACGCGAACGTCGCCGAGGCGTATGGGTCGCTCCACGAAAATGATTCGACCCGACCGCGGATTTCGCGAGTGTCGATGTTCATCATCCGGCCGGCCGACGAAGGCTCGACCATTGCCTGGGAGTATGTCGGGCCAACCTCGCGGCACCGCGTCGCACCATCCCGACTGAGTCAGGAGATTCAGACCTACCTGGGCATGCGTCATCAGACGGTGAGCGTGATCGTGCCCTCGGCATGGCAGGTGGAACGGGTGATCGCGGGATTCCAGGATCCTCCGTTCGGACTCTACCGGACGCCTGCCGAGATCAACGAGCCAGGTGTGATGGTCTACCGCGACTACATGCGCGAGCTGGCCATGCAGGCCCACGGGGAGGTATTCCGACTGCAGAGCAGCGGCTGGACGCTGGCCGCGGTCTCGCCTGAGATGGACGGCGACATCGCGGTCGGGCAACGGTATGTGTTTACGAGGGATGGGGGATGAGGCAAAGGGGATGAGGGGGTAGGTAGGGGAGCAGGGGCGAACACGAGGTTCGCCCCTGCAAGCACGGTGACAGACGGGTTGTCTTCACGCAGTCGGGCAGAGCGGAGGCAGAGGGGCGAATGGTTGAGCGGACGGGCGCGATGGCGGTTGCCGAGGCGCTGGCCGATCTGGGCGTCCGGAGGATGTACGGGGTGTCCGGCAACCAGGTGCTAGCGCTGATCGACGCGGCCGACCGGGTCGGGATCGAGCTGGTCCATATGCGTCACGAGACGGCTGCGCTCTATGCGGCGGCAAGCGCGGCGGCAACGACCGGCACGATCGCGGTTGCGCTGACATCGGCAGGTCCGGGTTTTCTGGCGGCGATGCAGGGCGCAGCCGGCGCCGCGACGGTTGAAGCTCCGGTGCTGTATCTCGCTGGCGCGAGCCCGGTCGCTCAACGCGGCCACGGCGCATTCCAGGAGGTGGACCAGGCGCGGATTGCCGGGGCAGTCTGCAAGGGCTCGTTCGAGATTGGACGGGCGGAAGACGCTCGCCGAGTCACGATGGAGGCGGCGCGGCTGGCCCAGGCCGGAGTTCCCGGGCCGGCCCATGTGGCGATGCCGAACGATGTGCTGACGGCACGAATCACGGGTGAAGAGGCGGCGCTGGCGATAGCGAACGTCGAGGCCATGCAGCCCGGGCAGCGTGACGCGCTGCTGGCAATTGCCGAGCGACTCTCACGAGCGCGCCGGCCGGCGATAGTCGCGCGGCCAGCGGCAACACGCGGGGAGGCCGGCACGCTGCTGGCCGAGATTGCCGGGCGGCTGGGGATCGCGCCGATCATCGCCGACGCGCCGCGCGGACTGGGTGACCCGCGCTACGCCGAGCTGGCCGCCAACCTGCCGGAAGCCGATGCGACACTGCTGGTCGGAGCATATGACTATCTGGTTCGCGGCGCGCTCGGGACCGGCGGGGAGTTCTGCGTCATCGATGCGCCGGGCGAGCCGGAAGCGCCGGGCGCTATCTGCCAGATCCAGATACCTCCCGCGGAGGCACTCGCGTTCCTTGCGGAATATGTGACCGAGTCGCTCGATCGCGAGCCGGGGTGGGCGACGCGCTGGACGGTCTCGCCACCGCCGCTGGCGCCACCCGCGGACGACGACCTGCTGCATCCGCTGGCCGTCGGCTGGGCGATCCGCGAAGCGATCCGACCGGACGACGTCGTGGTTTTCGACGGCGGAGAGTACGGACAATGGGTGCGGCTCGCGCTGCGCGATCTGCCGAACCCGATGATGACGACGGCGAAAATCGGCGGGATCGGGAGCGGGATCCCGATGGCGATCGGCGTCCAGCGCGAACTGCCCGCGGCGCGAGTCGTCGCGATCGTCGGCGACGGATCCGCCGGCTACCACCTGAGCGAGATGGAGACGGCAGCACGGCTGGGACTGCCGATCGTCGTGGTCGTCGGCAACGACGCGCGCTGGGGCGCGGAATGGCATCTGCAACGCGACCGGTACGGCGCGGGACGCGAGATCGCGACGGAGTTGGCCGACGCGCGTTACGACATCGCCGCGGCCGGATTCGGAGCGGCAGGGTACGATATCCACTACCTGGGCGATCTCCAGGCGGCGCTTGCGCGGGCGCTACGGACGGAGCTGCCGGTGCTGATCAACGTGCATATCCGACCAGAACGCAGCCCGGTGACGATTCAGCACTAACGCAGAATCTGACAGTCAGTCGGGATCCCAGACCTGTACAGCGCCAGCGGCGGCGAGGCCGTCGATCTCGGCGTCGGTGAGCTTACAGCGCTCGCGGAGGACCTCGCGAGTGTGCTGGCCAAGGACGGGCGGAGCGGTGCGAACCTCGGCGGTCGTGGCACTGAAGGCCATCGGGACGCCGGGCAGCCGGATCTCGCCGAGGGTGGCGTGCTCGACCTCGACGAGCATCTTCCGGGCGAGGACGTGCGGATCAGCGAAGGTCTCAGCCATCGTATTGATCGGCGCAACCGGGACGCCGGCCTCGATCAGCAGCTCAACCCACTCGGCGGCCGGCTTGCGCGCCAGCTCCGTTTCGATCAGCGACGTGAGCGCCGGCCGGTTGGCGACACGATCTGCGTTGGCGCAGAAGCGCGGGTCGTCGATCAGCTGGGGCCGGCCGAGCGCCTGGCAGAGCGCCGCGAAAAGCCGGTCGTTTCCAGCGGTGATGATCAGTGGGTCGTCGGCCGTCTGGAACACCTGCTTGGGCGCGACCAGCGGGTCGACGTTGCCAGTGCGCGGCTGGTTCTCCCCGGTGATGAGGTAGTAGAGGTTCGCGCCAATCAGCCAGCCGATCATCGTATCGAGCAGATTGACCTCGACGAGCTGTCCCTCGCCAGTGCGCTCACGGTGGCGCAACGCCGCGAGAATCGTGCTGGTGGCAAGCATGCCGGCCGTGATGTCGCCGATGGCGACGCCAGCGCGCATCCCGTCCCCTTCCGACTCGCCGGTGACGCTCATGAATCCACTCAGAGCCTCGGCAATCAGGTCGTAACCAGGGCGCAACGCGTAGGGGCCGGAGCGGCCGAACGCAGAGATCGAGCAGTAGACGAGATCGGGACGGACGGCGCGCAAATCCTCATACCCGAGGCCGAGCCGCTCCATGACACCGACGCGAAAGTTCTCGACAACGACGTCCGCGCCGCGGACGAGGTCGAGCGCGATCTGGCGGCCCTTCTCGCTCTTCAGATCGAGCGCGATGCCACGCTTATTGCGGTTCACCGAGAGGTACGCGCCGGTCTGGTCGCCCAGCCAGGGCGGCCCCCAGGAGCGCGTGTCGTCGCCCTTGCCGGGCCGCTCAATCTTGATGACGTCCGCGCCCATGTCGGCCAGCAGCATCGTGCAGTACGGGCCGGCGAGAATCCGCGAGAAGTCGACGACCGTGATGCCATCCAGCGCGCCTGCCATGCGTCTCCCCCGGCTGACCTACTGACGCAACGCGTCCCGCGAGACAACAGCGCTCTTGTGGACAACGAGCGTGCGGGCAGCGCGATCGCCGAGGCGCTGACGGGTGGGAGAGAGCTGGATGATGAGCGCGCCGACGACGCCCGCGAACATGCCATCGACGAGTCGCAGAAGCGAGCGGACGAGCGCGGGGAGCGGCCGCACCAGCGTGCCATCAAGATGAACGACGCGCAGCCCGACGACCAGCTTGCCGACGGTCGCGCCCCAACGCGCCTCCATCAGCCAGGGGTAGAGGATGTAGATGGCGAGCATCACGGCGAGGACGCCGCCGTTTTCGGTGACCTCCTGGACGGTCGGCTCGCGTCCGGCGGGGAGAAAGTAGGACGCTGGAACCAGCGCGATTATCGTGATGACGATGAGGTCGATGAACCAGGCGATGCCGCGTTGGCCAAGCTGGGCGATGACAACGGGCTGGGCGGCCGGCTGCTTCTCAGGGATTGGCGCTGGGGCCGGCTCGTCGGCAAACCCCTCCGGCATCCACTCGCCGCAGTAGCGGCACTTCAGCGCGACCGCGTGGATCGGCTTCCCGCAATACGGACACGGCTTCATCGGCGACCTGGCGCTCATGCGCTCCCTGCTCATCCCGCTCTCAGCGCCTCACCCACAGTGGGCGCGGTATGGAGAGATGGTATCAGCGCGGGCGAGTGGCATGCGCGAACTGCCAGGCGGCGGGGCGCAGCCAGTGTCGCCTGGGCTTGGGCGTGCGCACGAGCGTCAGCGCGTTAGTGAGCCCGACTCTTCCATCGCCGGCATTGATTCTTCGCGCTCCAGCCGAGCGATCGTTGCCACGAGCCAGTCGCGGTCGGCGTGGCGCATGGCCGTCAGGTGGTCGAGTGCGATGCCAAGATTGAGCTTGTCTCCGTGGGCAGCCACGTCCGGATTCGGCGCCAACAGAGCGTCGAGTCGCGACAAGCGCTGGCGTAAGCAGGCGACCGCTTCGTTACGATCGAGGAAATTGATGAGCACAAGACCGATATCTCCGGCGTAGGTCGACTCGTCCGCGGCGGACAGGTTTGCTCGAAGCAGATCACGAAAGAGGTCGCGGCCAACCGGCGTGATCGTATAGACCTTCCGCGGTGGGCGATTGCCGGCTTGCTCACTGTGGACCTCGATGAACCCGGCAGATTCCAAACGGGACAGGAGCGCGTAGGCCGTTGGCTTTTTCATGGTAGCTACATGACAGAGCGTGTTTTCGATGAACTCGTTGATTTGATACCCGTGCTGATTCTGCGTCATCAAGACGCCGAGCAGCAGCAGGGCGCGCTCGTCCCAGATCGCCGTGTCGCGGACCATCCTCGGATCACGCTCGTCCATCTCTACCTCCTTGATCACCCACATTATAGTCTAGATTGACTAATCATCTCAACACGCCTATACTCAGCACTAATAGTCAAGCGTGACTACACGGGCCTGCGTATCCATGGTGGAAACGGGGCCGTCGCCTCGGTCGGGAAAGGAATTAGCCTGTGTTCCTTGCGCTCCGTGAGATTCGGCACGCCAAGTTGCGGTTCGCGTTAATCACTGGCGTCATCGTTATGGTATCGAGTCTCGTCTTTATTCTCTCCGGACTTGCCAACGGTCTCAGCGCCGGCAATACCGCCGCGATAGATGCGATGCCGATCGATGGGATGGTCATTAGCAACGGGAGTGATTATCTCCTGGATCGCTCTTCCGTCGGGGCCGACAAAGCTCGTGGGATTGCATCCATTGCTGGGATTGAGACTGCAGAGCCGCTCGGCGTGTCATCAGCGAGCATCAGGAAGCAAGGCGAGACAAAGCTCCTGGGGGTCTCATTCTTTGGCGTCGTCCCCGGTGGCGTGCTGGAGCCCCGAATTCAGAAGGGGAATCGCCTCGGCGCGCAAGCGCATGGCGTGGTCATCGACGAGTCGCTCGTCGACGACGGCATCCGTCTGGGTGACACGTTCACTACCGAGCCAGATGGCGTTGAGCTAACCGTGGTGGGGATCACGACTGGCCAGACCTATCGCCTGGCGCCGGTCGTCTTCATGCCACTCGATCTCTGGCAGCAGATCCAGCCAATCCGGCAGGGCACAACGCAGGACGACGTAACGGCCATCGTAGTCCGCGGGTCATCACAAGCGATCGCGACTATCCCCGAAACTGTGCCGAATACGATGGTCGGCAGCATCAATCAAATCGCCAACCATATCCCGGGAGAGTCGGAGCAAAACGCCACGTTGCTGCTCATCCAGGTCTTCCTGGTGGTTATCGCAGCCGGAATCATCGCCGCGTTCTTCTACATCATCACGTTGCAAAAGATGCCAGAGCTGGGCGTGATGAAGGCGATCGGCACCGGCACTGGTTATCTCGCGCGCACGCTTATCACGCAAGTCCTTGCGCTGGCGGTAGTTGGAGTGCTCATCGGGATCTCGATCGCAGACACGCTCGCGCTCATCATTGGCAACGCGGTCCCGTACAGCATCACCACGCAGCGTATGGCCCTGTTCGGCGGCGTCCTGCTGCTCGTCGCGGTCAGTGGCACGGCACTATCGCTCGCGCGGATCGCGCGGGTCGACCCACTGGACGCGATCAACAAGGCTGGGTAACTGGCTATCAAACGGGCATTGGAGAGCGATCATGACGACGAACATCCTTGAGCTGACGAGCATCGACAAGCACTTCGGTGATGGTGACTCCCGCGTTGATGCGCTCCAGGGCATCAATCTGACGGTCGGAATCGGCGAGCTGGTGGCGCTCATTGGCCCTTCGGGATCGGGCAAGTCGACGCTGTTGTCGATTGCGGGCGCACTCCTGACGCCAACGAACGGGGAGGTTCTCCTCGATGGCGCCAACATCACGCAACGTTCATCGGCGGAACGAACGCAGCTGCGGCTGGCGAAGTATGGGTTCATCTTCCAGGGGTCGAACCTGATTTCCTACCTGACCGGGCGGGAGCAGATGCTCTTCATCGCGCACCTCATCGGCTTACCTGGTGCGGAGGCAGAGCGGCGCGCCGACCGCCTGCTGCACGACCTTGGCATGACGGATCGTGCTGGCCACTACCCCGAAGAACTCTCGGGCGGGCAGCGCCAACGCATCGCCATCGCGCGGTCGCTGATGAATGATCCGCGCATCATTCTGGCCGACGAGCCGACCGCCAGCCTCGACTCAGTTCGCGGGCGACAGGTCGTGGAGATGCTGGCGAAGGAGGTCCACGAGCGTGAGAAGGGCGGCATCCTTGTCACGCACGACGAGCGGCTGATCGACCTGTGTGACCGTGTCGTGCGCATCACCGACGGATTGCTCCACGAGGATGAGACGGTGGGCGCGGCGCGGGCCGTGGCTGTCTGACCTACCCGCGGCAGCGAGCGATGCTGGGCGCCGTCGCACCTGGCATCGCAGCAACGATCGGACACCCGAAGCACGAGCATGGCTCCATCGGCGACCTGGCGCTCTTGCGCTCCGTGCTCGTCAGACGGCAGCGCGCCCAGCCGTGCGCGCTGAGGGGATGGTGTCAGGATGGGGAGGGACGGCGCATGGGAGTCGAACCCACCTGGGAGGCTCGTCACCCCCCACAGCGGTTTTGAAGACCGAACCCGTCGGTCCGTAAGTGCCCGCTATCGTCTGGAATTGCCAGCACAACAGCGCGTTCAGCACCGCTGCCGTCCACTCTCAACTGCTCTGCTAGCGCAGAGCCGAGGGCTCCCGACCGTGGAAGTCGTGTGGACATTTCAGGCCGACTCCCTCGTGTGGATTGTCTGTCACTCGTAGTACTTCCACTCGCCTTCGAGCCAAAGGCCAACGCCGTCCTTCTGTACAGAGTCAATTATCTTGGGGAGACGATCTAGCGCCAACTCAAGCACCGCAGGATCGGATGTTGAAATATCGAATCTCGCTCGTCGATGATTATCAAGTTCCACGTATAGCTTCAGAGAAGCTGAAGGCGCGCCGGTTTCGTTGGCGACTCTATCTGACCACAGCTGATTTCGGGCCCAATCCCATGCGCGCACAACAGCGGGTTTCATTAGGTCGTAGGTTCCATTGCTAAGCATGCTAAGAGCAAAGTTGACCAGCAGAACCAGTTCTGGTGCACGTCCGCTCGCGCCTCCGACTTGAATCTCTCGATACTGCGCCTTGAACGGAGCCAGAGCCTCGACCAGCCCATCTGGTGGCATCTCGTACCTGGTGTAGATGATGAGCTGGTCAAGGACTTCGACATTGCGGATCACGTGGTACCTCCCCCTATTTCACGGGTCACTACCAAGTATCGCTTGCCTGCGTCCTTTCGATCGGGTTCGCTGGTTAGCGACGCGCCATATTCCTATATAAACGCGGAAAACAAGTGGCGAGGGCGCATGGGAGTCGAACCCACCTGGGAGGCTCGTCACCCCCCACAACGGTTTTGAAGACCGCACGAGCCACCGGGCCCGATCCGCCCCCAAGGGCCGGACGCGATTGTATCAGCGGCGGCGGCCGAAGCGGAGGGTGAGGGCTTCGGCGAGATCGTCGGGCGAGGTGACGATGAGGTCGCCGCCGGCCCGGTGCGCGAGCTCTTCGGCGAAGCGGACGACCTGGAAGTGACGCGAGAGGACGCAGACGACAAGGTCGATGCCATCGCGCCGCAGGCGGTGCGCCTCGGCGTAGGTCGCAGTGAGCGCCTCTGGGCCGGGCGGCTGGTGGAAGTGGACGCGGCCTTCGAGGTCGCGATGGGCGGTTGGCTCGCCGTCGGTGAGCAAGATCAGGGTGCGCTGCATGCCGCGGTGGGTGGCGAGGGCGGTGCGGGCGAGGCGCAAGGCGTCCTGGATGTTCGTGCCCATGCCGTAACGGTCCCAGCCGAGGGCGGGAAGCTCGGAGAGCTGAAGCTGGCGGGCGGTGTCGGAGAAGCCGGCCAGCAGGAGCTCGTCACGCGGGTAGCGCTGCCGGACGAGGCTGGTCAGGCCGAGGGCGAGCTGTTTGGCGGCGAGGAGATAGCCACGCTCCCCCATCGAGCGGCTGAGGTCGATGGCCAGCATCGTTGCGGCGCGCGAGGATTCTTCGCGCTCGAAGACGGTGAAGTCGTCGGCGCGGAGGCGGACGGGCGAGCCGCCGCCACGTCGCACGGCGCTCATGACGGTGGCGCCGAGGTCGAGGGTGAGGGCGTCGCCGAATTCGTACGGACGGCTGGCGCCGGTGAGGTCGTGCTGGCCGGCGACGCCACGCGCGGCGCGATCTCCGGAGCGGTGCGCGCTGATCCGTTCGAGCGTGCGGGCCAGCAGCTCGACGCTGATGAGTCTGATGGCGCGTGCGGAGAGCTGGCGCTTGCCGGGTTTGCCACGCAGATAGCCGGAGTCGGAGAACGTCTGGAGACTCACGGCGAGGCGGGTGAATCCATCGGCTGCGCGGTCACCGAGGGCGTGACGGACGAGCTGTTCGTCGATCAGATCGACATCATCGACGCGCCGAACGCTTCGCACCTGCTTCTCAAGGTCGTCGAGGGCGCTGAGATGGGCAATCTGCGTCAGCAAACCCTGGCTGGCGCCGCCCATCGAGAGGTTGATGTCGTCGGAGTCGAGGTGCCGGCCGGCGTCGGCGAGACGCTCGCGGAGGGCGGCGTCGAGCGGGAAGCGCTGGTCGGCGTCGAGGCCGGAGATCATCCGGGCGGAGGTGGCGGCGTTGGCAGTGAGGGCGTCGAGCAGACGGCTGAGGTCGGCGTCGAGCGATTGCGCGCCGCCCTGCTGGAGCTGGTCGACGAGGCGTTGGAGCTCGGGATCGGCAGCGATCGCGTCGAGGAGCTCGCGGCGCTGGCGGCGTAGCAGCTCGCGGAGTTCGTCGAGGCCGAGCGCCTCCAGGTCGCCCGACGCGACGCCGCGGTGGAGCGCCTTGTCGAGCGCCTGGTCGATGCTGCCGGAGAGCAGATCATCGGCGAGGGCGGCGAGAAGGTCGGCGGGCAAGATCGCGGGGACGGACTGAGTGTCATCCCAGGCACGGTATCGATATCGCGGCGCGGTGGCGCGGTCTGCCTCGGTCACGTTGAGGACCTCCATTTCGATGGCAATTATAGGAACCGGCCACGGAACAGCGTTGGTATGGTGGGCAAGCCAGTCGGTAGAATGACAGGACGCCTATTTTCCCGGCCCATTCGATTCGGGCCAGCGGGTGCTGGCGGTCACGGCCGGTGGGAGCATCACGACACGGTTAACGAGCAGCGTGAAGCAGTGGTGAACGATCAGACAGCACCGACCAGCCCCGGACTTCTTCTGCCGGCGCTGCTGGACGAGCTAGAACGCGTCCAGCTGGATGTCGAGATCGCGCGGCGTAATCGACGGATCGAGCATCTGCGCGAGCTGATCGTCGCAGAGCAGGCGGCCCAGCAACGGCTGCGCCTGCAGATCGACGAGCGGATCGGGCTGCTGCGGCGAGATATTGATCGGATTGGATCCGAAATCCAACGACTGGAGATTCGGCTGGAGCGGCTGACGTTCGCCAGCCGGGCGCTCTCCGACCACGAGCTCGATCACGAGGAGCAGGCAGAACGCGCCGAGGAGGCGCAGTTCTGGGCAGAGTGGCGGCAGCACCGCGACGAGCGCACAGGCACGATGGTGGCTCGCGCCCCCCGACAGAATGCCGATGCGAATCTCCGCCAGCTCTACCGGGCGCTGGCGAGGATGATCCATCCCGACCTGGCGCGCGACACGGGGGACCGGGCGCGACGCGAGGCTGTGATGCGGCTGGCGAACGCGGCGAACGAGGCCGGCGATATCGAGCAGTTGCGCCGGTTGCTGACGATCTGGTCGAAGGCGGACGCGGGGGAGATGACCCGCGACACGCGGACGATGCGGGCGCGACTGACCGAGCGCGAGGTGGAGATCGCCGAGTTGGAGGCGGAGCTCGAGGAGCTGGCCGAGAGCACGCTCGGGACGCTCCGCCGACGCCCGCGCGCCGACCTGGCGCGGTTCGTCAAGCGCGAGGAGGAGCGGCTCCGGCGGGATGTTGCGACGCTTCGCCTACGGCGCCGTCGGCTATTGAGCTCGGTCGAGGACCGGCGTCAGCAGCTGACCAAAGCATCAGACTGAGCGACTTTTCAATTGCTGGACAGAGGCCCGGAGTGCGCGTAGCATGAGCGGCGCGATTGGCGGCGGGCCAGCCGCCAACGTGATGGCTCTTGATTCCAACGTGGGAGGATCTGTAATGAAGGACGACCTGAACGCAACGCCCGACCTTGGGGGATATTCACTCAATAGCCGGCTGACCCGGCGCGGGCTGCTGCGACGGGCGCTGGGCGCCGCCGCCGGCCTGACGGTTGTCTCCGGCCTGCTGGCCGCCTGCGGTGGCAGCGCCACGGAATCGACAGCGACGACAGCCGCGCCGGCCGCCACACAGGCCCCCGGCTCAGCCGGAACGCCGACAACGGCCGCGACCGAGGCCGCGACCGAGGCGGCAAGCCCGGTGACGGGGAGCTCCCCGGTTGGGTCGCCATCAACCGGCGGCGGCATCCGCACCGAGGGCGGCGACCGGCTGATGGGCAAGACCATCGAGGAGCCGAAGAATACCGGCGGGACCCTGATTCAGGCGGACAGTCTCGACATCCGCACGCTCAACCCGGTTCTCCAAAACGACGTGCCCTCCGGATACGTCATCTCCCTCATCATGCAGAGCATGATCGAGACGAATCCGGACACGCTGGAGCCGACCGGCAACCTCGCCGTGGCCTGGGAGGCAGCGCCGGACGCGACAGAGTGGACGTTCTTCCTCCGCGATGGCGTGCGCTGGCAAGACGGGAAGCCGTTCACTGCGCAGGACGTCAAGTTCACTTACGACCTGTTCATGAATCCCGAGAGCGGCTCGAACCAGACCTCCGGTCTGGCAGCGAAGATCGCCTCAATCGATGTGGTCGATGACTTCACCGTCGACTTCAAGCTGAAGCAGGGGGTGGTTGACGCCCCGATCGACCTCGGTAGCTACGCAATCCTTGCGAACCACATCTGGAAGGATGTCGCCCCATCAGCTGTCCAGCAGGACCCGGGCTCGACCGGCGCGGACCCGTCGCGCGTGGTCGGGACCGGGCCATTCAAGTTCAAGGAGTGGGTCACCGGTGACCATGTCACGCTGGTGAAGAATGACGACTACTGGGATGGCAAGGTCGTACTTGATGAGTGGATCCTCAAGATCGTCCCAGACACAGCGTCGGGGATTCAGCAGCTGAAGACCGGCGAGATTGACATTTTCCCGGGCGTCGATGCCGGGCAGGTTCCGGATTTCAAGAACACCGATGTGAATATCGTCATCTACCCGCAACTGAGCTTCTCGTTCTACGGCACGAACCTCGACGAGACAAAGTCGACGAAGTTCCAGGACGCACGAGTGCGCCAGGCGCTGATGTACGGGCACGACCGGCCGGCCATCGCCGAGAACATCTATTTCGGTTACGCCGAGGTAGCGGTTGGGACGCTGCCGACGATGTCGTGGGCGGCGAATCCAAAGGGCATCAAACCAGAGCTGCGCTACGACTACGACGTGGATAAGGCGAACCAACTGCTAGACGAGGCCGGCTGGGTGGTTGGCGCTGACGGCATTCGAGCCAAGGACGGCCAGCGGATGTCGTTCACGATGTAT
This sequence comes from Thermomicrobiales bacterium, assembly GCA_037045155.1. Classification (NCBI taxonomy): domain Bacteria; kingdom Pseudomonadati; phylum Thermomicrobiota; class Thermomicrobia; order Thermomicrobiales; species Thermomicrobiales bacterium. The sequence goes on from JBAOIG010000005.1 coordinate 269,451, forward strand.
GGCATCTCGGGGAACAACATCGCGGTACAGACACTGCAGGCTATGCAGGCGGACTGGAAGAAGATCGGTGTCGAGATGACGCCGCAGCCAGAACCATTCCAGCAACTCGTCTCACGAATCACCGAGACGTTTGATTTCGAGATATTCCTGGTCGGCTTCAGTTGGGACGCAACGCCAGATCAGTCGCCGATGTGGGCCTGCGATTCGTACAAGGCCGGATTCAACATGGTCAAGTACTGCAACCCGAAGGTGGACGACCTGCTGAAGAAGGCGGCGGCAGAGCCGGACAAGGCGAAGCGCATCGAGCTCTATACCGAGTTTCAGAACGTGCTACTGGCCGATGTCCCGATGGGGGTGACATTCTTCGGCCAAGGCATCACTGGTGTGAGCAAGCGCGTGCACAACTTCTTTGCAAACCAGCAGAACACGCGGTTCAACGCTGAGACCTGGTGGGTCGAGAAGTAGACAACCGAACGACGGTAGTCCGGGGGTGGTCGGCATCGGGCCGGCCACCCTTCGTGATATTCGGGGCCGTGAACAGGGCGTCACCTCATCGAGGCAGCAGGCTGCCATCGGTCCGAACGGCAACCGCTATGGGGATTTCCAGGTTGGGTCGCCAGATACTGGACATGTGTCGCAGCGCATGCGTACCATCTTACGGGCCGCCGGAAGGCGATCACCAGATTCAAGAGACGTATTGGCACAGAGGAGGATTCTCGATGGGGGATGATTCGAGCTCATCGTCAGATCAGTCAGGGTATTCACTCAATAGCCGGCTGACCCGACGCGGGCTGCTGCGACGGGCACTGGGCGCCGCCGCCGGCCTGACGGTTGTCTCCGGCCTGCTGGCCGCCTGCGGTGGCAGCGCCACGGAGTCGACAGCGACGACAGCCGCGCCGGCCGCCACACAGGCCCCCGGCTCAGCCGGAACGCCGACAACGGCCGCGCCGGCCGCGACCGAGGCCGCGACCGAGGCGGCAAGCCCAGTGACGGGGAGCTCCCCGGTCGGGTCGCCATCAACCGGCGGCGGCATCCGCACCGAGGGCGGCGACCGGCTGATGGGCAAGACCATCGAGGAGCCGAAGAATACCGGCGGGACACTGATTCAGGCGGACAGTCTCGACATCCGCACGCTCAACCCGCTGCTGCAGAATGACTCGCCGTCGTGGAACGTGATCTCGCTCTACATGCAGAGCATGATCGAGACGAACCCGGACACGCTGGAGCCGACCGGCAACCTCGCCGTGGCCTGGGAGGCAGCGCCGGACGCGACAGAGTGGACGTTCTTCCTCCGCGATGGCGTGCGCTGGCACGATGGGAAGCCATTCACCGCGCAGGATGTGAAGCTGACCTACGACCTGTTCATGAATCCCGAGAGCGGCTCGAACCAGACCTCCAGTCTGACATCGAAGATCGCCTCGGTCGATGTGATCGATGACTTCACCGTCGACTTCAAGCTGAAGCTCGGAGTCGTTGACGCGCCGATCGACCTCGGGGCCGCGTGGATCTTCGCGAATCACATCTGGAAGGACACCCCTCCGGCGAGCATCCAGCAGGATCCGGGCTCGACCGGGGCGGACCCGTCGCGCGTGGTTGGGACCGGGCCATTCAAGTTCAAGGAGTGGATCACCGGCGACCATGTCACGATGGTGCGCAACGACGACTTCTGGGATGGCAAGGTGGCGCTCGACGAGGTGATCTATAAGGTCGTCCCGGACTCGGCGTCGGGGATTCAGCAGCTGAAGACCGGTGAGGTTGATATCTTCGCTGGCGTCGATGGCTCGCAGGTTCCGGACTTCAAGAACACCGACGTGAATATCGCCGTCTACCCGCAGCTCAGCTTCATCTTCTATGCAACCAACCTGGACGAGACGAAGACGACCAAGTTCCAGGATGTGCAAGTGCGGCAGGCGCTGATGTACGCGCTCGACCGGGAGGCGATCGTCGAGAACATCTACTTCGGCTACGCCGAGGTGGCGGTCGGGACCATTCCGACGATGTCCTGGGCGGCAAACGCGAAGGGCATCAAGCCCGAGCTGCGCTACGACTACGACGTGGATACGGCCAAGAAGCTGCTCGACGAGGCCGGCTGGGCGCCAGGCGCCGACGGCGTCCGGGCCAAGGACGGCCAGCGGTTGTCGTTCACGATGTACGGCATCGGCGGCAACAACATTCATATTCAGATGTTGCAGGCCATGCAGGAGTACTGGAAGGTTGTCGGCGTCGAGATGACGCCGCAGCCAGAACCGTTCCAGCAGCTGGTCTCGCGCATCACGGAGACGTTCGACTTCGAAACGTTCCTGGTCGGCTTTGGCTGGGACGCGACACCTGACCAGTCCGCGATGTGGGCCTGCGACTCGTACAAGGCCGGCTTCAACATGGTCAAGTACTGCAACCCGAAGGTGGACGATCTGCTGAAGAAGGCGGCGGCAGAACCGGACCAGAAGAAGCGGATCGAGCTCTACACCGAGTTCCAGAATGCGCTTCTGGCTGACGTCCCGATGGGTGTGACGATCTTCAGCCAGGGCATCACCGGCGTGAACAAGCGCGTGCACAACTACTTCCCGAATCAGCAGAACACGCGGTTCAACGCTGAGACCTGGTGGGTCGAGAAGTAGACAACCGAACGACGGTAGTCCCGGGGGTGGTCGGCATTGGGCCGGCCACCCCTTTCTTTACGAGATCGACACCACTGAATCGCGCTAGTCCTGCTCTGCTGGCAGCTCCTGCCAGAGGAGCGCATTCTCGACGGCCTCGATGGCGTGGATGAGCTCCCAGACGACCTCGTTCTGACTACGAGTGAGGTCGTTGAGAATCACATGGCGCATATCGTCTCCGGCGTCCGCAAGTTGCATCGCGGAGGCGAGTGCCGGGACTGGGGGGATGCCCCGCGCCGGGTCCTGGCGGAAGCGGCCGTCGCGGGTGTAGCCGAGCGTCACGAGGATTCGTCCCACGTCGATCTGGAGATCGTTTGCAAAGGCGAGCAGCTCGGGATCATCACCGATCGAGTCGAACGACGTGTATAGCTCGTCAAGGGCGTCGTGGAGCGCTTCCAGCAGGTCAAACGTCGGCTCGAAGTCGAACATATTCCGGGCAGCAGCCTGATACCGGCCGACGGCAGCCGCAATCTCGTCCACTGTCGCGCAGTAGTCAAACGGCAGGATCGGCGCATTGACGGTGCGAAGGATGGCGGCGGCATAGACCCGCATGTCTCGCAAGAGGTTGTCGCGGTCGGCGATCCCGATCGTGTCGTCCTCGGTATGCCAGGCGATGTTGCCGCCGCAGCCGCCGACGGGGTAGTAGCCCTTCTCGGCGATGAGATCCTGCGGCATGGTCGAGGACAGCATGAAGTAGGTCGTGACGCCGAGGTTGTTGAACGAACAGTCGCCGGCGCGGAGAACATGGCTCTCGCCGGTCGACTCCTGACCGGTGACATCGCGGATAACGGCGCTGACGAAGTCGGCGGCCTCGCTCATCCAGGCGACGTTTTCGTAGACACTGGCCCAACGGCATCCGGGAGAATCGCAGTTCACGTGCGCGACGCAGTTCTGGAGGATGTCGTGCGCGAACTCCTGGGCATACCAGGTCGATCCGGCATACCGGCCGTGCGAGTGGCCGCTCCACCAGGCGACGCGGACCGAGCGATCGAGCTTGTCGCGGTGGCGCTGGAAGACACGAGCCAGCTCGAGCAGAGTGGCATCGCCGGTGGCGTTGTCGCCGACGCCGACATGCCACGAATCGAGATGGCCATGGAAGAGCAGGAAATCCTCGGTGGCAGCTCTCGCCTCGATTTCGGCGACGATGACGGGAATCTCGCGCCAGCCAGTATCGGTCTGGTTGGAAAAGGCGACGCGGACGGGACCTTTGCGAAGCTGGTCGATGAGCTCCTCGCCATCGGGTCGGTTGATCGTCATGATCGGGACGGGCGGAGTTCGATCGAGCGAGGTGAGATCGGGAGAGCCCCAGGCCGTAGTCGTAATTCCTTCGTGGATGCGATGGCCGGGATTGATGAAGAGAGCTGCGACTGCGCCGGATTCCGCGAGGTCAAACCCGCGCGCGGCGATACCGAGCCCCTCGGTCATCACGATCTTCCCCCGCAGGTCCTGGCCGGCGGCGGTGCGCTGGTCGGAGAACAGCTCGGTGATCCCGGCCGCCTGATTGCCGGGCACGTAGACGAGCTCGGCCTCGATCTCTCGTCCGTCGGTCGTTGGCGAAAACGCAGGAGTCTTGACGACGTATTCAGCGCCCGGGTCGCCAACCACGCGGAGTGTGGCCGGCCCGGGCAGACTGATGAGGCAGGTCGGATGGTAGACGACGTGCTCGATACCCCAGCTCGCCAGCTTATCGGTGATGTATTCGACAGCCTCGGCTTCTTCGTCTGAGCCGGACAGGCGGGTGAGCTGGCTGAAGCGCTCGATCAGTGCCCAGGGCTCATCCAGAGAGATATCGTCGAGGATGGCCGCCTCGGTGGCGGGGTCACTCCAGGCTCGATTCATGTGCCGCTCCTCGTCTTCTCGTCAGCGGTCGGTCGCGAACGCATTGTAGGGCATCAGCGGCGCCTCGCTGCTGAGACCGTGACGCTGGAGGAAACCGTGGACGGCGGCGTTCCAGGCGAGAGGGTCCTCGCGGGCTGCCCCATGGTGAGCATTCGGGAGGATAACGAACTCACTGTCGGGGATCATCTTGTGCCACTCGTAGGAGCCGGTGATGGTCTGTTGCGGCTCGTTGCCGCCAACCAGCACGAGGACAGGAACCGACAATGCGGCAAGCTCGGCAGCCCGCGGGCGAACGTCCCAGGCGCGCATCGCGCGGAGCATCCGGGTCGCGTCGGCCGGCGTGCGGCCAACCGGGGCGGGCATCGTGGCGAACAGGCGACCAAGGTCGGAGTCGCTGAAGCCCGGCCGCTGGGTTGGCGGACCTTCGGATTGCCAGGGGAACGAACGAGGCTGACTGACGATCGGCCGGTCGCCGGATTCGACGATATCGATCTGTTCGTCCAGCCAGTCTCGTGACAGTTCATCGAGCCAGGGGACAGTGTGACCGATGACAAGGGCGAGCGAGCGGTCGGGGAAATCCAACCCGAACTGGCAGGCGATGACGCCACCGAGCGACGCGCCAGCGACGATTGCGCGGTCGATATCGAGGCCATCCAGCAGGCCAAGAAGATCCGCAGCGAAGTCGGCGGCACGCCACTCGCCGTCGGGCGATCCGGAGCGGCCTGTGCCACGCCGGTCGAAGGTGATGACACGATAGAACTGCGAGAAGTAGGCGACCTGAAACGGCATCCAGGCTTGATGATGATGGGCCTGCAGCACGAGCGGCAGGCCCTCGCCGAGATCCTCGTAGTAGAGCTCAACGCCGTTCGCTGTGAGGCGTGGCATCAGTCGTTTCCCGGAGCCGCGCCGGAACCGAGATACCGCTCGAACCAGCCAACGAGGCGCTGGAGCAGATCGAGCTCGAACGCACGTTCGTGAAACGCGTGGCCCTGACGTGGGTAGGAGACCATGTCGGCCGGGACTCCGGCTGCCTTGAGCGCCGAGTAGAACTCGGTCGCCTGGGTGACCGGCACACGAACGTCTGCCTGGCCATGGACCATGAGTGTCGGCGTCGTGGCGTTGCGGATGTACCGGATCGGCGAACGATCCCAGGAACGGTCCGGATCAGTATTGACCTCGCCGAGGTTCCACTCGTTGAACGGGCGAATGTCGGTCGTGCCGATCTTGGAGACCCAGTTGGTGGGCGCAGCGCCGGCTACAGCGGCCTTGAAGCGATCGGTATGACCAACGGCCCAGGCGGTCATGAACCCACCGAATGACCAGCCGCAAATGCCGAGCCTGTCCGGATCGGCAACACCGCGCTCGATCAGCAGATCGACACCAGTCATAATGTCGTCGAAGTCGCCGCCGCCGAAATCGTAGCGGTTTGCGCCGGTGAACTGGCCACCCCGACCGGTGCTGCCGCGAGGGTTCGGCAGGAAGACTGCGTACCCGGCCGCGGCGAGAATCTGGCCCCAGTCATGCCAGGTGCCGTGGAACCAGTTGCCCCATTGCCAGGACGGGCCGCCGTGGATGGCGGCAACGAGCGGCAACGGTCCACCCGGGTGACCGGGAGGAAGCATCAGCCAGCCGTGGACGACGGTGCCATCGGTCGCGTTCCAGCGCAGCGGTTCCATGTCCGCCATGCTGACGCCTCGCACCTGCGGGTTGAGGTCGGTAAGGCGCCGCGCGGCGCCCCCAAGGGGACCCGAGTAGACATTCGCAGGATGATCGGGGAACGCGCCAACAACCGCGAAACGGCCGGCGCGGATGTCCCAACCGGCCCGTGGGTCCACCCATGCGCCGTCAAGCTCGGAACCGAGATTGATCTGCTCCCACTCGGCGCCATGAGGGTCGGTGCGATCGATTCGGGTGTGTTGAGTTTCGACAGAATGGACGAGCAGGTCGTCGCCGTCAAAGGCGACTACGGTCGGAGTCATGCCGCGGTCGTCGAGGACGGCCAGATTGCCGGAGATGACATCAACGACAAACACGTTCGTCGGGTCGATGTCAGGCGCGCGTGAGCCGACGACGGCGATCGCGCGGCCATCTGCCGACCAGACCGGGACACCGGGAAAGCCACTGAGACGCAACAGCTCGCGCTGGTCAGCGCCATCAAGGGCGGTGGTGACCAGGAGGACATTGTCCCAGGTAGCCGAGAGGTCCTCGGTGTCGGACACGAGCGCAGCAATCGTCGATCCGTCCGGCGAAATAGCAAATGCCCAGACGTGACCATCGCGAGGGCCGATGAGTGCGGGCGGGCCGCCGGTCACAGCGACGGCGGCGAGGCCGTGCGGCCTCCAGACCTCGCTCTCGACACGGTACTCGCGCTCGGGATCTTTCAGGCCGGCCAACGCTCTCCGGCGAGCGGTGAAGAGGATCGATCGGCCGTCCGGGGCGAAGGCCGGCTGAGTCACGCCCCCGTTGAGCCAGGTCAGACAGAGCGCCTCACCTCCGCGGGCAGGAATGACATGGATCTGCTGCCGGCCACGCTCGACCCGGTCGGACAGAAAGGCGACGCTGGCGCCATCCGGCGACCAGCATGGCGCAGTGTTGTTGCAATCGCTCCCGGTCAGCGCGCTGGGAAGTCCCGTTCCATCAGACGGGACGACGAAGATCGTCGAGGTGCGATCCTTCTGGTGGTGGCCGATCGGCTCGGTGCGGAACAGAACCTGCTGGCCGTCTGGAGAGAGTCGGATGTCGAACGGAACTCGAAGATCGACGGCCATCTCGGGGGTATACCGGTTGGGCACAGTGCGTCCTTTCAGGGTGTGACTCGTGACAGGCAAAAATATGGTTAGAGGGTGTCCTCACGCTCCGCGGACTGGAGCTCGTCGACAATGGTGCGCAGGTCTGTTGCGCGAACGTGCATGCGAACGAGCGGCTCGCCTTCGTGATCGAAGAAGAGCACATCGACATGATCATCTGCGTCAACCAGCTCGGAGCCGTTGTAGTCGATCTCGACGGTGAGCATCGGGACTGTGCCGGCGAGGTCGGCCTCGCGTTCACCAGGCTTGGTGTTGGCCGCCGCGTACCCCCAGTGATCGACAAGATCGACGAGAGCGCCACGCTCATTGGGCGCGACGCCAAGGTAGATCGATAGATCGATTCGACCATCACTCAGATGCAGATAGAGGCCATCCTGGGCGCGCTCGATAGCCACATCGCCCGGAAACCAGACGTCATAGATGATCAGCGGCCTCGGCGCGTCGTCCTCGTCTTCGCCTTCAGCATTCTCCGCGTCGCCGTGGACGATCTGCTGCATCAGAGAGTAATGTGCGAGGCCATAGAGATAGAGCGTCTCGGAGACCTTGGGACGCAGCTCAGGATCGATCACGTCGCCGAGCACATCCCCGACGAGGCGCTCGAGAGCCCGGAGCATGCGATCGAACTCATCGACGCCGCGGAGCTCTCGGTCGACAAATGCACTGGCATATCCGTATGCGGTTGCGAGATCCTCGTAGATACGGTCGGTGGAATTCTCGGATAGGAACTCGCGGATATCGTCGAACAGATCGTCCTCGCCGCCGTGGTGACTCGACCGATCGCCGTGTGCGGACATCCGGACGCTCCTGTCTGCGCTGCGCGCTCGATCGTGCCGCATCGGCACCGGCCAATTGCGGCGTACCATACCAGAGGCGGGAACGGCGCGGTAGACAGCTCGTGTCGACCGACGCTCCGAAGCATGTGAGCAGCCAGCGCAACCTGGGACAGGGGGATTTCGGTAGTGATGGATCAGCGGGACGCGCCATTCATCGAGGCACTGCAACAATATGCCGGGACTGCAGCCGTGCCATTCTCAACACCGGGCCATAAGCGCGGAGCCGGCGCCCCGGCGACCCTGCGACAACTGCTTCCCGACGCGCTCGCTTGCGACATCCCGCACGGCGGCGGAGTGGACACGACCCACCTGTCGAAAGGACTGCTGCGCGAGGCGGAGAAGCTGGCGGCGGCGGCGTATGGAAGCGACGAGGCGCGGTTCCTGGTAAACGGGAGCACGACTGGCAACCTCGCGATGCTGATGGCGGCGGCGCAGGATGGCGAGACCGTGCTGGTCAGCAGAATGCTGCACAAATCGCTGATGGCCGGCCTGATATATAGCGGCGCTCGACCGGTCTTTCTGACGCCCGAGATCGAGACGGCACGGAATCTGCCGCTGGCTATCACTCCGGGACGTATCGCTGACGCGCTGGCGAGCCACCCCGACGCGAAGGCCGTCGTGCTCGCGAGTCCGTCATACGTCGGGGTGAGCTGCGACCTGGCTGAGATCGCCCGCGTCTGCCACGAGGCCGGCAAGCCGCTGCTGGTGGACGAAGCCTGGGGGCCACACTTCCACTTTCACCCGGCGCTGCCCTTGTCGGCGATGCAGGCCGGCGCGGACGCGGGGGTATCGAGTACTCACAAGATGCTGGCAGCTCTCACGCAGGGCTCGACGCTGGTCATGCGCCACGGACGGGTCGATGTCGAGCGGATGAGCACGATCGTGGACATGGCGCAAACGACAAGCCCGTCGGCCCTGATCTATGCCTCGCTCGACGCGAGCCGACGACAGATGGCGCTGGACGGAGAGTGGCTTCTCGGGCGGACGATCGAGCTGGCTAACGACCTGCGCGATCGGTTGGGAGCGCTTTCGGGATTAGCGGTTATCGGACCGGAGATCATTGGAGGCCATCCGGGTGTTCAGCTGGACCCGACTCGCGTCGTGGTGGATGTGCATCAACTAGGCTGGACCGGCTACGAGGCGGAGGATTATCTCCGCGACGAGCACGGGGTCTATGTCGAGATGAGCGACCTGCTGAGCGTGATGCTGCTGGTTACGATCGGAGACAGCGCAGAGTCAATCGGGCGGGCAGCCCGGGGGTTTTCGATGCTGGCAGCGCGCCCGCGCCCGGCAAGGCACTCCACCGCCGCGCGCTCTGTCGGGGAGCTGCTGTTCGCCGGCGTCGCGGAGCTGACTCCCCGTGAGGCGTTCATGGGGCAAACCCGCGCGGTGGCGATCCCGGAGGCGCACGGGGAGATCAGCGCCGAGGCAATCACACCGTACCCGCCGGGCATCCCCATTGTCGCGCCAGGAGAACGGATATCCGCAGCGACGATCGACTATCTTCGCGTCGGGATCGCCGAGGGCATGTACATTTCCGGAATGGCGGATTCGACGTTCGAGACTGTGCGAGTGGTGAAGTGACGAGCGCGGGTGATTGTGTGCGCCAGGCTTGGCAGTCGACGTCATGGCCGGATGCGTAACGTGCGAGGAAAAGGGACGATGTCGAAGATCGAGGCGGTGCTGTTCGATATGGATGGGGTGCTGATCGACTCGGAGCCGGTCCACTTCCAGATGATGGTCGAAACATTGGACGCACACGGGCTGCCGACGCCGAACGACGCCGAGTGGGAGGAATTCCTCGTTGGCCGGCCCGACCGCGACGGACTGACCGACTGGTTGCTGGGTCACCGCATCGACGCCGACATCGGAGCGTTGATGGCCGACAAGCTGGAGCGAATGACGGCGCGTTTCGACGAGCTGGTGGCGCCGTGTGACGACGGGCAGTGGCTCGCGCGCGAGCTCGCTCGACGGGGGATGCCACTCGCGGTCGTCACAGGCGCGCGCCGGGCAGAGCTGGACATCGTGCTGAAGCGGTTCGATCTCGGCAATGTCTTCGCCGCGACGATCAGCGCGGACGACGTGCGGACCGGCAAGCCGGAACCCGAGCCATTTCTCGCGGGAGCAGCCGCGCTCGGCGTGTCCGCGACCGCGTGTGCGGTGATCGAGGATGCTGTGCCGGGGCTGCGCGCGGCCGAAGCGGCGGGAATGCGCCCGTTCGTCGTCGACCGAGGCGGTGACCCCGCTCGATTCGTCACGGTCACGCCGTTCTCAGCGCTCGATAGTCGTGTGCTGACGGTATTGCTGGAGCTGGCTGGGATCGGATCAGCGCGACACGAACGCGACGGACTCGACCTCCAACGATAGCGCGGCCGGCACGACCGCCGTCCACCGCCACTCGCCGGGCGTGGCCCGCAGAAGTCGCCCGCCCGAGCAGATCGCCCAGACGGTATCATCCGGCGCTTCGACAAAGAGCTCGACCATGTCCTCCATCGGCACGTCGATTCCATCGGAGGCGGCCTGCCAGCTGTCGCCACCATCCGAGGAGACGACGATCCGGCCCTGGCGACCGACCCGTGGGGCTGGCCCGGCAAGGAGGAGGGATGGCGCAGCACGAGGAATCAACGTCGCCCGGGTATAGTCAGTCTCGACCTTCTCCCAGGTCGCGCCGCCATCGCGCGACCGGCCGACTCCGCCGAGGTGGTACTCGCCACGATCTCCATCACGCTTCAGAGCCGCATAGCCAAGCGCGGCGTAGAGCAGCGCTGGGTCAACCGGGTGGCCAGTGATGTGATGAATGTCGTCGTCCTGGATCACTGGCGCGATCGACCATGTTGCGCCGCCGTCGGGGCTGTCGAGCAGGCCGCCGACTTCGACCGACGCCAGTAGACGACGACTCCGACCCGGCGCATAGACGTTGCGAAGCGCTCCCGCCCGTGGCGAGTAGGGCAGGAACCAATCGGAGCTGGCGGGAAGGCGCCCGATGGCATCGAGCTCGGACCAAGTCTCGCCGCGATCGATGCTGCGGAAGAGTCGCGCCGGCTCAGCGCCGGCCAGAATTGCCTCAGGATTGAGCGGGTCGGGGACGATCGTGCGGAACGCGGGCGCGGTAAGGCCGGCCTCGATCCGGGTCCAGGTAACGCCACTATCAACACTGCGGAACAGACCGTCGCCATACGTCCCGGCGAGGACACTGTCGTCGTTACCGAACCGCCAGGCATGGACGGCGGAAACGCGATGGCCCGTCAGTCCGAGCGGATGGATCCCGTCGCCAGAGATGCGGTGGATGCCAGAGGATGTGCCGAGATAGGTGTCATACATGGATCGCTCCTCGTGATGCGACGCGTCGGAAGCTCGCGTCGCATCTATCTCGCAATCCGCAGGCCGCGCGCTCAGCCGAGCGCGCGGTCGATCGCTTCGACGAACGAGTCAGTGTCGGACAGGTCGCCGAGCAGCGCGTCGGGTCGATGGGGCTCCAGCGCGGAGAGGTCGAACCGGCCCGTCGCGACAGCGACAACGCGCGCTCCACCCAGGCGCGCGGCGGCGATGTCCGCTGGAGTGTCGCCAACCAGGACGGTCTCGGACGGCGCATAGCGCACTCCGGTCGCCCGCAGGGCTGCGCCGATTGCTTCATCCACCAGATGTCCGCGCTCGATGGCCCGGTCGCCCCACGCGCCGAAGGAGATGAGCATGCCGAGGCCAACGCCGCGCAGTTTCGCCTCGCCGACCGCGCGCCCGTTTCCAGTGAGCGCCCCAACCGCCCATCCATGATGGTGGGCGGCCAGGACTGCCTCGGTGACTCCGGGCAGCAGTCGTTCGCGGAGGTTGCTGCCGGCAATGGTCTCCGCATAGCGCAGACCCATCGCCGACATCATCTCGTCCAGGCGCATGCCTGCCTCGTCGATGTCCAGCCCATGGCGCTCGAAGAGAATGCGGGCGATCTGGGCATCGAGCATGCCGGCCAGCGGGACGCCTTCCAGCGTCACCGGCCGGCCATAGACCTGCTCGAAAGCGTGGGTGAACGCCGCGCCGTGGTGGCGGTCGCCGGCAATGAGGATCGTCCCGTCGATGTCAAACAGGACCAGCCCGCGCTGTCGGCTCATGCGCGCGCCGAACAGTAGCGGACAACGATCTCGAATAGCGCTTTGGTCGCGAAGAGCAGATTGTCGATTGCCACCCGCTCGTCGTGATTGTGAGCGCCGTTCATCTCCGCCACGGAATACGGCGCCGGGTTGAAGCCGTAGACCTTTACACCGGGGATCGACTTGGCGTCGGTGCCTCCGGAAACGAGGAACGGCGCGACATCCGACCCAGGGTCGACATCGCCCATGACGGCGCGGATCGTGTCGAAGAGCGGCGAGGCAGGATCGGCCTCGATGCCCGCGGCGCCACCACTGCCAACAATCGCGACTTCGTCGCCAAGAAGTTGCTGAACCTCGGCGCGGAATGCGTCGGGATCCTGCCCGGGGAGGATGCGACCATCGACATCGCAGTCCACCTCGCCGGGGATCACGTTAATGCGATGGCCACCGTGGATGATGGTCGGGACGGCGGTATTGCGGGTGGTCGCGCGGAGCGAGAGCTTTTCGAAATCACTGAGCGGCAGGCGATTGAGATTGTCCCAGGTCGGATCAGCCAGGATCTCATCGACAACGCTGCCGCGATCGCCGAGCGCAGTCTGGAAGGTCCTCAACATCATATCGACCGATGACGTCATGACCGTCGGGAACGTATGCTGAGAGAGCTTCACCAGCGCGCGGCCCATCCGGAGCATCGCGGTGTCGTCGCGCGGGACGGAGGCGTGGCCCGGCTCGGCGCGGGCGACAATCCGCATTCGTGCGCCACCCTTTTCGCCGGTCTGGCAGAGGTAGAAGCGCTTTCCGGCGATCTCGATGGCGTTGCCGCCGCCCTCGTTGATCGCGACCTCGGCATCGATCAGGTCGCGATGGTTCTCCCACATCCAGGTTGCGCCGTACCGGCCACCAGCTTCCTCGTCGGCGAACGTGCACATAATCAGGTCACGGTCGAGCGTCAGGCCCATTCGCCTGATGAGGAGCATCACGAGCAGCTCGGAGGCTACGAGGTTCTTGGTGTCAACTGCTCCGCGTCCCCAGATCATCCCGTCGGCGATGTCGGCGGCGAAGGGCGGATGCTGCCACTTGTCGGCCTCGACGGAAACGACATCGCTGTGGGCCATCAGCATCAGCGGCCGGCCCTTGCCCTCGCCCCCGATACGGGTCACGAATGAGGCGCGGCCGGGATCGCTTTCGAGGATGTGAGAAGACAGTCCCACCGTAGAGACCACATCACGCAGATGAGTTGCGACCTGAATCTCGTTCCCCGGCGGATTGACCGTCTCGAATCGGATCAGATCCTGAAGGTGGGTTGTGACTTCGTCACGCACGCTGTCCCAGTTGACCTGGGCGCTGATTCCTGCGGACATGAGCTTTCCTCCCTTACCGAACGATCGTCGGGGGCATGGTACGGTGTGCGGTCGGACGCGGCAACCGGGATGCTTTGGCCTGAGGGAAGAATAGCGCGCCGGCCAGCGGTGAGCGGCTGGCCGGATGGGAATAGAGCCCGGTCAGGCAGTCTCGACGTCGCGGACAACGCCAGGCGCGAGGTCACCGGAGGCGAGGTCCTGCTCGCGCTCCTGTCGGGCGCGCTCGATCGCTGCCTCAGCGGCCTCCTGGCCACCGAGATGCTTCTCGATGAGCTCGTCGAAGCCGAAGACGATGTCAACCTGCACATCTACGTCGGCCCATTTCTCGACGAGATTCTCCAGGCGACTCCAGTAGATCTCCTCGCCGCCGCCGGCCTTGAACTCCCACGCGGGCCGGACCTGGATGACCAGATTGCGGTCCGGATCGTAGGCGCAGAAGATATGATCCACTTCGATATGGTATTTGCAAGCGGGGCAGTAGGCGTGGTGCATCGCCTTGCGCAACATGCCCTCGCGGCCCTTCGGATCGGTCCCGAAGTTGACGAAGTTGGCGACGACCGGTGACCAGGTAGCGCGACAGTTCGGGCAGCGCAACTCGGTCTCGGTGTACGCGGTCTTCAGTCGTTCCTCACGATCGGTGGCCTCGGCAGTCGTCTGGTCGTTCATTTCTCAGTTCTCCAAGTGTTGGTCCGTCAGCAGCGGGGCGTCTCATTCACGCCCGATCCATCGCCGCGTTCAAGCAGTGCCCTGAATATATCAAGCGTGCGGGTTGGATCGCCGGGGCGAGAGCCACCCGCAGCAGGTGAGCCACGCAAAGGGTCGAGCAGCGCCATGGCCACCTCGCGAACGTCCGGGTGGGGGCTGAGCAGCGCGGCCTCGGCGGTGATCGGGTTGCGATGGCGCGCATAGAGCAGATCGGCAGCATCGTGAGCGAGGCGCTCGTCCGGATGAACGACGAAGACACTGAGCACCTCCGCAATGGCGCTCGTCGGCATACTCGTCCCGATCGCGAGAAGCGCGCTGCGCCGAAGCTGGATCGGCACAGCTTCATCCGCCAGCAGCGCGATGGCGCGGTCGAACGTGCCGCTGGTGGCAGCGCGCAGGCCGGTAAGCCAGGCGACCCCACGCACGCTTTCATCCTCGTCGGCAACGAGTGTGTCGAGGTTGTCGACGATCACCGCCGGGGCAACTTCGGAGAGAAACTCAACTGCCGCGCCACGCGCGGCCGGCGAGCAGCCGGCCAGTGCTACTTCAGCGACACTGACGCGACGCTCGTCACCCAGACAGTGCTCGTCAATCGGGTCGAGGACCAGGATCGAGAGTGTCGTCTCGCCGGCCTCGCCCATCACGACGCGTTTCGCGAGGCGAATGAGTCGGTCCGGATCACTCGCGAACCGTCGCCACATCGCGGAGGCGGCCGGCCCGACCGCCAGGAATTCGGCGCGGGCATCGAGATCGTCCAGCGAGGCTAGCTCAACGACACGATCCAGAGAGGTGTCGCGGCGGCGACCGACGAAGTCGTCCGGCCAATCGAGGAGCCGCGCGGCCAGCACCGGGTCCAGCGCCGGCCAGCTACGGAGCCAGCGCCGGCCGCGCGGATCGCCGATCAATCCGTCAATCAGGGCTGTCCAGTCGTCCTGGGCAACCATCGCGGGATCGACCGGTTCGCCGGCAACCACCCGCCCAACGATATCGTCGATCGACCGCATCGTATGCCGGCTAGGCGCGATCGGGCGCTGAGTAGGTCGCGGTAACCGTCGTGTAGAGGCCACCACGCACGTTGAACTGACCGATAACGGTCGCCTCACGCGGGGCGATCTTGTTGACGACTTCGTCCAGTATCTGGTTGGTGACCGCTTCGTGGAACGCGCCTTCGTTACGGAACGACCAGAAGTAGAGCTTGAGCGATTTGAGCTCAACACAGAGCTGATCTGGGATGTACCGCAGGGTGATCTCGGCGAAGTCGGGCTGGCCGGTGACCGGACAGAGGCAGGTGAACTCCGGCGTGTGGATCTCGATGGTGTAGTCGCGCTCGGGGTTCGGGTTGGGAAAGATCTGCAGCTCGTTCGCGGCCGCAGTCGGGGTTGCGCCAAGCAGGCTGGATGACATCGGGGTTCGCACCTCCTGAGAGTCAATCGAATACGACATAAGGATACATCGGGGATGGGGGATGAGGCGGATCAGGCGATTCTGGTCGCGCTCATCCCTTGTGCCTCATCCCTCATCCCGCCTCGCGTCATGCCTTACGAACGAGCCCGTGATACCAGAATGGAACAGTCCCGCGAACGCCGTCGGACCATGACCAGCCGGTGAGCTCCGTGCGGTAGGGGAGGTGCTCACCATGCTGGAGGAAGGGAACACGAGCGATATCGGCAGCCAGGGCATCCTGGAGGGCGCGATAGTGGCGGCCCCGCTCGGCACGATCGACGGTGGCGCGGCCGGCCAGGAAGGCGGCATCGACGGCAGCGTTGTGATAGCGCATGGTGTTTCGCGGACCATCGGACGCGAGGAAGCTCGCCATGAGCTGCGGGTCGGGGCCGATGTCGCCGCTATCGAGGATCAGATCGAAGTCGCCGGCCTCCTGGAACCGCTCTTTCCAGCCAACCGGATCGACGGACTCGATCTCGGCAACGATCCCGATGCGGGCGAGCTGCTCGGCCATGATGTTCGCGGCGACGCCGTAGTGCGAATAGAGCGAGCGATAGGCGAGGCCAACGCGGAATCGAACACCGGCGTCGTCCCGCCGATAGCCAGCCTCGTCCAACAGACGCTCAGACTCGGCGGGGTCGTATCCGGGCGCAACAGCATCGGGATTGAATGCCCAGTCCACCCGCTCCAGGTAGTAGTGAGAGGGCGCCGTCGCGAGCGAGCAGACGCCGTCGGCAATCGGCCCACGGTCTATGGCGCGAGCAATTGCCTCGCGGACGCGATGGTCTTCGAACATCGGCTTTTGCCAGTTGAACGCGACGAAGGCAATCGAATTACCCGGGTGGAACATCACGTCGACGCCGGGCTTGGCGCGATACTCCTCGACCTGCTGGCAGGGAACATCCTGGACGACGAAATGGACCTCGCCGGCCTCCAGCAGCCGAAAGGCGTCGTCGGTGTCGGGGATGATCCGGTAGGTGATGTGTTCGACGTATGGCCCTTCGCCAAAGTAGTCAGGGTTCGCGACGAGCTCGATACGCTCGCCAGGGACCCACTGCTCGAAGCGGAATGGGCCACTTCCGACGGGATCGAAGTTGTGCGGGTTCGTGGCCCAGTCGGTTCCGTCGTAGAGGTGCTTCGGCAGGATGTGGGTGAAGACGAACGCGCCAAGCTGGGCCAGAAAGGCTGCGTTGGGCGCCTTCAGCCGGCACGCGACGGTGTGGTCGTCGATGACATCGACGGTGTCAATGTCCTGGAGCCAGGAGAGTCCGTGGTAGCCGTGCTTCAGCACTTCGGAGTAGGTGTAGGCGACATCGTGGGCAGTAACGGGTGTGCCGTCGTGCCAGCGGGCGTCACGGTTGAGGTGGAAGACGTAGCGAGCGCCACCGTCGAGGATATCCCAGGAATCCGCAAGGTCGGGGTGAATGTCACCGCTCTCGAAGACATCGAGAACGACGAGTCGACTGTAGATATTGTTCGCCGCGAAGTAGCCGCCAGCGCCGGTGTAATTGCGCCAGACTTCGTTGAAACCCTGTGCATCGAACGGCACCGCAACGACGAGATGCCCCTCGGGGTTCGCGTTGGCCACCAGTCAGTCCTTCCTGTCCGAGCAAGTCCGTCGGGAAGAGCGTACAGGGAAACCGGCCGGCTGACGAGAGGCCCGGACTCAGGCCGTCATCACGGCAGGAGTCACGTGGGCAAGCATGCTGAGCTGGAGCCAGGTCGGGAAGGCATGCTGGAGACCCGACGGGTCGTCGATTTCGATTGAGTGGGCCCGGAGGGCTGACCCAATCTCCTGATGGCCAACCCAGACGCGATGGAGCGTCATCGTGTCAGCGGTGATCGCCAGATCGACATCGAATCCCGGGTCGGTCACACAGACTGACGCCCCGGAGCGCTCGAGCAACAGCCAGTAACGCCGCGAGGAGAGACCGGTGAACTGGATCTCGACGACAATCCGCCGCGCAGGGAGAAGGTCGAGGCTGATGCGACGGTGCATATCCCACATCAACAGATCGACGTCGATATCTTCCGGCTGAATCTCGCGGTTCATCCAGCGCGCTCCCCATGCGCCGAGCATCTGGATCACGTCGAACAGCTCTTCGCCAGCGGGGGTGGGGACGTACTCAACGATGCGGCCGCCGTGCGTCGCGTGACGCTCGATGATGCCGTCACGCTCGAGCGATTTCAATCGTTGGGACAGAACGGAGCGCGAGATCCGCGGCAAGCCGCGTTCGAGCTCGTTGAAGTGACGGCTGCCGAGGAGGATCTCGCGCATGATCAGTGGAGTCCACCGCTCGGCGAAGACCTCGGCCGCCTTGGCGACCGGGCAGAACTGACCGTATCCGGGCATCGACGTAACTCCAATCGACGATCCGGTCATCTCATTCCCAGTATGCGACAGCAGCGCAATACAGCGGGGTTCGAAGATCGAACTGGTCGAGTCCGCAACCGGGGGGCAATCTGAGATCAGTTGCAGACAGGCGCGGGAGTGGCCGCGCCCGACCGAGCAGGAGGCATCCGATGACGACAATGGTCAACCGTGCGACGGTGTCCGGTGAAATCGTTCCATTTCGCCCGACGCCACTGGAGGCCGGAGACGATCGTTTCGTCGAGCTGGCGCGGGGGCTTGCGGCGGAGTTCGCAACCCGCGCAGCAGCGCACGATCACGAGAATACGTATGTCGGTGAGAACTACGACCGGATGAAGGCGTCCGGCTACACACGACTCGGAATCCCGGAGCCGCTTGGAGGGCTTGGCGCGTCGATGCGGCAGGTCATCTACGCACAGGCCGAGCTTGGAACAGGGTGTGGATCAACCGCCCTCGCAATCGCAATGCACTTGTACAGCACGCTGGCCTTGAGCTATCGCTGGAGACACGGCGCGAGTGACGCTGGCGCGGCGTTGAAGAAGATCGCAGGAAACAACCTGATCCTGATGACGAGCGGCGGATCGGACGGGATCTACCCCTCAGGTACGGCGACACGGATCGAGGGCGGCTACCTGATTTCTGGCCACAAGGTGTTCTGCAGTCAGGTTCAGGGAGCGGATCTTATCACTACGATGGCGCGATACGACGACCCGGAAGACGGGCCGATCGTGCTGATGATGGCGCTGCCGATCCGCCAACCCGGAATCGAGATCGTCGAGACGTGGGACACACTCGGCATGCGGGGCACGCAGAGCCACGATCTGACGCTGACCGACGTGTTCGTGGCAGACGAGCAGATCTCGGCGCGGAAAGCATGGGGACGAAATGACGCGCCGCTCCGCTCGGCACTGGCGCACTTTGCACCGACGGTGGCGGCAGTGTATTGGGGCATCGCGGCTGGCGCGCGGGATGAGGCAGTTCGAGTGATCGCTGGTCGGCGTGGCCCGGCCGGCGCGGCGGTGGAGAACCCGATGACACAGCGGCAAGTAGGGCTGATGGACACAAAACTTCGAACTGCCTGGTGGGCGCTGGCCGGCGCGCTAACGGAGCTGGGCGATGACTTTCCGCTCGACGAGCGCACGGTGAACACGGTCGTGGTCGCGAAGCGAGAGGTCGTGACTGCCGCATCCGATGTGGTGAACCTCGCGATGTCAGTCACTGGCGGAAGCGCGTATTTCCGGCGCTCACCGATCGAGCGTGCCTACCGGGATGCGCGGGCTGGTGAGTTTCATCCGCTGACACCGGAGAAGACGCTGCTCTACGCTGGTCGAACAGCGCTGGGCCAGGATGTGAACGACATCTGGTAGCGCGCGGGTTGAGGGCAGGTGATCACCGATCGGAGTCCCCTCCGCCTGTCACTGCCTGCCGGCAGAGCGGGATCTCCCCTATGCTCGACCGTGCCCAGCCAGGGGAGATCCTTCGGCTGCGGCCTCAGGATGACAAGGTGCGGGGAGGCTGCCAACCTGACAGTTCATGCTAGTCGATACACTGAATGCTCCGACCAGCGTGATGTGTCCTGTACTGTGGTGCGACAGCTACCACCGCTCGTTGTCATTCCGAGCCGCAGCGAGGAATCTCCCCTGGCTGGATACAGTCGAACGCAGGGAGATCCTTCGGCTGCGCGGGCGCCCTCTGGGCAGAGGATGACAAGGTGCGGGGAGGCTGCCAACCCGACACTTCATGCTAGTCACTGTACTCAGTACAGCGACTAGCATGAAGTGACTTGTTGGCACAGAACTGGCTGATGGGATGCAACGCAGTTGTGTGCACCAGCGGGAGGGTCTGGCATGAGTAATAAGCAACACGTGGTACGGCTGACGGCAGCGGAACGAACGGAATTGCGCCAGCTCATTGAGACAGGGTCCGCCCATGCCAGGCGCCTTAAACGCGCCCGCATCCTGCTCAAAGCCGATGCCAGTATCGCCGGACCACGGTGGACCGATGTCCAGATTGCGGAGGCACTGGAATGCAGTCCCCGGACGGTCGCGCGACTCCGGGAACGATGCTGTCGTGAGGGTCTGGCCGCCAGTCTGGGGCGACGTCCCTCGACACGGGTCTATCGGCGACGCTTTGATGGCGCAGCGGAAGCCCGGCTGACCACGCTTGCTTGTAGTCCTGCACCAGCGGGTGCTGCCCGCTGGACGCTGCGCTTGCTGGCCGATACCGTGGTGGAGCAGGAGATTGTCCCCCAGGTGTGCCCGGAGACGGTCCGCATGACACTTAAAAAAACGTCCTCAAGCCGTGGCTGAAACGCAGCTGGTGTCTGTCCGGGAAGCCTGATGCGGGATTCGTCGCAGCCATGGAAGATGTGCTCGACGTCTATGCTCGACCGATCGACCCACTGCGTCCACTAGTCTGCTTTGACGAGAGTGGCAAAGCACTCCGGGGCGATGTCCGTCCCAGTCAGCCAGCTGGACCCGGTCACGCGCTGCGGGAAGATCCGGCCTATATCCGCCACGGCAGTGCCAACCTCTTTCTCTGGTGTGCGCCCCATCTTGGACAGCGAGGCATCACCGTCACCGAGCGGCGCACCCGGGTCGACTGGGCCGTCGCCATGCGCCATCTCGTCGATGAGGTCTTCCCGACGGCGGAGCGGATCGTGGTGGTGCTCGACAATCTCAACATCCATGCCGACCACTCACTCTATGCGGCGTTCCCGCCCCGGGAGGCAAAGCGCATTCGCGACAAGCTGGAACTGCATTACACCCCCAAGCATGCTTCGTGGCTGAACATCGCCGAACTGGAGTTTAGTGCGCTGGTGCGCCAATGTCTGGATCAGCGCATCCCCACGCCGACGGACTTGCAGCAGGCGGTTGATGCCTGGACAACCCGGCGCAACAGCCGCGCCAAACCGGTGCAATGGCACTTCATGGTGGAGCACGCACGCATCAAATTGCGCCGGCTGTATCCGGTCCCTGAACTGGACACTTCATGCTAGTCGCTGTACTCAGTGCACCGACCAGCGTGATGTGTCCTGTATTGTGGTGCGACAGCCACCACCGCTCGTTGTCATTCCAAGCCGCAGCGAGGAATCTCCCCTGGCTGGATGCATTCAGACGCAGGAGAGATCCTTCGGCTGCGGCCTCAGGATGACAAGGTGCGGGGAGGCTGCCAACCTGACACATCATGCTAGTCGCTGTACTCAGTGCTCCGACCAGCGTGATGTGTCCTGTACTGTGGTGCGACAGCCACCCCGGCCGTTTGTCATGCTGAGCCTCAGCGAAGCATCTCCTCATGCTGGATGCATTCAGACGCAGGAGAGATCCTTCGGCTGCGGCCTCAGGATGACAAGGTGCGGGGAGGCTGCCAACCTGACACGTCATCCTAGTCGGAGCACTCAGATTGACAACGGCGCTCCACTACGTGCGGCTCACTCTTGCGTATCAGGGTGAGCGCTGGGGTTCACCCGTTATTTCGGCCAGTTGCGCCAGCATGATCGCGGGGTCAGTCGCAGGGAGCTCGCATGTGTAGTTGCGACAGACGTAGACGGTGGCTTTATCTTCGATTCGTGGCCGATCCGCCAGCAGTGGAACGACGAGGGCCGCCCCACCGTCCGGATTGCCGAGGGCAATGACGGCGCGTGGCAGGAACATCTCCCGCAGTGGAGTCAGCAGTAACCCAGCGTCGATGAGATCACCGCTGATGGCGACCTCGGCGATCGGGCCGACGGCGAGATCGGCGGCGCAGAGAAGCCGGCCATAGCCGAGCGCGTTACCGGCCGCATGCGGCGCCAGGCCGCTGAGCACGCCTCTGGCGATTCGGGTCAGATCGATATCGCCGGTCAGATGGGCCAGGCGAAGCAGGACATCGCAAGCCACGCTGTTGCCGCTGGGGGTGGCGTTGTCGCTGAAATCGCGGGGCCGGCCGATGAGCGCGTCACCGGTGGCACGGGCATCGTAGAAGGCGCCGTCGACGTAGAACTCGTCCAGCATCGTGCGAGACACCTGATCGGCGAGCACGACCCAGGCGGGATCGAATGTCGCCTGCCAGGTCGCGAGGAGACCGTCGATGAAGTTGGCGTAGTCCTCGAGATAGCCGGGGATGCGCGCCTCGCCACGCATCCAGACACGGGCGAGCTGTTTGCCGTCCCAGAGACGGTCGCGGACAAAGGCGGCATTTGCGACTGCGGCTTGTCGGTAGCGCGCGTTGTCGAATGCCCAGGCGGCGGTCGCAACGGCCCGGAGCATCATCCCGTTCCAGGAGGTCAGCACCTTGTCGTCGCGGCTGGGGTGGACGCGAGCGGATCGGGTGTTGAAGAGCCGCTGGCGCGCGGCAGCGAGGTCACCTTCACGCCAGCGGAGGCGATCTTCAGCGCGCGCGATCGAGAGGACGTTCGAGCCCTCGAAGTTGCCGCGCTCGGTGATATCGAGAAGCGCGATGACATCGGTCGCCAGGGGATCATCGTCGAGCGCAGCGCGGATCTCGGAGGGGGTCCAGGCGTAAAATCTGCCTTCCTCGCCTTCGGTGTCCGCATCCTGGGTAGCGTGGAAGCCGCCGTCCGGGTCGGTCATCTCGCGCAGGACATAGTCGACCGTCTCGGTCGCGATCGCGCGGTGGAACGGATCGCCCGTGACCTGCCAGGCGATCGTGTAGAGATGGGACATCAGGGCGTTGTCGTAGAGCATCTTCTCGAAGTGCGGGACGAGCCAGACAGCATCGACGGCGTAGCGATGGAAGCCACCGCCAATCTGGTCATAGATGCCGCCACGGCCCATCGTGTCGAGCGTGTGCTCGACCATGCGCAGGGCCTGCTCGGCGCCAGTGCGTTGGTGGACTCGGAGAAGCAGCTCGAGCGCCATCGGTGACGGGAACTTCGGCGCTCCGCCGAACCCACCGTTGACACGGTCATACTGGGTAGAGAGATTTCTGGCGGCTTCGTCAAGGAGACCCGGGGTGAGCTGCCCTTCATCGGGCATCGCCTCGAACTGGGCCTGCAGCGCGA
The DNA here is from genome assembly GCA_037045155.1 of Thermomicrobiales bacterium. Lineage (NCBI taxonomy): Bacteria > Pseudomonadati > Thermomicrobiota > Thermomicrobia > Thermomicrobiales > Thermomicrobiales bacterium. Next base: position 292,551 of record JBAOIG010000005.1, read on the forward strand.
CGGCGACGCGGTCGGCTCCGGCCGCGACCTCCGTCCGGCGCTGCTCCCACGCCTCGTGGACGGCGAGCAAAATACGGGAAAAGCCGGGCATCGAACCGCGATCGGCCGGCGGGAAGTAGGTCCCAGCGTAGAACGGCTTACCACCCGGGGTGAGGAACACCGTCATCGGCCAGCCGCCGTGGCCAGTGAGGAGCTGGGTGGCAGTCATATAGATCGAGTCGAGGTCAGGACGTTCCTCGCGATCGACCTTGATGTTGATGTAGAGCCGGTTCATCAGCGCGGCGATCTCGTCGTTCTCGAAGCTCTCGTGGGCCATTACATGACACCAGTGACACGCGGAGTAGCCGATCGACAGCAGGATTGGCTTGTCCTCGGCGCGGGCGCGCTCGAGCGCCTCGTCACTCCAGGGATACCAGTCGACCGGATTATCGGCGTGCTGCAACAGGTAGGGGCTGGTTTCGCGGGATAAGCGGTTTGGCACCGGGAGCTCCTTCCGGCCTGGTCATTCCTCGGCGTCGGCAGGCGAGAATCTGACGGCATTCAGAGCATACGACGCGGCGGCAGCGGAAGCGCCACCACCGGCCCTCATCTCGACTCGGCAATGACCTCGGACAGGATCGACTGGAGCATCGGAAGCACCGGCGACTCACGCTGGGGACGGTGGCCGGCACGGTGCCAGGAGATCCAGAGCGCGCGGCGCGCGCGGGTGAGGGCGACATAGAGCAAGCGCAGCCTTTCGGCAACGACCTCGATGCTGTCCGCCTCCAACGCGGCGCTGGGGTCGCGGAGTGGGTGGTCGGGCCGCCAGGCACGAGCGAGAGCGCGAAGCTCGTTTCGGGATTCGACGAGCGGGTCGCCAGGGCCGAGATAGTTGCGCATCTGTGGCCGGTAGATCTCGAGAGAGCCGGGAAACCAGTAATCATCACAGCCGGTCGCAAAGACGACATCCCACTCCAGCCCTTTGGCCTGATGGAAGGTCGATACGGTGAGCGTGCCAGGAAGTACGCGGACCGAGTCATCCTCTGGGGTGCCACGGAGGCGGCGGTGACGATCGCGCGTTTCCTGGAGCCAGCGTAACAGGTTGGCCAGGCGGTCACGGTCGGGATCCGGCTCGGCGTCGCGGATGGTGGCAATGACGCGGTTGAAGGTCGCGCGGTCGGCGTCCACTGGCTCGATCGTCGCGGCGACGAGGGCGAGCAGGTCGTGAGGCGGAGAGAGACGGGCATCAAGCCAGGCCGGCGCATGGGCGAGCCGCCGGAGTGTCGCTGCCTCGGCGTCGGTCCATGGTGACGGGACGTCGAGGGCGGCGGCGATCGCCTCGGGGCTGCGGCGCGGGTAGAACAGGCCGGCGACGAGCTCGGGATCGCGCTCTCGCCGTTGAAATGCAGCAACAACCCGGTCGGCATCGGGATCGGTGGACCATCGTTCCAGCGCACGGGAGAGATAGCGGGGCTGGTCGGGATTGAGGAGGAAAATGATGACGGGCTCGATCCGATCGATCAGATCGACAGGGCGGCCATCCTTCGAGCCAAGCAGCCGGATGATTCGCGACTGGGGGAGATGTTCGGACGCGCGAAGCGCGAGGGCGTAGCCTGTCTCGCCACGGCCGGCGAGGACAGCGACGGTGTCGCCGGGATGAGCGCGGAGCCAGCGGACGGCGCGGCCGACGACCTCGGTGTGCTCGTCATCGGTAGTCTCGAAGTCGCGAATCGTAATGCCATGAGGCCCGTAGGAAAGAGGATTTTCCAGGCCGGCCGGCCCGATGACCGGCGCGATCGGCTGGTGAAGCAGCGCGGTTCGCGCACCAACGACGGGGTAGGCGTCGCGGACTCTATCGGAGAAGTGGTTGGCGAGTGTGAGAATCGACTGGGCCGATCGACTCGAGCCGGCCAGCGTGAATCGTTGGACCGCCGGGTCGGATAGCCAGTCTCGAAACCCTTGAGCATCGCTAGAGGTAAAGCTGGTCATGATGGCCTGGTTGCCATCGCCAACCCTGACGAGATTGCCGCCAGGACCCGCGATGAGCCGGAGCATACGCTCCTGCAGAGGGGTGCTGTCCTGCGCTTCATCTTCCAGCAGGTACGGCCACCGCTGGCGAAGCCGGGCGGCGAGCGATGGATCCTGCTCGAGCGCGGCAACCGCGCGGGTGACAAGATCGTTGAAATCGAGCGCGCCGCGTTCGCGCAGGGCTCGTTCGTAGCGGTCGAACACGCTGGCGACAAACGGCAGCCAACGGGAGTCCGCGCCGCCGCGTAGCCCACTGCGGAGTGAGTCAGCGTCGAGTTGCAACTGCTTGGCTTCGTCGATGGCGCGCGCGGCGAGGACTGTCAGAATTTGCAGGCTGGGCCACTCGCGCGAGCGACCATCCTCGCGGTCGAGCACCAGCGCCATGAGCGCTTCGCTGTGTTCGACGATCTCTTCCTCAACGACAGATTCGACCAGGCGGTGGGCATCGCGCTCGTCGATGACGATCAGATCCGCATCGAGGCGAACGCGATGGCGTGTCGCGGCGAGCACGTCGTTTGCCAGACCGTGGAGCGTGCGGACTGCGATGCCCCGCTCGGGCAGACCTCGTTCGCGAAGACGGGCAGCAACGGCGCGCTGGAAGTTGGACACACCGGAGTTCTGATACGTGACGATCATCACGTGCCGATCCCGGCCGAGATTATCACCCCGTGCGATCAGCTCCGCGGCGAGAGCTGAGAGCGTCGTCGTCTTGCCGGCCCCCGGCACGGCTGCGATGGCGGCGTAGCCGCCGCGATAGCATTCGACAACCGCCCGCTGTTCGGGCCGCAGGCGCAGTGAGGCGGGTTCTGACCCGCTCACGAGTCCACCAGCCCGAGATCGTGGAATGCAGCCAGTAGCGGGCCGTCCAGCCGCTGACCATCCATGCTGGTGGCGCTGGCAAACACATGGATACCCTCGGTCACCCGCGCGGCCAGGTTGCGCAGGACACGACCGAGAACCTCGCCACGAACACGGTCGTCGTGGGAAAGGTCGAGTTCCGCGCCGGACGCGATCGCGTGTGGGTTGGTCAGCACAAGGAGTGGCGGATCCCACCAAAAGGGGGACGCGACATCGAGCCAGACTTGATGGGCAGCGGCCCGATTAGCGGTGAGGAAGCCATACGGCGTGGTCAGCGTCACGGCGGGCGCGAGTGGGCCCGAGGCATCGTCCGCTGCGATCACCTCGCTGTCGATGAACGAAAAGAAGCTGGCGAGGGAGGTATCGAACCCGAAGCGTGGCGCGGCCTCGGCAAAGCGGCGGGCGACAACAACAAGGCCATCGCAGACCGACTTCACGGCCGGAGCATCGACGAGGACATCGCAGGACAGGCGGTCGAGGGCAAGATCAACCGGATCGTCGCCGGCCGCGATCAGGGTCGCCCAGTCGAGCAGGCGAGCAACCGGGTCGGGGAGAGCGCTGACGCCGGGAGAGGCGCGCCTCTCGACTTCTGGCCGCGCGCGGAGGTGGCCGGCGCGACTATCAAAAACGCGAGCGACGAGCGGCTGAACCGCGATGGGATTCCGGCCAAGTAGCGTGCCGAGCAGGTCGGCGACTTCGACCGGCGCAACCCGCCGGCCACCCGGTCGAGCGGCACGAAGCGCCGTCAGGCAAGCGCGGGCGGATGCGTCGTCGAAGAGCGAGCGCCAGCGCCGATCGACGGAGAATGGGATGCCGAAGGCCTCGAATCCGGCCATCAGCTCGCTGGTGACGACGGCGTCGAGGTAGGGGCTCAGCAGCACGATCCCCTTCGGAGGAACACCGGCATCCACAAGGCCGGCGACAGATTCGACGGCGGCGCGGGCCATGAGGTCTGGGCGATTCAGGGTCCTCAGGCTCCAGCCATCGAGTCGCGGCTGGCGAGGCGGGCCGGCAAGTGGGTCGCCGACGAGACGAGCGAGCTGGCCGGCAGCAGCGCGCCGCGGCGCGTCGGGGAGGTGATCGTCCCGCAAGCGCAGATGGCGGAACTCGCCGGCCCCGCCACCTACGAGCTTCGCGCAGACTGTGCTCGCGTGCGTGGTGGACGCGCCGAGCATCCAGCGAAGGCCCCCATCGGTGGAATATCCGACCGTCACGCGCTCGACACTCGCAGCGAGGCTGCAGAGCGCCGAGGCGAGCGCTGGAACCATTTCATCCAGTCCGTCGATAGCGAGGACACGGTATTCGGCGACGAGTGAGTCGACAACCGGCTGCTGCCCGAGCAGCCAGACGGCCGCTTCGACCTGAAGGTCGAATGGCAAGACGCCGACCTGCAGGCATCGCTCGCGGAGGCGATGAGTGACACGGTAGCCGGACTGGATCACGTCATCCTCGAACGGTAGCTGCAGCCCGGCGGCGACCCGCCTCCACGCCTCATCGAGCGCGAGACCGCGGGCAGCGGCGAGGTTCATGTTGTCGATAAGCTGGACGATCAATCGCGGCTCGCGAATCGTGACCCGTGCCAGCGCGCCGGGATCGCGACGGTACTCCTGACGGCAGGCGTACTGGGTAACATCGAAAGGCAGGAACTCCGGCGTCTCTCCTGCTAGCCCAAACTGCTCGACGGCTTGTGTCCACCAGGTGGACACAAGCCGCTGCGCGAAGGTCAGGTAACTCTCCAGTCGAACCTGGCCGAACACGTCGGGAGGGACGAGGCGCGCGGCGGGGCGCTCGGCCCGACGATCGACGACCAGCATCAAGGCTTGCGCAGCCGAATCGCGCCGAAGCGCAACCTCGGCACGACTGAAGACCACGGTGGACACGCCAGATCGCGGCGGGCCGGAGATGACCCAGCGCGGCGCATCGTGCGCAATTACTCGTCGTTGCGCGGGCGTACTACGTTCGATCCAGCACCTCCGCAATCGAGACAGGGTCGATGAACCGGAGCATCAATGCTCCTCGAGCGTATTACTTGCGTCTACGATATCAGGCTTCGAGATCGATCACCGCGCCAAGAGAGCGGGCCAGCAATACCGCATGGTCGAGATCGAGCCGGACACCGCGCAGGTTGAGAAGCGACAGATCGACGCCGTCAAGGCGAGCGCCGCGGAGATCTGCGCCGCGTAACCGGGCGCGCAGCAAGCTGGCATTGGTGAGATCGCTGCCGCGGAAGTTGGCGCGCTCGAGATTACAGTCCTCCAGATTTGCGTCGGCAAGACGGACATCATGCAGATCGATGCGGCGCAAGTCGTGGCCGGCGAAGATGACGAACGACCAGTCGCCGCCGACAATCGCGACCGTCATGAATCGCGCTTCGGCAAACGACGAGCCGGTCATCTTGCACTGTTCGAAGCGCGCGTCGGTCAGGTTAGCGAGGGAGAAGCGACAGTTGAGGAAGGCACTGCCGTCATGACGGGAGCCGTTCAGCCGCGCCCCGGAGAAATCGCAGGAGTCAAAGAGACAGTGGTCGGTGACGGCCTCATCGAGGTCAACGCTGCGGAACGAGCAGCCAGAGAAGCGACAGCCCTGCATGACGGCGCGGTAGAGATCGACGCTGTCGAACGACTCGCCTACGTGCTCGCGTTCGATCCAGGGTTCCGGCTGGTCGTCGATGGCGCACCTCGCTGCTTCTGGCTACCGTCTGCGGAGCGGACTATACATGGCCGGCTCAGCGCGCATTCACGAGTCGGCGGATCTGCCAGATGGCGCGGAGGCTGTTTGCGGCGGCACGGGGTGAGACGGCCGCGGAGGCCAGCTCGAGATTGGCGTGGCGTAGCCCGGCCTCGCCGAAGGCGCGGATACGAGCAGCGACCTGTGCGGGTGTGCCCCACATCAGCACCTCGGCGAGCGCATCGACCGGAACACGGGCCATCGCGTCGAGAAGCTGTTCACGTGTGTGCTCGCTGGGGACGTAATCAAAGAAGCCCCTGAAGTCATCACCAAACGGGTGGGCGACGCCATGACGTCGCCACATCTCGGCCGGGGCGAGGACGGCAATAAAGCGGATGGGCGGCGCGCCAAGCATCTCACGGGCCTCGCGCTCCGTCGGCGCCGCGACGACGTATGCCTGCATCGCAGGCAGGATCGCGGCTGGGTCGCGGCCGGCCGTCTGTGCGGCGGCCCGGATTGTCGCCAAGCGGGCAGCGTAATCGTCCGGGTCGGTGACGAGCACCGGCAGCCAACCATCCCCATATCTGCCGGTCAGGTCAAGCATGCGCGGGCCGTGGGCTGCAACCCAGATTCGCGGGACACGGTTCGGAGGAGGCTGCAGATCGAGCGCGGCCTGCGTCAACGTGTAGAAGCGGCCATCGAAATCGACCGGACCCTCGGATGTCCAGCACAGACGGATGATCTGAAGCGCTTCCTCCAGCCGGCTGACCGACCAGGACATCGAGAGGCCGTAGGGCTCGACATTCTCTCGCTCGCCGGTGCCGATGCCCAGGATCGGAGCGCGGCGGCTGACATGGGCGAGGGTGGCCATTGACTGGGCAATCAGAACCGGATGTCGGCGGATCGCCTCAGTGACACCGACGCCAAGCCGAAGCCGGCCGGCGTGAGCAGCGAGGTAGCCAAGCGTGACCTGGTAGTCAAGCATCTCGTGGGGAGACTTGCTCAGGCGCGCAAGCCACGTGAAATCCTCATCCCACAGCGACTGCGGGAAAAGATCCTGAACGTGATCCCAGACGGTGAGCGATTCCAACCGCATCAGGCGGGACGCATAGGCCAACGCGCGCAGGGTGACAACAGGGGGTTTCGGCGGCAGGTGCATACCAACCGTGATGCGTGGTCGCGCCAACGGTAGCCTCTTCCCCCGCCACGCGGCGGACTAGCTCATCGGCACCTGAGCGAGGATCTTGCCGTCGATACGCTCGAAGATCTCCGGCAACGAGCGACCGGTGATCGTCAGCCCGTGATTCTTGAGCCCGACGACCGCCCGCGACGGATCCGGGGCCGCCCGAATGAGATCCGAGACGGCGACTGCCAACTCGCGCGTGCCGCATGGGTAGTTGATCTCGGTCGAGAAAATATCTTCCATCCAGGCGTGGATATGGACGATCGCGCCGACATCGGGATGCTCGCGATAGACCATGAAGTGCTCGATCGCATCGACCGAGACGCGCCGGGGCTTGACCTTTGGCGAGACGCTCAGGACCATCGCATTACGCTCGGGGACGTAGTCTGTGACGAGCAGAATATCGCGCCCGACCTCATAGAGCTTGGACTTGTCGACGCCACTCGCGCTCATCCAGAAGGTCAACGCGTCGCGGCGGGCTGAGAGGTTGCCGTACGACAGACCGCCGATGCCAAAGAGACGCATCACATGCCGGAGGTCGCGTTCGGAGAGCAGATCCTGAATCGGCCATGGGGCGGGGAGCAGGTTAAGCTTGCCGAGCTGCTCGCCGGCCCAGGTCACCTGGCGCGTGATTTCATCGCCGTCCCATAGCTCCTTGGGCAGGTCGGGGATGTAGTCGTTGTTGATAACGAGCTGGGATGTCGCCAATGGGGCGAGCCGGTTATAGATGGCAGCGAAGAAATCCGCCTCGGAGCGCGAAGGATCCCATGAGACGACGTAGTGGCCCTGCTCCATCGTCATAAAGTGAGCGTCGACTTCGTCTCCGCGCACGACCATGATGATGCCAAGATTCGAGAGGGCATGGATGAGGACTGGGTAAAAGGCACGAAAGATGTCGGCCGGTTGTTCGTTTGTCTCGAGAATACTGGTGACGAACGTACCCTGCGCCTTGCGGCGAAAGGGCTTCGGCGCGTCGTAGTCGGTGAAGTTGACGATCAACCCGACGTCATCGGTCGCAGCAGGAAGCTGAATATGCCCGCGGCGGAGCATCTCAGCGACGAGACCGTCGCGCACCCACTGCTGGCGCTGGGTTCGGGCGACGCCATTGAGCGTAAAGGTAAGATGCCCATTTGCAGAAGCCGCCTGGGTTGCTGCGGTATCCTGCAGTGCTTTCCCGGAATCGGTTGAACTGGATATCATGCAAACCACCACCTGATCTGAGGCTGCCCAACGGTTCGAGGGCGACGGATGCCGGCAAATCCGGCGGGTAGGCTGATAACGATCGTATCAACCGTGCACCCAACAACTATGACCTATTGGCTTGGATCGGTGCAACCGCCGAATAGTTGGAGAGTCTCGGGAAGCCCGAACACCCGCAGGGTACGAGGAACTACCACGACCTCGATCGGTGTCTGGCCGATCTGCTCGCCATCCATCTCGATCAGCATCCCTTCGTCGCAACGCACGGTCGCGCGGGTTGCCGACAGGTGGCGGACGCCAGGCCGGCCGACATGCGAGCCGCGATAGACGCGCGGCATGATGTCGGTGATCAATGCCCGCCGACCGACGTCCTCGAGGACGAAGACCTCGAGCCGGCCATCGCAGAGCGACGCCATCGGGGCCACGTGCATGCCCCCGGCAAAATGGGCGCCGTTGGCGAACACCACCATGTTGGCTCGCCCGTCGAAAACCGTCTCGCCATCAGCGGTTACATCCACCGTGACGGGCTCGAAAGAAGCAACCGACCGGACGGCGCTGGACATATAGGAGACCAGGCCACCAAACCGCTTCGATGTGCGATTGATTCGCAGAGCGGTCGCGCCACCGAGGCCGGCGTCGGCGACGTTGGCGAAGTAGCGGGATGTGAGCTGACCGGTCTGCGTGTCCAGATAGCTGATTCGTCCGACGTCGATCGTCGCAACACAGTCATCGCGTAGCGCCCGGATGGCGTCCTCAACACTTCGCACGCCGAGTGACCGGCTGAGATCGTGGCCGGTGCCACACGGGATCACGAGTAGCCGTGTGTGCTCGCTGACCGGACGGTCGGCATCGATGAGGCCGTTGACGACCTCGTTCATGGTGCCATCTCCGCCGACACAGACGAGGATCGGCACATCGTGTCGCGCGAGGCGACGGGCGATATCGGTGGCTTCGCCGGCGCCGGTCGTCAGATAGGCCTTGAAGTCATAACCGGCGGCGCGGAGGTGTTTCGCATATTCCGGCCAGCGACGGCCAGCACGACCATTGCCGGCCATCGGGTTCACGACAACGTGGAGGGTAGTGGTCGGGGCTCCGCCCGTGGCACTCTGTCGCTCGGCGGCTACCATCGTCGAGTCTCTCCTCCGAACTTCTCGCCAGCGGGCCAGGTGACGCCTCGCGGACGAGGACCGTTGCCAATCGAATGGCCGGCAGTATACCGTCAGTGCCCAACCGCGCGCTGATATACAGCCACAGTCCGCGCAGCCGCGTCGTCCCAGTCGAACTGCTTTGCCCGGGTAACCCCGCCAGCCGAGAGCGAACGCCATAGCTCGGCATCGCCTGCAACACGCTCGATCGCCGCGGCCCACTCACCGGGGTCGCCATCAATGACCTCGATCGCCACTGCGCCGGTAACCTCCGGGAGCGCGCCACCTCCCGAAGAAATGACCGGCGTCCCGACGGCCATTCCTTCCAGCGCGGCCAACCCGAACCCCTCCACTCTGCTGGGCAGGACGACCGCTATAGCCTCGCGGTAGAGCCTCCATACATCTGCGTCGGACGGCCCGACGAGCCACTCGACGCGGCCCGAGGCCGTCGCGGCTTGCAGCCGGGTCTGGGTGTCGTCACTACGCCAACCAGGGTGGCCGGCAACGACGAGCCGGATAGTCGGGTCGACGAGATGGAGCGCATCGAGCAACAAGTCATAGCGTTTGCGAGGCTCGACGGTGCCGACTGCCAGGACATAATCGCCGCGCGATGAGCGCGGGAGCGCGGGCTGGTCGTCGATTCCCATTGTCACCCCCAGAGGGATGACAGTTACACGGGCAGGATCGATCGCATAGCGCTCGACCAGATCGGCTGCAGTCCAGGCAGATGGCACGATCCACTCGCGGGTCCAGCGAGCCGAGCGACCAAGCTGGCGGTAGTAGGCGAGGGCGTCGGCAGCGAGGTCCTCCGGCCACCGCAGAAACGCCAGATCATAGACGGTCGCGACGGCTGGGACGCCCGGGAGGATCGGCGCGATGAGATCGACAGCATGGTAGATATCCGGCCGGACCCGCCGCAGCATCAGCTCGACCGGGACGGCGTAGCGCTCCAGGCGATGGTGCGGCGGGGTGCGGAAACGAGCCGAAGACGGATCCACCGCCGGGTCGCGGACCGCACGGAGCGGGACCAGGTCAATGTCGGGCTGGCGACGAAGGGCCGCGGCGAGATCCGTCGAATAACGGGCGATGCCACCGGCCCGGTAGCCGGCCAGACGCATATCGAACGCAACGCGGAGCGCCACGTCAGACAAGCGCATCCAGCGCGAGGTCACGAGCGCCGAAGCGAAGGAAGTGGAACTGCTCGGCGTATTCCATGCCGGACGCGCCGGCCGCCTGACGAGACATCCCTCTCATCCGATCCCCGAGCGTCTCGGGATCGCCGACCTGGGATCGATGACAGCTCATCGCGCGCAGCTTACGTTCGATGACGTCGGTGATATCGATCCGCAGGTTCGGGGACATGGCGCTGACCAGATAGATGTCCTGGACCTGGTGGGGAGTAAGCCCCTCGTCGGCCAGCTCGACGAATGTGCGGCGATTGCCGGATAGCGGAAAGAGCGCCGCCAATGCCGCCTCGCCGCTGGTCCAATGGTCGGGGTGCTGAACGTAGCCGGGCATCACCCGCCGCTGAGGGTCGAAGAGAATCGCTGCCTGCGGGCGAGCACGGCGAATCTCGCGGACGAGCTGCCGGCGCAGCTCGAGCGTATGGATAAGCTCTCCATCGCGATGGTCGAAGAAGACAACGTCGTGTGCGCCGATGATCGCTGCTGCCTCGCGCTGCTCTCGTTGGCGCATGGCAACGAGGTCGACGTCGGAGATCGGAGTATCACCGAGCCCCTGGACGCCGGCGCGGCCATCGGTCATCAGCACATAGGTGATTCGGCAGCCGCCGTCGGCCCAGCGAGCCAGCGTTCCGCCACAGATAAAGTCCGGGTCATCGGGATGAGCGAACAGGCAGATCGCGCTCTCGGGGATACCGATACGCTCGTCAATATCAATCATTCGTGTCTCCAGTATGACGTTCAGCCGAGAACGGATAGTCGCGGCTCTCCGCGAGCGCAACCAGCTCATCGCGAGCATCGAGGATCATTCGATGAAGATCCGGGTCGCTGGCGGCGATGCCGGACGCTTCCAGCTCGTCAAGGTCAACGACAGCGATCGCGCCACCCGGCAGAACGAGGACATCAACCCAGAGGTCGTGCCAGGTGATGACGCCGTCGGAGACGCTGGTCGGGTGAGTGACGTTGCAATACCAGCCCACCAGGCGGCCATCCGGGCGATAGTTGGCGAACAGGTTGAAAGGACGCACCGTCGAGAAATACTCGTAGAGCACGTCGCCCCGCTCGAACGTGTAGTAGCCGATATCGACCGTCCCGAACGTCCAGACTGCGCGAGCAGCGACCCAGCCGGCCGGGGCTTCGATGTCGGTGGCCTGGTAGCGGGTTGCCACGCTGCCGTCCGGTCGCAGCTTGACGACGGTCCATTCAGTCGCCGCTAGTGACATCAGGCCTGCCCGCGAATGATGGCGAGGACATCGGCGGCACGATCATCGAGCTGGCGGCGCGTGTCCGCCTCGACGTTCAAGCGCAGCAGCGGCTGGGTGTTGGACGCGCGCAGGTTGAACCACCACGTCGGGTAGCTCACCGTCAGACCATCCAGCTCGTCCATCTCGGCGTCAGAGAACGCGGCGCGAACGCGCTCGATTGTGCCGGCCACGTCGGCGACTTCGGAGTTGATCTCGCCGGACCGGAACCGTGTGTCGATCGGCGCAAGGTATTCGCTGACCGACATGCCCTCGTTCGAGAGGAGCTCGAGGACGGTCAGGAAGGCGATCAGGCCCGAATCGGCGTACCAGTTATCGCGGAAATAGAAGTGTCCGGAATGCTCGCCGCCGAAGACGGCATCTTCCCCGCGCATGAGCGCCTTGATGAACGAGTGGCCGACACGCGAGCGGATCGGTCGCCCACCCTCGCGCTCGATCAGCTCGGGGACAGTTCGCGAGCAGATGAGGTTGTAGACGATGGCCGAGCCGGGGTATTTGCGCAGCATGCGCTGGGCCACAATCGCGGTCACCATGTCGCCGCCGACAAACTCGCCACGATCGTCGATCAGAAACATGCGATCCGCGTCTCCATCGAACGCGATGCCCATATCGAGGCCGTGCGCGACGACGGCGGCGCGCAGATCGCGGGTATTCTCCGGCTCGATCGGGTTGGCCTCATGATTCGGGAAGGCGCCGTCCAGCTCGAAGAAGAGCGGGGTGAGCTCGCCGGGCAGGTGTTCGAAAACGAGCGGCAGCACCTTGCCGGCCATGCCATTGCCGGCGTCGATGGCAATCCGCATCGGCCGGACGGCGGAGACATCGATCATCGACAATGCGTGCGCGACAAACGCCTCGGTAACGTCACGCTCATTCAGGTCGCCATGGCGACCGGGATCGCCAAACTCGCCGGCCAGGACGAGGTCGCGAATCTCGCCAATGCCCTGATCCATCGAGAGCGGGCGCGCTTCCTCGCGGCAGAGCTTGAATCCGTTGTATTCGGCGGGGTTATGGGATGCAGTAACCATCACGCCGGCCGGGAAGCCGTACTTGCCGACGGCGAAATAGAGGCCATCGGTCGAGATGAGACCGATGTCCGTCACATCGGCGCCCTGGTCGCGAATGCCGTTGATCAACGCCGCGGCAAGCATCGGGCCGGAGACGCGCATGTCGCGCCCGACACAGACATGGTCCACACCGAGGTAGGTCACGAGCGCGCGGCCGATCCGGTAGGCGATCTCCGGCGTCAGCTCCGCTGGCACAACCCCACGAATATCGTAGGCCTTGAACAGGTCTGACGTGGTCTGGTCCATCTCAATCCTGCCTCTCCGTTGTTGCTTGCTCGAGGTCAAGGCGCATGATCGCCTCCCCAGCGTCGATCTCTCCGGTCCGATGAAACCCGACACTCTCGTACAGACGCTCCGCAACCTTGTTGCCTTCGGTGACGCCGAGAATGATCTCGCGGCAGCCGTGCCGCTCGCGGATCAGTTCGACCGCTGCCACCACCGTGGCCCGACCAAATCCACGACCCTGCTGCCCGGCGCCAACCATCAGCCGCATGATCCAGTATCTACCCGTCTCCGGATCTCGGCTGTACATGACAAACCCGACCATCTCATCTCCGGCGTAGACGGCCAACGGCCAGGTGTCTGGGGTAACCGCCGCCTCGGCGAGCGAGAAGACGTTCGAAGCAACGAAACCTGCCTGCGTCGATGCAACCTGCAGCCGGATGCACTGGCGGAGGGTCTCGCGGGTCACCGCGCGCAACTCAACGCTCGGCGCTCGATCCGTCACCATCGCTAGATCGGGTTCGGGTCGGCGATGAAGCGTGCCTCGATCGCGAAATTATCGGCGAGCTCGCCGGCCAGCGCCTGAACGCCGAGCCGTTCGGTCGCCTCGTGGCCGGCCGCGACAACGACAATTCCCAACTCGCGCGCCTCGGCCATCGTGGTCTCGCGGATGTCGCCGGTGACCAGCGCCGCGCAACCAGCCGCGACGGCTTCGTCCAGCGCCGAGTAGCCCGAACCGGTCAGGAAGCCAACCCGAGCCAGCACCGACGGATTCCCGACCGCGCCGACCGCCAGCGGCTCCCGCTCGGTGACACGCGCCATCGTTTCCAGCAACTGGCCGACTGATTGCGGATCGGTTCGCGTTCCGACAACACCGAGTGGCTCACTGCCGACCACCGCGAAGCGACCGGCCGGCTCATAGCCAGCGGCGTGCGCAAGCAGGGCGCAATTTCCGATCTCCGGGTGGCCGTCCAGTGGAAGGTGGTAGGCGATCAGGCTGATATCGTTGGCCAGCAGCAGCCGTAGCCGCTCGGCGAAGGGTCCGTCGATCGGTCCGTTCCGGCTTCCCCACAGCAGCCCATGATGAACGAGGATCGCGTCGGCGCCCCAGTCGACTGCCTGAAGAAGGGTGAATTGCGAGGCGCTGACGGCGACAGCCAACCGGGAGATCTCCCGGCGGCCAGCCACTTGCAGTCCGTTGACGGCGACGTCAGAGAACGCCGATGCGCGCAGGCGCTCATCACTCCAGCGGATCAGGTCATCCCGTCGGGCCATTCACCGGCCTCCCTCCATCAGTCGATTACGTGCATATTGTGCCATCGAGCCACGAAAGGCCAGGGGGTATACTGATTCTCCAGGGTCACAACCCTGTCTCCGATGCCTCAGATTGGACGAGCATGCCCCCACGAATCACTCTCCGCCCGACCGACTCGATCGACCTTCACATGCATACCTGGGCGTCGGACGGTGGTTGGGACCCACCGGCACTGGCGCAGCATCTCGCGGACCGCGGCTTCCGGGTGATCGCCGTTGCCGACCACGACACGATGTACTCGGTTCCGGCAATGCAGCGCGAGGCTGTCGAGCGGGGGATGATCCTGATCCCGGCGGTCGAGGTGACGACACGCTGGAACGGCCGGCAGGTGCACGTGCTGATCTACGGCATCGACCTGGACTCGAGCCGCGCGGCAGCCTTTCGCGATCTGATGGCGCTCCAGCGCGAGCAATTGCGCGCGACCGCCCAGCGAGCGGCCGATCTGATCGAGCACCACGGACGACGCATACCAGCGCTGGCCGAGATGAGCCGCGGACTATCGTTGACGCCACATCACGTCTTCACAGCGATGATCCGCGCCGGACACGGTCACAACCTGTACCAGGCACACAACATCGTCCGCTCGCTCGGCGAGCCAGTCGTCGTGGACGTGCCAATCGGGGACACAATCGCCGCCGCTCACGAGGCCGGCGCGATTGCGATTGTCGCCCACCCGGGGCGCGACGAGGGCAACGGTATCCTGACGGCCGAATTGCTCGACCAGCTGCGGCAGGAAGCGCCGGTGGACGGGGTCGAAGCGCACTATCGCTCATACAAGGACGCGGATGTCCAGCGCTACCGCGACTGGGCAGATGAACGGCGCTTGCTGGTCAGCACCGGATCCGATTCTCACCGGCCGGCCTTCCCTGTCGACCCGATCGCCTTCGAGGCGCGATGGAGCGCGGCGTTGCTGGAACGGCTGGGGATCGAGGTGGAACCGTGGGACGGGCCGGCGTGGGAGCCCGCGACAGCGCCGGAGCCGGTCGCCGCGACAGCGGGGTAGCAAATCCGGCAGATCTCATCACCTCGTCTGCGGCGCGGGGCGAACGACCTCGTGGAGTGGGCCGGGGCCGATCTCACTGGCGAGCACATCCATGACCAGCACGTCCACCCGCTCCCGGCCAATGCGTTTGGCCTGGCGAAGCAGGCCGACCCGTTGGAAACCAGCGCGCTCGTACGCGCGGATGCCCCGCTCGTTGTGCGCGTAGACATCCAGCCGCAGGTGATGGAGACCGAGCGCATCGAATGCGTACGAGATCATCATCGCCGTCGTCTCCGTGCCAAAGCCGCGACCCCACGCATCCGGATCGCCGATCATGATCCCGAACTCGGCGGCGCCATCGAAGTGATTGACGCCGTTCAGCCCGGTCGTGCCAACCGGACGCATTGTTGCGAGATCGTAGACGGTGAAGTGGGGGTCGCTGCCGACGCTGGTCGCATCAACCCACGCGGTCTCGGCGGCGAGTGTCATCGGGGCCGGCGGGAGGGCAAGCGTGCGGGTGACGCGCAGATCATTGAGCCAACGCTGATACGTTTCAGACAGATCGCGCCGGATCGGCCCGAGCCCGACCAGCGAGCCACGAATGGTCAGGATAACCTCGGAGGCGGTGTCGTCCACGCACTGATCCTCTCATCTGGTTGGTGGGCCTGCAATGGATTCGGTATCATATACCGGCGCGACGGCAGCCTCGCGAGCATGCCCTTGTAGCTCAGTAGGCAGAGCACATTCTTGGTAAGAATGAGGTCTCGAGTTCGAATCTCGACAAGGGCTCAGGCAACCCGCTCCCCTCAGTGGGAGCGGGTTTTCGCATGTTGGCGCTCTGTTAGGACCAGGCTGGAGCGCGATGCAGAGCTGCGTCGAGAACCTCGGGGGCGCGGCGCATCGTGAGAGCGGCAGCGAGAGCATCCGGATCGAAGGGCCGGCCGTGCAGGGTGCAGCCACGCAACGTGAGATACATGCTGTGGGCATCGAGCATGGCGGCGTCGCTGAGGCAGACGGCGATGGGGACATCCATAAGGCTGGATTGTTCCCGCAGGCGATCGACGATGGCGACGAGGGAATGGGCCCGTGGTAGCGTCGCCTCGATGACAATAGCATCGACTTCGCCATCGAGCGCCAGCGACACTGCATCATCCAGGCCGCTCGGAGTAGCGATCCGCAGACCACGCGCGGTCAATTCGCGGGCAGCATGGTAGCGAAATGTCGAGTCGTCCGAGATCAGCAGGGTTCTTCTCCCGGTCATGGTTGTCCCTATCTCTGGCTCATGGCGACACGTAATGTCTGGCACACGTATTGCACGGACTGTGCCACGGTGTCACGTCGCGCCGTGGCGTTTGCGCCGGGCACTCTGCTATACTCACCGCCGGCGCGAGGCGCCGGAGTGTTGCGTGCCGACGTAGCTCAGCTGGCAGAGCAGCTGTTTCGTAAACAGCAGGTCCGGGGTTCGAATCCCCGCGTCGGCTCCCCCGAAACCCGCATACAGACGCTAAAACTACTGTCGGCCGATATGGCAGCCGAAGCCTTTTCGGTCCGCGCGACGATGCCGAGGTTGCGCACGGCTGACAGGCCGCCTCGCATCGTGACGCGGGCGCTTGCGCCGTGTGTCCTGGCGCGTGTGATACGATCACGAACCCGATGCGACAGTTCAGGGCGACGTGACTATCCCGCCCCGATCGAAAGGTTCGCCTGTGAGGCTGCTCTCAACACTCGTTGCCGCATTTGTCATCGCCGGATCGCTGCTTCTGGCGGTTCCGTCCGACCGGCCGGCCATCGCTGCCAACAACCGAGCGCCGGTGTACTTCGACACAACTGGCTTCTGGCTGCAGGGTTCGTTCCGCGAATACTGGGAGACACACGGCGGTCTGTTTATCTTCGGCTACCCGATCACCGGTGTGTTCATGGACAACGGGCTCTGGAAACAGTACTTCGAGCGCGCGATCTTCGAGTACCACCCGGAGCATGCTGGCACGCAGTACGAAGTGCTTCTCCAACGACTCGGCGCAATCCGCACAGAGGGGCGCGAGGGGGAAGCGGCGTTTCAGCGAATCCAGACTGATTCCGATGCCAATTGCACGTTCTACGACGCCACCGGCCACCGGCTGTGCTTCGGCTTCCGGTCGTACTGGGGGGACAACGGCGGGCTGCCAAACTTCGGCTACCCGCTCTCCGAAGAGTTCGACGAGCGTAACCAGCCGCCGCCGGCTGGCGACGGCCAGATCCATACAGTTCAGTATTTCGAGCGCGCCCGGTTTGAATATCACCCTGAGTATCAGGGGACAAAATACGAGACGCTACTCGGCCTGCTCGGCACTGAATATCTGCAAATCCACCCGGCGCCGGCCGATGCTGTAGCGCGTCAGAATCCCTCGACACCGCCGGCCGACCCGACCGCGCCTCCGACACAGGCGCAGTCGCTCCACGCAGTGCCGGGATTCAACGCTTTTCTCGCAGGAGACGGCAGCCCGGCGGCGATCGCGTTCAACCAGAAGACGATCGATATGGTCAAGGCCGCGGGCTTCGAGTGGGTTCATTTTCAGGTGTCATGGGCGCAGATCGAGCAGAACGGCGCAGGGATCTACGACCCGAGTAGCCTGGACAACATCACCAGCCAGACCAGCCGCAACGGGATCAAGCTGCTGGTCAGCGTCGTCGGGCCGACGCCAGGGTGGGCCGGCGGCTCGGTCAGCATCCCGTCCAACACCGCGCAGTTCCGCGACCTGATGCGTTTTCTTTCCGGTCGATACAAGGGAAAGGTTCAGGCGTGGGAGATCTGGAACGAACAGAATCTCGCGTCGAATAGTGGCGGGCGAGTCGATGTCGGTCCATACGTAGAGCTGCTGAAAGCCGCCCACGAAGGAGTCAAGGCCGGCGATAGCTCTGCGACGGTTCTCTTCGGCGCGCTGACCCCCAACGGCCTGGATCGACCCGACCTGGCGGTCGCCGACGATCTCTATCTCCAACGCGCGTACGAATACTCCAACGGCAAGCTCTCCGATTACTTTGACGCGCTTGGCGCTCACCCAGGCAGCAACGACAACTCACCGGATCAGTGGTGGCCGGGCAACCCTGGCACAGATGGCTGGGATAACGACAATTCGTTCTATTTTCGTCGGATCGAGGACCTGCGCGCGATCATGGTCCGCTGGGGTGACTCCGACAAGCAGATCTGGCTCACGGAGTTCGGCTGGACGACCGCCAACGACGCGCCAGGTTACGAATACGGAGCGGCCATCTCCGAGCAGCTTCAGGCGCAATATCTCGTGCGTGCTTTCGAGATCGGCCGCACGGAGTGGCCATGGGTCGGGCCGATGTTCGTCTGGAACCTGAACTACAGCATCATCACCAGTGCATCGGACGAGAAATACCCGTGGGCCGTGTTGCGCGGTGACTGGTCGCCGCGGCCAGCCTACGATGCGTTGAAGGCGATGCCGAAGTAGCCGGAGGTCTTTCGGCAGGGAGTTGCATCGCGAGGCGATCTGCTTCAGAATCGAGCTGCGCGGTTCGCGCATTCGCGAAGGGAGCGTCCGACATGTCATGGTCACCCGAGGTTCAGCCGTTCGCGGACAGGGTATGCGATAGCGCTCACAAGCTTGCCGCCGGGCATGCGGTGCTCTCGCACTCATTGCACGGCAACATCAGCATCCGGCTTCCCGAAGGGGATCGATTCCTGCTGACCGGCGGCGGGACGCTGGAGGAGCTGAAGCCATCGGATCTGGCGCTATTGACGCTGGATGGCGAGCTCCTTGGCGGCCATATCGAGCCAGCATCGAACGAGATCATCCAGATGCATGCTGCCGTCTATCGCCGCCGGCCGGATGTCAACGGCGTCGTCCATACGCACTCTCCATACGTCACTGCCTACGCGATCGCACACAAGCCGATCGAGCCGACCTACGAGGCAATGGTGCGCTTCGACATCAACGAGGCCGTGCCGGTCGCTGCCTATGGTCCGCGCGGCTCTGAGAGTTCCGTCACCAACATCGTCGATGTCGTCAGTGACTCGAACAAGGCTGTGTTGCTCGCTAATCACGGCCTGCTCGCCTTCGACACGACGCTGGAGAAGGCGACCCACCTCGTGTTCGTCCTCGAGGAGGCGGCTCAGTTCAGCCTGATGGCGAATGTCATCGGCGGACCGCAGCCACTCCCGATGGAGGCAATCCGCGCGGCGCAGCAGCGGCGCGACGAGTTCGAGCGCGCTGGCTCCCTCTCGGCTGCCCCCGACGACAAGTAGCGCTGTGTCCGGGCCTCGTCGTTTCCAGACAGCGACGGGGTCCGGCCTGCACGGCAGGAGGGTGTCAGTCTGATCGACGTCTGCCTGCTGGGGACCGGTGGAATGATGCCCCTGCCGGGGCGGCCCTTGTCAGCGTGTCTGATTCGCGTCAACGGCGAGACGATTCTCTGGGATTGCGGCGAGGGAACGCAGGTGAACTGGCGTGCCAGCGGCTGGGCGTTCCGGTCGACAAGCACAATCCTGCTGAGCCATCTTCACGCCGACCATGTCGCCGGACTCCCCGGCATCCTCTTCCAGATCGCCCACGCCGGCCGGACCGAGCCCGTCACAATCTACGGCCCCCCGAGAACGCATGATGTCGTCAGTCATCTGTTCAGCATCGTCGGACGACTGCCATTCGAGCTCGGCGTCGGCGAGCTGTCGGGCGGCGAGGAGATCGAGCTGGCCGGCGGGCTGCGCGCCACGACGCTTCACGTCCACCATCGTTCACACTGTCTGGCCTGGCGGATCGATCTCCCTCGCGCGCGGCGTTTCGACCCGCAGCGAGCGCGAGAGCTCGACGTGCCGATAGACCAGTGGAAGCGTCTTCAGGGTGGCGAGCCGGTGGGCGGGATCATGCCGTCGCAGGTTCTCGGCCCACCACGGCGTGGGCTGCGTGTCTCGCTGGTGACGGACACATCGGTGTTCGACGATCTGGCTGGTTTCGTTGCCGGCAGCGATCTACTGGTCTGCGAGGCGATGTACGCGCGTGACGAGGATGCCGAACGAGCTCAGGAGCGCGGCCACATGACCGCGCGCCAGGCCGGCCGGCTGGCGCATGACGGGGCGGTCCATCGGCTCTGGCTGACGCACTTCAGCCCGGCGGTTGAGAATGTGGCCGATGTTGAGATCGCAGCCCGGGCCGAATACCCCGGCGCCACCGTCGGCACGCCGGGGCTGACGCTGACGCTGCGCTACATCGACTGACTCGTGTCTGGCCCGCCGGTGAAGCTTCTTCGGATCCGCAGGCACGATGGCGCGCTTGGGGCTAGTCGGCGACTGGCCGTGGGCCACCGCGCATCGGGTCGGCGTGGAGCTGTGACACGATCGCGGCAAGGAGCATGTCGAGGTCGAAGGGCTTTGCGACGAGGCCATCGGCTGGGAGATCAATGGCGTGGATGCCAAGATTCGGGCCGGCGGAGATCGCAATAATCGGGATCATCTGCGTTGCCGGATCACCCTTGAGCTGGCGCGTCGCGGCCATGCCATCGAGCACGGGAAGCATGAGATCCATCAGGATAAGATCGGGGTGATCCATCCTCGCCGCCAGGACACCTGCTTCACCATCCCCGGCAGCCTGGACGTCGTAGCCCTCATCCGCGAGCAGCTCCAGGAGCAAGCTCTGGATAGCCGGGTCATCCTCGATCAACAGGATACGTTGCACCGGTCCCCCAATAAATCGCGCAGCCACGAGCATGGACGCAAGTTGCGTACCAGATATTCCCGCGCTCAGATCGTGGAGTCGGCGTTGATTACGTAATTTTCACGATGCGCACAGTGACAGATCCTGAGACGATCGTGCTGAGGAACTAGCACGGGGCAAGGGAGGGCGCGATGTTAAGTCACGAACACGCCAACGGATTCTGTCCACACCTGACTACGCCGCTCTATTGCATCTGTCGGGAGCAGGGCTATGACCCTGTGCTCGGCTGCGCGGTGTCAGTTCGCGGCTGTGTTCGCTCCGCATCGGATCATGACGATCCTGTCACCGAATCCTCCGGCCAAACAGTGCTGTCTATCATGAACGATCTGGCCGACGAGTAGCATCTCAACCTTCTGGAGGACTCTCACACCGAATCAGCCCTGTCGTCGCCCAGTGATCCGTCGCTTCCATCAAGTTGCCACGGAGTTGTAACGCGGGACTTGTGGAAACGATCGATACTGTTATGAGCGGGAGCGTAGGCTGGGTGTAGCCGGTGCCCTGGCGCCGCGCGCGCGTATCGACAGGAGTAGAAGATGAAACGAATTCTGATCCCTCTCGATGGTTCGACACTGGCCGAGGCAGCCCTCCCCTTTGGCGCGTCGATTGCTCGAGCGACCGGCGCGACGATTGAGGTCGTCCATATTATCGAAGCGCCCGCGCTGATCGACCTGCCAACGTCGCAGCTGATCCCGGACCCGACCCGCGTCCACGCGTACCTGCACGACACCGCCGAGCGCGTCATTCCAGGTGTGGCGGTGGAGAGCTGGGTGCGAGCCGGAGATGCGGTGGACGAGCTGATCAGCCATGCCGCCGAACAGCCTGAGTCCATGATCGTCATGGCGACACGTGGGCGCGGCGGGCTTGGCCGGTTGGTTCTCGGCAGCGTTGCCGACAAGGTCGTGCGACTCTCGACGACGCCGGTCGGGCTCGTCCGCCCGGTGGAAGGCGAAGCTGTGGGCGCTGCCGACATCCGCTCGATTGCGGTCGCGCTCGATGGATCGGAGACAGCCGAGCAAGGGTTGGCGATCGCTGTCGATTTTGCGAAGACGGCCGGCGCGGCACTCCACCTGATCGAGGTGGTCGAACCGGTCTGGGCATCCCCCTACATCGCCGCTAGCCCGGATATGCTCGCGGTAAACGTGAACCAGCTCACCGAGCTCCAGATGCTTGCTGAGGACGATGCTCGAACGTATCTCGGGGCGACAGCCGAACGACTTCGCGCCGAAACACCTGGCATGTCGGTGGACTGGGCAATGCGCGTCGGCAGGGCAGCCGAAGAGATCGACCGAGTCGCGGTCGAGGCAAACGCGGATCTGATTGTGGTCACAAGTCACGGGCGGAGCGGGATCCGCAGGTTTGTGCTCGGAAGCGTCACGACCGGGCTCACCCAGATCGCGTCCAGACCGCTCATCATCGTGCCTGCAACCACCGCGCAAGATGCGGATGAATAGAAAGCTGGCGGAGGACAATGACAGCGACGATGTCGCGGCATGCGCTTGCTTCGGTCGATGCTGGCGATGACATGGTTCTCTCGGCGCAGCTCGACCTCTCTGGAGATCGGCAGATCGAACGCTCCTACCGCGTCGCCTTCGACGACATGGCTCGGCGATATCGCGCTGCGCTGGCCCGGGCAGCATGGCCCGCATTCGATCGCGAAGTCGATCGCGTTCGCGAGTATCTGGCGGCACTGATGCCGGCCGGCGCCGGGCTGGTCATCCACTCGTGCGAACCGTTGGGATTGTGGCATGTCGTCGCGGTTCCAACGCCCATCCCCAACGAGATTGCGCTCGGCAGGTTCGCTCGCGTTCGTTCGCTCCTGGATTTCGTTGACGAGCACGAGCCGAGCGCGGTCGCGCTCGTCGACAGCGAGGAGGCGCGCGTCTTCCTTCTCGAACGCGGGCAGGTGGTCGACTCCTGGGATCTCCTCAGCCTTGTCCCTGGCCGGCATAAGCAGGGCGGCTGGTCGCAGGCGAACTACCAGCGGCATCACGACAACGTCGTTGATGTCCATCTGCGGACGGTGTGCGACCAGCTCGTCGAGCTGGGCCAACGCCAGCCGTACCGACGACTGATCATCGGAGGGCCGGTCGAGCCGGTCTCCCGATTGCAGGAGCTTCTCCCACGAACGCTGCGGGAGCGTCTGGCCGGCACATTCGAGGCCGAGATGTTTGCGTCCAATTCGGAGACACTGGATCGCGCATCCGCGGTTCTTAAGGCAGCGGAGCGCGAATCCGAAGAGCGTGTCGTCGCGCAGCTTCGCGAGGGTGCCCACGACGGAGGGGCAGCCGTGCTCGGCTTCACCCCGACACTCGCAGCGGTTGCGGCGCGGCAGGCGCGGACTCTCGTTGTCGCCAGCGCCACCAGTCAGCAGGGGGCGTCCTGTCCATCGTGCGGGGGACTATTCGTCGGGGCGCTGTCCATCTGCCCGGCGTGTGGGAATGTGGTCGAGACGGTCGGCGATGTCGTCGACGAGGCAATGCGCCGCACGATCGTGTCCGGTGGCGATGTTGAGGTCACTCACGGAGTGGCAGCCGCCGAGCTGCTGGCCATCGGGGCTGGAATCGGCGCGCTGTTGCGCTATGCGGCCGGCTGATCGGCGGTTGAGACTGAGGAGGTTCGAATGCGAACGGTCGTCGTTCCTCTCACCGATCCCTCGCAGGATCCGGATCGAATTGCTGAATGTGCGTTGCCATTCGCCCGCGAGCTGGCGGCCCGCAATCACGTTCGTGTCGTCCTCGTCAGCGTCATCGAGCTGCCGGCCGAAATCGGCCCGCTCTCCGGCTCGCTCGGGGTTGTGTTCTCAAAGGGCCTGGAGAAGTGGACCACTGACACTCGGGAGTATCTGGACGCTATCGCCCGCACGTTCGACACGCCGGACGTGCGAACAGTCGTCCTCCATGGCGAGGTTGGGCCGCAGCTTCTCATGCTACTCGACGAGGTTCGCGACCCCGTGGTCGTCATGGGGTCGCATTGCCGGCGCGGACCGCGCCGCGCCCTCGTCGGGAGTGTTACGTTCCATCTGATCCACGCAGCCCGCTGTCCGTTCTTGATCGTGCCGCCGGAGTTTCGCCGCCTGCATGACCCAGCGCCAATCGGGATGCACCGTGTGCTCGTGCCACTCGATGGCGCTGGCTCCGGCGACGAGACACTGAGCGTGTTGCACGATGTCCTCGGGGATGGGTTGCGGGTGCAGCTTCTCCGAGTTCTGGAGTCAAGCGACAGTGCCTGGTACTACACCGAGATAGAACGCGAAACGCTCCGAAAGAAGGCGGAAGCCACGCTCTCTGGCATCGCCCAGCGGTTACGCGAGGCAGGCAACGACGCCAGCACCGCCATCGTAGAGGGCAAGGCCGATGAAGAGATCGTCCGCGTCGCGGATGACTTCGGCGCGGAGTTGCTGGCGATGCCCACCCACGGCAGAGCCGGTCTGAGTCGCCTCATATTCGGGTCGGTCGCCGAGCGTCTGGCCAACATGGGGCACCGACCACTGCTGCTGATTCCCGCAGCCTACTCCAGCAACTCCAACGACGAGGCTGACTGACGCAGTCCTCCGCGTTGAGCGGCTGCGTCGGAACCCGTCGGGTCGCAGTGAGCGTGAACGTTGTGGGGTGGCCGGCCGGCCACCCCACTGAGTCCGATGTTGGCGAACGGTTCTCGTTAGCGAGGCGGATCGATATCCGGCGGCTCTTGCTGAATGTCGATCTCGCCCCGCTCAACCTCGCCCCGGCAGGCGTCACAGAGAATGAGCGGATCGGCCATCTGGCCTGGGGGGAACTCGGCCTGCTCGAAAAAGACTGCTTCGCCAGCGATCGGGGCTCCGCAGAGTTCGCAGAGCTGAACCGTCTTGCCAGTGATTTCACGGCGTCGTAACGCCAGATCCTCGTCAACCATGTCAGCCCTTCCTCTCGATCGTTCGGACGCGGTCGGGCGCGGCCACTTCGCAATCGGCCGGCGATCCCTCAACGGGCGCGTCCTGCGCGTCGGCGATCCACCTGTGACCGTGATCGCGCACGCTCATGGTGACCTCCTGACTCTCGTTCGGGTCTGCCTCCGGGCTCAAGTATCGGCCATACACCGTGAAACCGGCGCGGCATCCACGCGCGTTAGCGCGCCAAAAGCGTTACAGTCCTGGCGCTGGGGTCCATCCGCAGGATAAAGGAGGGTGTTATGGCCAACAGCGAACCCCGAATGAAGCGCGAACCAGCCGGGCGGATTCAGCGTCTCCTCCTGCGCGGTCCGGCGCTGACGTACTACGGGCCACTGGCCGAGCTGTTCCGCTGGCGCTGCATCATGCGAATGACGACGACCGGACGAAAGACAGGCCAGCCCCGAACAATCGGCGTCAGCTTCATGCCCGACGGCGATCGGTTCATCATCTTCTCTGGTTGGGGTGTCAACTCGAGCTGGTATCGGAACATCCGCGCCAATCCGCGCGTCACGATCAAGGTTGGCCGCCACACGATGAACGCGGAAGGGCGTCTCATCGCGGACCCCGCCGAGCGCGCGGCGCTGATGCGCCGGATGCGGGATCGCTCTGGCTCGTGCGGTCCGCCGAAGGCGCTACGACCGCTGCTGAGGGGATCGCGTCTGTTCGACTATGACGCCGAGATCAGGATGGCAATCGAGCAGGGCGGAGATCTCCCCGTGCTCGAAATCGTGCCGGACGACAAGACTGCGCGCTAGCGAGCCTCGTAATCGTGCCGCCGCTGGCAGGCGACGCACCGCGCCGCCTGGGGCAGGGCCTCCAACCGTCCGGGATCGAGCGGCATCCCGCACTCAACGCAGTACCCGTACGACCCATCGTGAATGCGGCGGAGCGCGTCGTCAATCCCGACAAGCTCGGCGCGGAGGTAGCGGATCTCGGAGACGTCAGTCTCGGCGGTCAGCAACTCGCCGGCCGCATCGGCCGGGTGATTGGCGACGGTTCCCTCGATGGCCTGGCTTGAGGTCGCTCCGAGGAGGTCGGCGCCAACCTCGGCAATCCGCCCCAGAATCTCCCGGCGCTGCTCCTCGAGCTGAATCCGCGCCGCATCAATCGCGATGGGTTGGCGTGGTGGGTGGTGGCGCATAATACCTTCCTCGTCCAATGGCTCTACTCCCCTTCAGTCTGGCTGGGAGTGGCCCTTCTCAGCGCTATTGTCCAGCGCTACGCATCGCGCTTGCGTTACAGAGCCACCCCGTACGTAGCAACTTCGTGACGATTCAGACCGCGCGGGTTACTCATGCGCGCCTGTATCGACACGCCGTAACCGCCGCGCCGGCGCAATTGTCACGGAGCTGACACTCCTGCCAGCCGAACGTCGCGCGATTGTGACGCGTCGCCGGGTACGGTGATACGGCGATTCATAGCGCGGCGAGTCATGTGGAGTCGGGAGGGTGGTGGAATGCGCTTTCGGGTTGTAGCAGTCCCGGCGAACTTCGTCCCGTATGACAGCTTCGTCGTCGAGGATCAGGATGGCCGGTGGTATCTCTTTGAACGCGGCCGGCTGGAGGTTCTCGCGATCGACGACGCGGCCCTGGTGCTGACTGTCTTCGAGCCGTCGTTGTCGCTCGGCTGGCACAGCGCAGACGAGCTGGTTCATCTGCTTGGCAAGGGTTCCGACAGTCGTCGGTATCGCTTCAGCTCCCCAACACGCACCCGAAGCGCGACCCCTGCCGCCGCCTGACCACCCTGCGGCCACGCCGATAGTCAGACTTGTCACACTCCTGAGGCACATCCACCCCGGACGTTGTGACTTCGACACGCTGTCGCTGCGACGATAGCAATGCCGGGGGCGGCTCGGCACGTTCATCATGACGGCGCCTGGGTTTGATGCGCCGGGACTGGAGGTGCGTGGTGGGAATGAATGTTCGATACCACGATTATGGAGAGACCGGATCGCGCCTTCGCGCGATCGTAGATCGGCGAGTAGATCTTCTGGCTCAGATCCTTGCGGGCGAGCCCGGCGAGAAGACGCTCTTCGTCGATTTGCACTACGATCTGCGCGACGACGCAATCCACGCACACCTGATACTCGATCTCGGCGCAGAGAGCTTGCGCGCGGATGCCCGCGCTCGAGACCGAGCAGTGGCGCTGACCTCGGCGTTCGCAACGCTGTGTCGGGCTGCCCGCGCCCGCGCCGGGCAGCCCGTCGCAGCGTGATGTCAGTGTGCGATCACCAGCCTGTCGCGGGCGAGCGCGGCGAACCATCCGTGCAGGCGTCCATCATCGGTCAGCTCCGGGTGGAACGACGTCCCCAGTAGCCGGCCATCTGAGACGGCGACGATGTTGCCCCGCCCATCGGTTGCCTCGGTTGTCACCGACGGCCCGACACGCGACACCACCGGCGCGCGGATAAACACTGCCCGCAGATCCGTGATCCCGAAGCGCGTCAGGGCGATGTCTTCCTCAAACGACGCCAGCTGTGATCCATAGGCATTGCGCTCGACGTCGATATCGAGCAGTCCGAGCAGCGGTTGATCGCGGCCAACCTCGCGGGCCAGCAGGATCATTCCGGCGCAGGTGCCCCAGATCGCGCCACCCCGGCCGGCGAACGACCGAATGGCGTCGTCGAGTCCATACTTCACCATCAGCTTGCCGATAACCGTGCTCTCGCCGCCGGGGATGATCAGCCCGGCCAGCCCGTCGAGATGCTCGGGCAACCTCACCTCTCGCGTTGGAACGCCCAGCCGGGCCAGAACGGCGAGATGCTCGACAAACGCGCCCTGGAGGGCGAGGACGCCGATTGCGCTCTCGCCCTCGACAGCAGGCGGCAGGGATGGGTTGACGCGATGCCGCCCGTTCATCGGCTTACCAGCCCCGGGTTGCGAGCAGCTCGTCGGCCGGCAGGGTGCTGACGTTGATCCCGACCATCGCCTCGCCGAGATTCTCGCTGACCTTCGCGATGCGGACCGGATCGTTGTAGTGTGTCACTGCTTCGACAATCGCCGCCGCTCGACGCTCCGGATTGCCCGACTTGAAGATGCCCGAGCCAACAAAGACCCCGTCGCAACCAAGCTGCATCATCAGCGCCGCATCGGCTGGGGTTGCGATTCCACCAGCCGCGAAATTCACGACGGGCAGCCGCCCCAGATCGGCGACCTCGCGAAGCAGCTCGAGTGGAGCGCCGAGCTCCTTGGCAAACGCAGGCAGCTCGTCGCGGGTCATTCCGGCTGCCCGGCGGATCTGGGACTGCATCGTGCGCATGTGCCGGACCGCCTCGACGACGTTGCCGGTGCCGGCCTCGCCCTTTGTTCGAATCATCGCTGCGCCCTCGCTGAGCCGCCG